>JALNWS010000211.1 GCA_023230755.1 Azoarcus sp.
CACCATGACGGGCTGGCCGAAATGCAGATAGGCGCTCGATAGCGCGACGTCCGACAGGGCCTCCTGTACCAGGGCCGCATCGTGCTCGGGGTGCAGGTAGAAGTCGGCGATGCACTGCAGCCGCGGCGAACCGTCGTTGGAATTGAAAACGGGCGTATTCCACAGCCGCGAATGGGGAATCGACACCACGTCGTCAGTCGGCGTCACGAGCTGCACCGTGCGCATGCCAACATGCCGCACTTCGCCGTAGATGCCATCGACCTTGATCCAGTCGCCATTGCGATAAGGCATTTCCCCCACGACCACGACACCGGCAATCAGGCTGCTGACGAGATCCTTCAGCGCAAAGCCGATCGCCAGCCCGACCGTCCCGAGCAGCGCCACCATGTTCTGCATGGACGGGTTGATCACCAAGGGCACGGTCATCGCGAACGCGGCGACGATGATCAGCAGGCGAAGCACAGGCACCAGCGCCAGCACGAACAGTCGCCGGCGACCGTGCAAACGGTTGCCGATCCACGGCAGCGCTCGCTGCGTAACGGCAATCAGGAGCGCGGCAATCAGCAGGACGGCACCGACTTCGAGGGCCATCGTCCAGTTGGGCGGTCTGAATATCTGTGAGATCGAATTTTCGTCGGGCATGGCAGGCACTCAGCGTAGTTGCATCAGGTGGGCCATCAGAAATCGTCAATCAGAAAACCACGTCCGCGCAGCCACCGCCTCACCAGTTCGTAGCCCAGCGCGGTAACTCGCCAGCAACCCTCGTACTCTTCGAGCAGGCTCAGTCGCTGCAGCCTCAGCACGATGGCCATGCACAGGTGGCGGGGCAAGGGCAGCACCCGGGTCAGGACATCGGCGCGCAGTCCGTTATGCAGCAGCAGCGCATGCAGGACCAGCGCGACATCCTCGTCAGCCTCGATCGGCAGCGCGGGCTCAGGCTGTGTGGCCGAAACCCAGATCACTTCGGCATCCGGGTCGGTCTTCTCGGCCGCACCTGATCCGCCTTCATTGAGCGCCTCCGCCGAATCGGACACCGCGCGCAGACGATGCCGCCAATAGCACCGCGCGACGCCAACGTTGCCCCGGCAGTGCGCAGCAAGTTGCACCACCTCGTCACTGGCTGCGTCACCGTCGTAGGGGACGGTCAGCGTTGTCTGCCCGCTGCGGGCATTGCGAAACAGGAGCGGCCCCTGCCCTCCGCTATCCGCCAGCTGCGCAAGCAGCCGCGACAGCCGGGGCCCGTCGAAGGCCTGAAGCGTAAGCGCTACGGGTAGCGGCAACGACGAAATACGTTGCAGATAGGTCCATGCCCAGCTGTCGCAGCCGACCAGCCCACGACCCGCACGCCCGCTCACAATCTCTTCGAGCAGCTTGCGCACCAGCGCCAGGCCGGTGGCGCTGCGCAGGAACCAGCGCTCAAGCGCAGGCAAGGCCCAGGCCTGCCCCTGTGCCGGCCACACGGCACACCAGCGTCCATTGCTCGCCAGCAAGGCTTCATATGACGGTGGTTCGATGATCTGCGCATCGTGGCGGGCGGCCCAGTCAGCCACCATCTCGGCATGCCCGCAATGGGGCTGGCCGATGAGGAATTGCACACCGGACGCAGCATCCTCGCCCTGCGCGCTGAGCGCGGTATCGAGCGCGACCGACGCCTTGCGCCAATCGATGTGCCCCACCAGATGTTCGAGCAGCATCCCCGGCAGGGAACGCAACGCGTCCTCCTGCTTCACCGGCACCATGTCTTCCTTGTGCGTACTGCGGAAGAACTGCGTAAACGAGCCCCACGCAGCCACCGCTGCGCTACTCGCCGCCAGTTCGGGCTGCGCATAGGCCGAGAGCGGCACGAACTGCCACAGCTCGGGAGGTTTTTCTGCTGCTTCGGAGGGGGTGCCTTCGCTCATGCACGCATTCTGGCGCAGAAGCCTGCGTATGTGCATGAAATGCGCTGGCGAGCGCTCCTGGCTTATCCGGGCGCAGGCGCTCATGGGCGTTGGATGCGTCAATCAGGACACCGCTGTGCATGCGCCCGCCTGTTGTCGGCGGACGGACCGAGGAGCGTCCACTACGCAAAGGCAGCTGACCGGCCTTACGGGACGGTTTCCATATGGCCGCGCGACAAGTGCATAATCATCGACTTATCGACGTAATTCGCCAGGAGCTCACCGATGAAGCACTCACTGCTGCACGCCTTTGTCCCCGCACTGTTGGTCCTCTGTTCGGCCTCCGCCCTCGCCGATGACGCTGCCTTGCTCGAAGAAGCACGGGCCGTGGCGAGCAGCATTCCACCCAAGCTGGTGGCCGTACTGCAGGATGAAATCGCAAAAAGCGGACCTGAGGGGGCAATCGGAGTATGTCGCGACAAGGCGCCACAGATGGCAAAGGCTGCGTCGGAGAAAAGCGGCTGGAACATCCGCCGCGTAAGCCTCAAGAACCGCAATCCGAAGGCGGTTCCCGATGCCTGGGAGCGGACGGCGCTGGAAGATTTCGACCGCAGGGCGGCGGCGGGCGAAGCACCGGCGACGCTTGAGAAGGGAGAAGTCGTGGTGGACGGCGGCGTGAAATCCTACCGTTACATGAAGGCGCTCCCCACGCAGACGCTGTGTCTGGCCTGCCACGGCAGCGACACCGACATCAGCCCCGCGGTCAAGGTCAAGCTGCAGGCGCTCTACCCCGACGACAAGGCCACCGGCTATTCGGCGGGCCAGATCCGTGGTGCGATGACGATCCGGCGCCCCCTCTGAGTCAGGCGACGCACGTTAGCGAAGCGGTTCGCACGCAAGGCGGAAAATCATGCGCTCGATCTGCGGGAGACGGCCAATACTGAAGCAATGGCCGTCGATGACGACACAAGGCAGGCTAAAGTCGATGCGGAACGCTGGGGGTGCGATCCGGACGAAACTCAGCCCATCGTGATCGCAAAAAATCCTGCGGATTCAGCAGCGGGAAGAGAGGGAGGGGAAAACCCGCCACCACAACCCGCAGGATCGGAAACGCGGTTTTGTGTTCAGCCGGCCAGTGCGCGGCCGATCACCAGCTTCTGGATATCGCTCGCACCCTCGTAGATCTGGCACACGCGAACATCACGGTAGATGCGCTCAACCGGGAAATCACTGACGTAACCGTAGCCGCCATGCACCTGGATCGCGTCCGAACACACCTTCTCGGCCATCTCGGAGGCAAACAGCTTGGCCATCGACGCTTCCTTCAGGCAGGGACGTCCGGCGTCCTTGAGGGTGGCGGCATGCCACACCAGTTGACGCGCAGCCTCAAGCTGGGTCGCCATGTCGGCGAGACGGAAGTTAACCGCCTGATGCTCGAAGATCGGTTTACCGAAGGTTTCGCGTTCCTGTGCGTATTTCACCGCCGCTTCGAGCGCGGCACGTGCCATGCCCAGGCACTGCGAGGCAATGCCGATACGCCCGGCTTCGAGGTTGGACAGGGCAATCTTGTAGCCCTCACCCTCTGCCCCGAGCATCGCATCGGCCGGCACGCGGCAGTTCTCGAACAGAATCTGGGTGGTATCCGAGGCCCGCTGCCCCATCTTCTCTTCGATGCGCCCGACGATGTACCCCGGCGTGCTCGCTGGCACGAGAAAGCAGGAGATGCCCTTCTTGCCCGCCGCCTTGTCCGTCACCGCGAACACGATCGCCACGTCGGCATGCTTGCCGGAGGTGATGAACTGCTTGACGCCGTTGAGCACCCAGCCGTCACCGTCGCGGGTCGCCGTGGTGCGGATGGCCGAGGCGTCCGAGCCCACGTGCGGCTCGGTCAGGCAGAAGCACCCCAGTTTCTCGCCACGCGCGAGCGGCTTGAGCCACGCCTCCTTCTGCGCATCAGAGCCATAGCGGTTGGGGATGCCGCAGGCGAGTGAATTCTGCACGCTGACGATGGTCGAGGTTGCGCCGTCGCCGGCGGCAATCTCTTCCAGCGCCAGCACGAGGCTCATGTAGTCCATACCGGCACCGCCCCACTCCTCGGGCACCACCATGCCCAGCGCGCCAAGCTCGGCGAGCTCCTTCAGCGCCTCGCGTGGAAAGGTGTGGTTGCGGTCCCAGTCGGCCGCAAAGGGGGCAAGGCGCTCCTGTGCAAAGGCACGGATGGAGTCGCGGATCATTTCCTGTTCAGCAGTCAGAATCATTGTCTCTTCTCACGGAAGGCGTGCGCCTTCGTCGCTTGTATGTATCGAAAATCACGCCAGACCAAAGCGGGTCATGGCGGGGAGGCCTGCAGCAATCGAGGACTGTCCTGGCCCGCAGGACGAGTTCGGCAGAGCGCCAAGGAAGTCCCCGACGCGGCCCGCGACTCGTGGAACGCACCCTCGCGTCCACCCTTCATCGCAGGCCGCGGCAGGCTCAGCCGCAGCTCACCGAAGCATTCACCTCGATCGCCATCGCCGTCGCCTCGCCACCACCGATGCACAGGCTGGCCACACCACGCTTGAGTCCCTGACGACGCAGCGCGCCGATCAGCGTCACCAGGATGCGCGCACCGGATGCACCGATCGGATGACCGAGCGCGCACGCCCCGCCGTTGATGTTGACCTTGTCGTGCGGCAACTTCATTTCCTTCATTGCCGCCATGGTGACCACAGCGAAGGCTTCGTTGATTTCCCACAGATCAACGTCGTCGACGCCCCAGCCGGTCTTGGCCAGCAGCTTCTGCATCGCTGCGATCGGCGCCGTGGTGAACCAGGCCGGATCCTGCGCGTGAGTGGCATGGCCGATGATGGTGGCGACCGGGTTCAGGCCGAGCTTGTCGGCAGTCGATTTGCGCATCAGCACCAGCGCAGCTGCACCGTCGGAAATCGAGCTCGAGTTGGCCGCCGTCACCGTACCGTCCTTCTTGAAGGCAGGCTTGAGAGTGCTGATCTTGTCGAGCAGGGCTTTCGGCGGCTGTTCGTCCTTGTCGACGACGACGTCGCCCCTGCGCCCAGGCACGGTCACCGGCGTCACTTCCCAGGTGAATGCGCCATCCTTGATCGCGGCCTGAGCACGGGTCGTGGAGGTCGCGGCGAATTCATCCTGCGCTGCACGGGTGAAATCGAAGTGCGACGCGCAATCCTCGGCGAAGGTACCCATCAGACGCCCCTTGTGCTCCTTGGAGTAACTGTCCTCCAGCCCGTCGAGGAACATGTGGTCGAGCATCTGACCATGACCCAGACGATAACCACTGCGAGCCTTGGGCAACAGGTAGGGTGCATTCGACATCGACTCCATGCCGCCGGAGACCATGATCTCATTGGAGCCGACCATGAGCAGGTCATGCGCCAGCATCGTTGCCTTCATGCCCGAACCACACACCTTGTTCACCGTGGTGCAACCGGTCGACAACGGCAGACCGGCGCCCAGCGAAGCCTGGCGGGCAGGCGCCTGCCCCGTACCGGCGGGCAGCACGCAGCCCATGATGACCTCCTCGACCTGCTCGGGCGACAGACCGGCCCGCTCGACCGCTGCCTTGATGGCTGCTGCGCCAAGTTGAGGACCGGTCAGGCCGGACAGCTCACCCAGGAAGCCACCCAGCGGAGTACGGGCAACAGATACGATAACGACGGGATCAGACATGCAATTCTCCATATTCAAACAATGACTGCACTCAGTTACCGAGTGCTTCGAGCGCCGCGGCGTAACGCGGCATCAAATCTTCGCTGCGGCTGACGTTGATTCCGAGATCGCGAATCAGCCCGTTCTTCAAACCATAGATCCAGCCATGCACGGTCAGGCGCTGACCACGTGCCCAGGCGTCCTGCACGACCACCGTCTGCGCCACATTGACCACCTGTTCCATGACGTTGAACTCGCACAGACGGTCATGACGCAGTTCAGGCGGCAGGCGATCAACCGCCTGTTGATGTTTGACGTGCACATCCTGCACATGGCGCAACCACAGATCAACCAGCCCGATGCGCTCGCGGTTCAGCGCCGACTTCACGCCGCCACAACCGTAGTGACCCACCACCATGATGTGCTTCACCTTGAGCACATCCACCGCGAACTGGATCACCGACAGACAGTTGAGATCGGTATGCACCACCACGTTGGCCACATTGCGATGGACGAAGACTTCGCCCGGCAACAGACCGACGATCTGGTTGGCCGGCACGCGCGAATCCGAGCAGCCGATCCACATGTATTCAGGGCTCTGCAGATGTGACAGCTTCTCGAAGAAGCCGGGGTCGACCTCCTGCATCTGCCGCGCCCATGCCACGTTGAAATCAAAGAGATGAAACAGGTTCTCGTTGTTGACCTCGGCCTCGGACCAGTTGTCCAGATCGAGGGTCAGGAACACCGTGCCCTCAATCGCCGTCGGGTAGTAGGCCGGCGCCTCGGTGAAACCGAGTTCGCGGTACAGCTTTACCGCGATGCGCATCGCAGGCAGCGTATCGATCATGATCCGCCGGTAGCCAAGCGCCTTCGCCGCCTGAATTGCGGCCATCGCGAGTTGCCGGCCGAGGCCGGTGCCGCG
>JALNWS010000212.1 GCA_023230755.1 Azoarcus sp.
GCGATCTGCTTCCGAGGTGTCGATCATTGCAACCGACCTCGATGGCGTCATCCGCGTATTCAATCGCGGTGCAGAGCGGCTGCTCGGATATACGGCCGATGAAATGGTGGGCAAGTGTACGCCCGAGGTGATTCATCTAAGGGAAGAGGTGCTGGCCTGGAGTGCGGAGTTGAGCGCTGCGCACGGTACACCGATCGAAGACTTTCGCGCCCTGGTTCACAACTCGGGGAGTGATGGCGCCGAAACGCGTGAGGGGACCTACGTCCGCAAGGATGGCTCCCATGTGTCGGTGACGCTCGTCATCACTGCGATGCGTGACGAGGAAGGGCAGCTGAGCGGCTATCTGGGCATTGCCATCGATATTACTGAGCGTAAGGCCGCATTGGCGAAGCTCGCGGCCAGTCTCGAGACCACGCGCGCGATTCTGGCTACCGTGGCCAGCCCGATCGTCACCATTGACTCCCGCGGCATCGTCCAGTCCTTCAATCCTGCGGGAGAAAAGGTTTTCGGCTATTCAGCGCAGGAGGCGATCGGCCAGCCTGCCAGGAAACTGATTCCCGATTACGACAAGACTGAGGACGGGCATTATGTGGCCGGGTCATGGTGCGACGAAGACAGCGCGGCCGGCCGCGGCGGACGCGAGGCGATGGCACGGTGCAAGGATGGTTCGGTCTTTCCCGTGCAGATCTCGATCGGCGACATGGTTCGTTCGGGTGAGCGCAGATATGTCGCAATCATCACTGACATTGCGCTGCAGAAGAAGCAGCACAGCGAGTTGCTTGCTGCGCGCGATCAACTGCTGATGGCGGCCGAGGTCGCCGAGCTTGGCATCTGGACATGGAATGTCCTGAGCAACGAAATGCAATGGAACGATCGCATGTTCGAGTTTTACGGCTTGCCACTGTCGCTGCGCCACACCGGACTCAAGTACGAGCATTGGCATGCCCGCGTCCACCCGGACGATATCGATGCAGTCTCAGCTGGCGTTGTCGCTGCGATCAAGGGCGACGGCGTGATTGACGAAACCTTCCGTGCGTTCGATGGCGAGGGGAATATCCGTTACCTGCAGGCGGGGGCACAGGTTGAGCGCGATGTGACCGGGCAGGCGTTACGGATAACCGGTATCAATCGGGATATCACCGCCCAGCGCGAGCTCGAACGTGGCCTGCTGCGGGCCAAGGAAGAGGCTGATGCTGCGAGCGCGGCCAAGTCGTCTTTCCTGGCCAACATGAGCCACGAGATCCGGACGCCGATGAATGCCGTGCTCGGCATGCTCCAGCTGGTGCGCCAGACCGAACTGTCCTCGCGTCAGCACGAGTATCTGAAGAAGGCACAGTATGCGGCGACCTCGCTCCTCGGTTTGCTGAACGACGCGCTCGACTACTCCAAGATCGAGGCGGGCAAGCTCCAGCTGGAGGCGCATGCGTTCGAGCTTGACGAGTTGATGAACGGGCTGGGCGTCGTGCTCTCGGCCAATCGCGGACACAAGGACGTCGAACTGATGTTCGACGTCGATCCCGGTCTGCCCGATGTTCTTGTCGGCGACACCCTGCGCTTGCAGCAAGTACTCATCAATCTGGCTGGCAATGCGCTCAAGTTTACCCCGCATGGCCAGATCGTCGTGAGTGTGAGCGCGCTCGAGCGGCCAGGCGAGGACGGGGTCAGGATGCGGTTTTCGGTGACTGATACCGGCATCGGCATCAGCGCCGACCACCTCGAGACCATCTTCGAGGCCTTCGAGCAGGCAGAGGCTTCCACCACCCGGCGTTTCGGCGGAACCGGTCTGGGGCTTGTGATCTGCCGGCGTCTGGTGCGTCTCATGGGCGGTGAACTTGAGGTGCGGAGCGAACCCGGAAAAGGGAGCTGTTTCTGGTTCGACCTTGTGCTCGGGGTGCCTGCGGACATCCCCGCACCTGACGGGGCGCACAGCGCCGGCCCTTGGTTGCGCGTGCTGGTCGTGGATGACAACCCGGTGATGAGCGAGATATTGAACCGTACTCTGGAAGGGCAGGGATGGTCGGTAGCGTGCGTCAACACCGGACAGCAAGCGGTCGAAAGAGTGCGGGAGGCGCAGTCTGGAGATGAAGCCTACGATGTGGTCCTGATGGATTGGCGCATGCCAGAGCTCGACGGGCTGAGTGCGGCCCGGCTGATTGACGAAGAACGGGAAGGCAAGCAGGGCCCGGTGGTCATCATGATTACGGGGTTTGAGAGCGAGGTGCTCGCTGCGACGGACCGCGGGCGAGCGGAGCCATTCGCGGGCATTCTGATCAAGCCGGTGACGCCCAGACAGGTCGTGAATGCAGTGCAAGCGGCCATCGGTGGGCGGGCACGGGCCACTGAGCAACACGTGCCCGGCAGGCAGATTGAACGACTTGCGGGGTTGCGCATCCTCGTCGTTGAGGACAACGAACTGAATCGCGAGGTGGCCGAGGCATTGCTGAGCAGTGAAGGCGCGATTGTCAGTCTGGCCGAGTGCGGAGTGGATGGCGTCAGAAACACGCTGGATGCTGTGCCGCCGTTCGATGCCGTGATCATGGACGTGCAGATGCCCGATATTGACGGTCTGGAGGCGGCCCGTCGTATCAGGGCCGACGGGCGCTATCCGGATCTGCCCATTCTGGCGATGACGGCGAACGTTTCGCAGCGTGACCGCGACGCCTGTATTGCTGCCGGCATGAACGATCATGTTGGCAAACCCATTGATCTCGAACAGCTGGTCGCGGCGCTGCTCGGACTGACGCGAGGCGAGGCTTCCTCCGTTTCCCGAGTAGCCGTCAATGAGGCGGCTGCGGATGACGACGTGCCTGCCATTGAGCCGCTGGCGTCAATTCTGCTTCGGTTCGGCGGTAATCTTGGGCTGGTAGAAAGGCTGGCGCGGGATTTTTCGCGGGATCAGCAGCGCTTGCTGTCCGAGTTGGCGGCATGCATCGAACAGCGCGATAGTGCTCGCGCGGCGAAGGTGCTTCACGCAATGAAGGGGAGTGCCGGCATGATCGGCGCCAGATCGCTGTCCGAGCGTGCATCCGAACTCGAGGACAAAGTGCGGTGCGAGCCTGCAGAGCCGATTGATCACGTCCTTGATGTTGAAACCGTACATGATCTGACGCGACGCATGCGGACGTGTGCGGAACAGTTGGCAGAGGTCCTGGCCGATGCCCACCCGGTCGGGGCAACGGGGATGCCGGATTCGAGCGCTGAAACCAAAGCCGAGCTGACGCCGGAGGTGTGGCGTGAGAAGCTCCAGGCTATCCTCCGGGCGCTCGAATCTGGCAATCTGTCGGCAATTGAGCTGGTGGACGCCTTGCCTGCTCCCTTTCCCGCGCATCTGCTGAATCGCAGCGAAGTTTTGATTGAGCAGGTGCAGTCCCTTGATTTTGGCGCCGCGATCGTGAGTCTGCGTGCGTTGTTGGAGGACCTTTGAATCCGTCTGCTGCCCTTGACGCCTGCCTGTCGACCCTGGGGCGACGCCCCAGGCTTCTGATCGTGGACGATCAGCCATCGAATATCCGTTTGCTGCATGAGCTGTTTCGCACCGATTGCGATGTTTTCATGGCGACCACGGGTGAGCAGTCGATCAAACTCTGCCTGAAACAGTCGCCGGATCTTGTCATTCTCGACATCGTCATGAAAGGGATGAGCGGACACGAGGTCTGCCGTCAGCTCAAGGCCGATTCGCGTACCAGTGAGATCCCGGTCATCTTCGTGACCGGGCTGAACAAGGAGAGCGATGAAGCCTATGGCTTCGAGATTGGCGCGGTGGATTTCATCAGCAAGCCGATCAATCCGGTCATTGTGAAGGCCAGGGTTCGAACCCATCTTGCATTGAAGCTGCAAAGTGACATCCTGCGCTCCATCGCTTTGCGCGATGGGCTGACCGGGGTCGGCAACCGGCGTAAGTTTGACGAAGACCTGCAGGCGGCGTGGTGGCACTGCAAGCGCGAACGAGAGTCCTTGTCGCTGATCATGCTCGACGTCGATTTCTTCAAGCGATACAACGACCGCTATGGCCACCATGCCGGCGACCAGTGCCTGATCTCGATTGCGCAGAAGATCAAGTTCGGACTGTCGAGACCATATGACGCGATTGCCCGCTATGGTGGTGAAGAGTTTGCGTGCCTGCTGCCCGAGACTGATGCGGAGGGCGCGAAGCTTGTTGCCGAGAAGCTCCTCGGCCTTGTCCGTGAGTTGGCAATTGAACACGGCGACTCTGATGTTGCACCGGTGGTCACGGTCAGTCTCGGCGTTGCGACGATCGTCCCGGTCGTCGGACTTGATCCGAAAGTCTTGATTGAAGCCGCCGACCAGGAACTCTACCGCTCCAAGCGCGCAGGTCGAAACCGTGCAAGTTCGGCAGTGATCGGCTGATCCGGCAGGGGGCACGGCTGATCGGAGCAGCGCAATGGCGCTTGTGTGTGACACCGCCGGTGCAGGTCTCGACCGCCCGTAACGAGTCAGCCACGCGCTCGAATGTTGCCGCGAGCGCATGATGCCTCCCCGGCGTTCGGATTGGATCGCTGCCAATGAAAAAAAATGCCCACTCCCTTACGGGAGCGGGCATCCGGAGCGAGCTGTGGGTTTGCACCATAAGGTGAAACCTGGCGCCTAGACAATTAGCCATAGTTTACACCGATGAGCCACCATAATCTGAAACAAGAGAGCCCCATAGCTTGAAACTTTCTTCAGCTATTTACGCATAAGCTGAAATTTTCCGGGCAGGCCATGAGCGCTAGCCCCAAGACTCCCCAAGGGCCTCAGCCTGCTTGAGCACTAACTCCACCGCACCTTCCTGCTGGTCAGGCGGGTATTTGTACTTCTTCAAAATGCGCTTCACCATGATGCGCAACTTGGCCCGGATGCTCTCTCGCGCCGACCAGTCCACGCTGATGTTCTTACGAAGGCTTTCCGTCAGCTCGTGGGCAATCTTTTTCAGCGTCTCGTCGTTGAGTTCGCGGACCGCTGACTCATTATTTGCCAGGGCGTCGTAGAAAAGAATCTCGTCTTCCGTCAGTCCCAGTTCCTCGCCGCGGTTTGCCGCCGCATGGAACTTCCTGGCCATCTCGATGAGTTCTTCGATGACCTGAGCTGTTTCGATAGCCCGGTTCTGGTAACGCTTCACAACATTGGTCAGCATCTCCGAGAACTTCTTCTCCTGGACGACGTTGCTGGCGAAGCGAGACTTGATTTCGCCTTCCAGCAATCGTTCCAGCAGTTCGACGGCCAGATTTCGCTCGGGAAGGTTGCGCACCTCAGCCAGGAAGGCTTCATCAAGGATGCCGATGTTCGGCTTGTCGAGTCCGACCGCCTCGAACACATCGACCACTTCTTCAGATACGACCGCCGAGCCGATGATTTGGCGGATTGCCAGTTCGCGCTCCTCGTTGGTCTTCTTTTTCTGGCTGATGTCCCGCTTGGTGAGAATGACCTTCACGGCCTGCATGAAGGCGACTTCCTCACGTACCGCCTTGGCCTCATCAAGGGTGCAGCACAGCGAGAATGCTTTGCTCATGGCAAGTGCCGCATCAGCAAAGCGTTTCTTGCCTTCCTTCACGCCCAGCACATGGTTGGCTGCGCCAGCCAGGCACTTGTGGCCGGTGGTGAGAAAATCGCTGTAGTCGAAGCCGTGCAACATCCCGCGCAGGATGTCGAGCTTCTCCTCAAGGACTGAGTATGCTTCCGCGGCATCGACCGTTGGACGGCCTCGGCCCTGGCTGGCGGTGTATTCCTTGAGTGCGGATTTCAGCTCGTTGGCAATCCCGATGTAATCGACGACGAGACCGCCTTGCTTGTCCTTGAAAACGCGATTCACCCGGGCGATGGCCTGCATCAGGTTGTGGCCCTTCATCGGCTTGTCGACGTAGAGCGTATGTACGCAGGGGGCATCGAATCCGGTTAGCCACATGTCGCGCACAATGACGATGCACAGTGGGTCGGCGGGGTCCTTGAAGCGCTTTTCCAGCCGCTTCTTCACCTGACCGCTGTAGATGTGGGGACGGAGCAAGGCCTTGTCGCTTGCTGAGCCGGTCATCACAATCTTGATGGCGCCCTTTTCCGGGTCGGTGTCGTGCCAGTCCGGGTGGAGCTTGATGATTTCGTTGTACAGGTGGACGCAGATTTCTCGGCTCATGGCGACCACCATTGCCTTGCCGGTCTGCGCCTTGCAGCGTTCTTCGTAGTGTGCCACTAGGTCGGCGGCGACTGCGGCCACCCGAGGTTCAGCACCGACCACCTTCTCTAGCGCGGCCCACCGGCTTTTCAGCTTGGCTTGTTGGCCTTCCTCTTCATCCTCGGCCAGTTCATCGACCTCTGCATCTATCTGCGGCAGTTCGTCAGCTTTGAGGGAAAGCTTGGCGAGGCGCGACTCAAAGTAGATGGCCACCGTGGCGCCATCTTCCTTGGCTTGCTGCATGTCGTAGACGTGGATGTAATCGCCGAACACGGCACGGGTGTCGCGGTCC
>JALNWS010000213.1 GCA_023230755.1 Azoarcus sp.
AGGTCCAGCAGCCGAACACGGTCGCGACCTTGTCATTGACCAGCAGCTTGCGTGATTTCTCGGCGAAGGTCGGCCAATCGGAGGCGCCGTCTTCCTTGATGACCTTGATCTTGCGGCCGAGGATGCCGCCCATGGCGTTGATTTCGTCGATTGCCAGCTGTTCGGCCTGGATCGAGCCGGTTTCGGAGATCGCCATCGTGCCGGTGCCGGAGTGAAGCTGACCGACGGTGACTTCGGTGTCGGTGACCGCGAGGCCGGTGGTGTTGACCTTGGCTGTCGGGAGCTGCTGGCCGAAGCTGAGACCGGACATGCTTACCAGGGGCAGCGCCGCGAGTCCTTGAAGCAGACGGCGGCGGTCGAGGGAGATCTTGTTCTGGTCAGACTTTGAAGACATGGATGACTCCTTGCTCTGCGGGAATGAAAAGCGTCGGCGTGGCGCCGCATCCGGATTGCAGCGGCGTTGCTGCTGCGCACAATCTATTCGCAGGGGGGCGTAGTCCCAATACGTCGTTTGACGTAGTGATGGCCGCCTCCGCTTGGTGCGTTGCTGCACCAGAATCGAGCGCGGCTCCCGGTATTGCGCGCAGCCGGCGGCGCCAGGGACACCGCGTTGGCAACTCTCCCCCGGTAATAGTTGGGAGTGGCCGGATGTGGAGCGCGTCTTGCTTGAGGAGTCGATCTTTCATTGCCGCCCAGACCCATGCCTGCACACACGCAGCGCATCTTCAGGGTCCGTCGCGACTACAACACCTGGGTCGCCAACGAGACGCTTGAGGACTACGCGCTTCGCTACACCCCACGTTCCTTCCGCCGCTGGTCGGAGTTCCGCGTTGCCAACACCGCGTTCGGCGCGGTGTCCTTTCTGGCAATGGAGGCCATTGGCGGCACCATGGTGGTCAACTATGGCTTCGCCAATGCGCTGGTTGCGATCCTGGTGGTGGGCTTGCTGACCTTTCTGACGGGGCTGCCGATCAGCTATTACGCTGCCCGCTATGGCGTCGACATGGATTTGCTGACCCGTGGCGCGGGTTTCGGTTATCTCGGTTCGACCTTCACCTCGCTGATTTACGCGACCTTCACCTTCATCTTCTTCGCCCTCGAAGCGGCCATCATGGCGCTTGCCCTGCAAATGGCCTTCGACTGGCCGATCGCGTGGTGCTACATCCTGTCGGCACTGATCATCCTGCCGATGGTGACTTACGGCGTGACCCTGATCTCGCGCCTGCAGTGGTGGACGCAACCGGTGTGGCTGGCGCTGTGGCTGGTTCCCTTTGTGTTCATCCTGTTCAAGCAGCCGCAGGCCTTCGTGGACTTCGTCGGCATGACCGGACGCACCTCGGGTGACAGCGGCTTTGACTGGATGATGTTCGGCTCTGCGGCAACCGTGGCGTTTGCGCTCATCGTGCAGATTGGCGAACAGGTGGACTTCCTGCGCTTCATGCCGGAAAAGACGGCATTCAACCGTCGGCGCTGGTGGGCGGCGGTCATCGTTGCCGGCCCGGGATGGATCGTGCCGGGCATGCTCAAAATGCTCGGCGGCGCTTTCCTCGCCTTCCTGGCGCTGCAGCATGAGATCCGGCTGGACAATGCCACCGAGCCCACGCAGATGTACCTGGCTGCCTACGGCTATGTGTTTGCCGATCCGTTCTGGGCCGTGGCGGCGACCACGGTGTTCGTGATCATTTCCCAGATCAAGATCAATGTGACCAATGCCTATGCCGGATCGCTGGCGTGGTCCAACTTCTTTGCGCGTGCCACGCACAGCCACCCCGGGCGGGTGGTGTGGCTGGTATTCAACGTCGCGATTGCGACGCTGTTGATGCTGTTCGGCGTATTCCAGGCGCTGGAGCCGGTGCTGGGGCTGTATGCCAACGTGGCGGTGGCCTGGGTCGGGGCGCTGGTGGCCGATCTCGTGATCAACAAGCCGCTTGGCCTGTCGCCTGCCCATATCGAGTTCAAACGCGCCCATCTCTTCGACATCAATCCGGTGGGCCCGGGCGCCATGCTGATTGCGGCGACGGTGGCGATCATTGCCTACTCGGGTTCCTTCGGGCCCATGGCGCAGGCGTATTCGCCATTCATCGCCCTGTTTCTGGCGTTTCTGTGCGCGCCGGTGATCGCGTGGCTGACGCACGGACGCTACTACCTGGCGCGTCAGAGTCATCCTGCCTGGCGTCCGGGCGAGATGGTGTGCTGCGTGGTGTGCGAAAACCATTTCGAGGCGGACGACATGGCGACCTGTCCGGCCTACGAAGCGCCGATCTGCTCGCTGTGCTGCACCCTCGAGTCGCGCTGTCACGATCGCTGCAAGGCGGGGGCGCGGGTAACCGAGCAGGTGCAGCGCCTGCTGACCCTGATCCTGCCGGCCGGCATTTCGCGACGCTTCAACTTCCGCGTCGGGCACTACATGCTGCTGCTGTGCAGCCTCTTTCTGCTCATCGGCACCGTGCTTGGCATCAACTACTATCAGGCGACCGTGACCGCCGGCTTCAATGCCGACGTCGATCATTTTCTTCGCAGCGCGTTCGGCAAGAGTTTCAGCATGATGGCGCTGCTGGCGGCGGTGGGGGCGTGGTGGATGGTGCTCAGCAGCGAAAGCCGGCAGCTTGCCGAGGATGAGTCGAATCGGCAGAACCTGCTGTTGAGCCGGGAGATCGAGGCTCACCGCCAGACCGACGTTGCCCTGCAGCAGGCCAAGGAACTGGCGGAGTCGGCCAACCGCGCGAAGACGCGCTATGTCACGGGTGTGAGTCATGAGCTGCGCACACCGCTCAACAGCATTCTCGGTTACGCGCAGATTCTCATTCACGACGTCAGGCTGGAGCGCGACCAGTTGCGCTCGGTGTCGACCATTCATCGCAGCGGCGAGCATCTCGCCAGCCTGATCGACGGCCTGCTCGATCTTGCGCGCATTGAGGCGGGACGTCTGACGCTCGACCCCACCGTGTTCGATCTGCCCGAGTTCATCGACGATCTCGAGCGCATGGTGGGGCCGATGGCGGTGGTCAAGCAGCTTGGCTTTCGCGTGGAACTGGGTGCCGGCCTGCCCGGCCTCGTGCGTGCCGACCTCAAGCGGCTGCGGCAGATTCTGATCAACCTGCTGGTGAACGCGGTCAAATTCACCCTGCGTGGCGAGGTGCTGCTGCGCATCAGCTACCGCGCAGACGTTGCGCGTTTCGAGGTCATAGACAGTGGCGTCGGCATTGCCGAGGAGGATCTCGAACGCATCTTCCTGCCCTTCGAGCGCAGTGGTGTGCAGAACCGTGAGCCCGGCACCGGACTGGGGCTGACCATCACGCAGTTGCTGACCGAATTGATGGGCGGCGAACTCAGCGTGCGCAGCGAGCCGGGCAAGGGGAGCCATTTCGGGGTGCGTATCTACCTCCCGGCGCAGACCGCGGACCAGGGCGACACTCAGGTCATGACCGCGGTGACCGGATATGGCGGGCAGCGGTGCAGGGTATTGGTGGTCGATGACGAGGCCGACCACAGGCAACTGATCATCGGGCTGCTCACGCCGCTGGGCTTTCTGTGCGCAGAGGCAGCAAGCGGCGCTGACTGCCTGACGCTGCTCGAGACCGAGGCGCCGGACGTGGTGCTGCTCGATATCAGCATGAGTGGCATGGACGGCTGGACCTGTGCGTACCGGATTCGCGCCGCAGGTCATCGCTGCCCGATCATCATGGTTTCGGCCAATGTATTCGACAACCGCCACGAGCAACTGCTTGCGGCGCAGTGCCAGGGCTTCGTCAGCAAGCCGGTACGCGAGTCGGAGCTGCTTGCCTGCCTGGGGGCCGTGCTGGAGATCGACTGGTTGCGTGCCGAGCGCCCGCCACGGGAGAGTGCGATTGCCGGGCTGCCCGAAAATACGATCGCGGCGGATGATCGTGCCAGTCTTGCCGCCCTGCTCAGAATCGGCCATGTACAGGGCGCGCGTCGGGACTTGCAGCGCATTGCTGCGGGTGCGCCGGGCGTGACCGCGGCGTGCGACTATCTTTCCGCCCTGATGGATAACTATGAGCTGGAGCGTTGTATGGACTATCTCGGAGTGCAAACGTCGTGACGGTGGCGGTCCCGGCGGTCGAACGCGTCGTTTTTCTGGTGGACGACATGCCGTCGAGCCTGGACTTCCTTGTTCAGGCACTGGATCAGGCGGGTTATACCGTGCTCGTGGCCCCCGGCGGCGAATCGGCTCTGCGTCTGCTTGATCTCAGCGTGCCGGATGCAATCCTGATGGATGCGGTCATGCCGGGCATGAACGGCTTCGAGGTCTGCCGCCGGATCAAGGCGGTCGATGCCTATGCCCACATTCCGGTCATTTTCATGACTGGACTGGCCGAAACGGAAGATGTGCTGGCAGGCTTCGATGCAGGCGGCGTGGACTACGTGGTGAAGCCGGTCCGGATTCCCGAGGTCCTCGCGCGCCTTGCCACGCACGCGCGCAATGCACGGCTTGCACGGCTGTCACGAGAAGCACTGGATATCGGTGGGCATGGCGTGGTCTTGCTGGACGGGCTGGGCCGGGTTGCGTGGCAGTCACCGCAGGCCGCGGCGTGGCTCGCGGTGCTGTCTGGCAGCACTGCAATGGCGGCAGAATGGCTGCGAGGGCTGATTGCAGATCCAGCCCGGGCGAGCGGCGAAACCCGAACGCTGCCCGATGGGCGAACCCTCCAGCTGCGGCCTCTGGGGCCGGCAGGAATAGGTGAGACCATGATCTTCCTGTCGATGCGGCAGCCGGGAAGCGCACCGCCCGTACGGCCGGCGCTGTCTACGCTGACCCGGCGTGAAACGGAGGTGTTGTCGTGGATCGCGAAGGGCAAGACCAATCGGGACATTGGCGACATCCTCGGAATGAGTCCGCGCACGGTCAACAAGCATCTTGAGCATGTATTCGAGAAGCTGGGCGTGGAAACACGTGCTGCTGCGGCGGCGTTGGCGACCCGCGAACTCGATCCGGAGCCGTGAGCGCCCGGGGGCGTTACAATCCTCACTTCACGCCACATTGTCCCTGTGGCGCGCCGCATAGTGAGAGCCTGAAATGTCCGGAACCCTTTTTATCGTCACCGCGCCTTCCGGTGCCGGCAAGACCACGCTCGTGCGTGGTCTGCTAGAGCGCGATCCGCAGGTGCAGCTGTCCATTTCCTACGCGACCCGCGAGCCACGTCCGGGCGAGCGGCACGGGCGCGAGTATCACTTCGTGGATGTCCCCACATTCCGTGCGCTGCGTGACCGCGGCGAGTTTCTGGAGTGGGCCGAGGTGCACGGAAACTATTATGCGACCTCCAGAGTCTGGCTTAAGGAGCAGATCGAGTTGGGGCGCGATACGCTGCTGGAGATAGACTGGCAGGGCGCGCAACAGGTGCGCAAGGCATTTCCCGCTGCGGTGGGGGTGTTCATCCTGCCGCCATCGCTTGATGAGCTGGAAAACCGCCTGCGCGGACGGGCTACGGATAGTGACGATGTCATCAATCGCCGCCTGCTTGCAGCCCGCGGTGAGATGCGGCACGTGGCCGAGTTCGACTACGTTATAATTAACAACGAGTTGCATGTCGCGCTCGAAGATCTGATTGCCGTCGTTCGCGCTTCGCGCCTGCGCAACGCCAATCAGCACCAGCGACACCCGCAGTATTTTGATTTCCTTGAACAGGACTGAGTCATGGCCCGCATCACCATCGAAGAATGTCTGAAGAGAATTCCGAACCGCTTCCAGCTCACGCTGGTGGCAACCTACCGCGCCCGCCAGCTGACCCTCGGCGGCACGCCCCAGATCGACATGGACCAGCATGAACGTGACAAGCCGACCGTGATCGCGCTGCGCGAAATTGCTGAGGGCAAGGTTGGCCTGGAAATGCTTAACCGCGGTCAGGCCTGATCGCGCGCGGGCCGAGGCGAGACCATGAAAACCGACCTTGCGCCCGCGCCCCCGCAACCTTTTCGCCCGCCCGCATCGAGTGCGGTTCCAATCGACTTCGAGCGGCTGCGCGAAAAGCTTGCCACCTACCTGAAACCCGAAGACCTGGGCCGGGTTGAAGCGGCATACCACTTCTCGGCCAGTGCGCATGAGGGACAGTTCCGCATCAGCGGCGAACCCTATGTCTCGCACCCGGTGGCGGTCACCTCCATCGTTGCCGACTGGCACCTCGATTCACAGGCACTGATTGCCGCCCTCCTTCACGATGTGATGGAGGATACGCACATCTCCAAGGCGGAGATTGCCGAGCGTTTCGGCAAAACCTCTGCCGAGCTGGTGGATGGCCTGTCCAAGCTGGACAAGATCGAATTCCGTTCGCAGGAAGAGGCGCAGGCCGAGAACTTCCGCAAGATGTTGCTGGCCATGGCG
>JALNWS010000214.1 GCA_023230755.1 Azoarcus sp.
CTTGCAAGTTTGAAGACGGTCGCTCCTGCGCATCTTCGCTCCGCTATTTCATCGGGATATTTGAGCTTCCGCTCGACATCGAATTCAACCTGTTGCTCGCGGCGGCCATCGCCGCATGACGTTGCGATGCGCGATGTTGTTGACGCACGGCGCTGGCGAACTTTGTCGCGCAGCGGCATATCGTTGCACGCGCTGTATCCCCCTGTTCTTTCGAACCAATCCAGCGAGGTACTCAGAACGCTCACAGTGACTTGCAGTTTGGTGCAAGTTCTTGAAGTGTTAATGCATTTAGAATATTTCTTGAAGACCGATCGGGTCCGGTCTGGAACCGGTGAGGTCTTTGGCGACGGGTTTGCGTCAGAACTTTTGGCCACACCCGCCACGCGAACGAGCAAGGACGCAGCAATGGGGCATCGAATTTTCGCGATCCTGTAGCGCGGCAGTCTTGCGCTTCGAAGTTTGTGGCAGGGCCATGCAACGCGAGATTCTATGGGCAGATCGATAGCGAGTCACATGGGGATGTATGCAGTATGGGTCGTCGGTGAGACCGAAAAAGGAAGGTGCGAGTGAATGAGCTGCACGATCGCAGCCCCCCAAAGTACCTGCCCGCGAGTGAGCCCAGTACGATCAGCTTCTCCAGCGTGCGCGGCGATCAGGGGCCGATCCGGCCAGCGCGACCGATGAAGCCGTGCAGCCGGTCGGACAGTTGAGCGTCAGGCCGCAGGATGTAGGTCGTGAGCAGGCTCGGGCAACCGGAAAGTGGACGTGATACCACGTCTGCATAATGGCATGCACCCAAATGCGCGGCGCTGGAGAAACCGACCCCGTAACCTGCAGCCACCAATGCGAGCATCAAGTCGTGTGTGGCCACCCGTTCGGCGACAATGGGCTGCGTCTCCGATGAGGATAGTATCTGCTCAACCTGCTGACTGCAGCCTTTGCAGGCCTCAGCGTCGCAAAGCACCAGAGGGTGATTCAAGACGTCATGTAGGGGTACATGTTTGTGAGCGAGCAAGGGATGTCTGGAAGGCATCACCACCACCAACGCGTCCTGCCAAATGGCTTCGGCAATGATGCCGTCACCTACGTCGTTCGACAGAGCGAAGCCAGCGTCATAGAGATCGTCGCGCAGGCCCTTCAACTGGAGCGCCAAGCTTGTCTCGAAGAGCCGAATCTCGAGCTCTGGATCCTCTTCCCTGCATAACGCGAGCAAGGCTGTCAGGCGAGTTCTGGCGATGCTGTCTGACAATGCGATGCGAAGCGTGTCATGGTAGCCGGCCGCCGCAGCCTTTGCGTTATCTTTGGCCTGTTCGAAAGTGAGCATCACGCGGTGGGCACCTTCGAGGAAAATCTGGCCAGCCCCAGTCAGTCGGATCCCCCGACTAGCCCGCTCGAACAGGACGACGCCCAACTCCGATTCGAGCCTCCTGATAGCGCGGGACAAAGGAGATTGCTCCATGTGAAGACGCTCGGCGGCCCGGCCGAAGTGAAGTTCTTCGGCAACAACAATGAAGCAGCGAAGCAGGCGCAGGTTCATCGAACGACCCGGGTGCAAGTTATTGACAGATTATGGATTTCCGATTTTGTTCCCGCCAAATTGATTCATATAACATAAAATGGACTTGCTTTCCAATCGAGGATAATGAGTTCATCACGCCAGATGGGAATGGTTCTTAGAGCAACTCGACCCTCGCTAGAGACCTGCTGTCGCCCGTGACTCCGCTGCTGGTCTTTGGATGAGATGGTATTCCAATTGAGTTTTCTCTGGGTTGGCTTGCCGACGTCTTACTCCTTCAGCCTGATTTTGGCGATTTAAGCCAATTAAACGTTCGTTCTTCTAGATAAGTACGTCTGGCTTCCTGCAAGATGCAACCACCTTGTTGCCATCCAGATCGAGGATGTAAGCCGCGTATGCATTTGGTGCGAACGGTCGGGGGCCCGGGGCGCCGGCATCCGTTGCGCCGAGGTCAATGGCGCGTCGATGAAATTCTTGGATTGATGCACGGTCCGGCGCCGACAGGCCGATGGTTGTTCCGTTGCCGTGGCTTGCCGCGTTGCCGTCGCGCGGGTAAAGAACAATGAACTGGGGCTGTTCCCGGCCCCAGCCGCAGGCCTTGCCTTCAACGTCCATCAAGCACTTCATTTGCAATGGTTCAAGCACTGCGTCGTAAAACGACTTGGCTCGCTCAAGGTCGGATGTGCCAAGGGTTACATGGGTGAAGATGCTCATGCTCTGTTCCTTGTCGTGTCGGAATGCTCTTTCATCTCTTGGTGACCTGAATGTCCGTGGCTTCCAGATCCCAAGTGTTGGCCGTTTTTCCTTCGTCGCGCAGTTGGTACTTGAGCACGCGCCCCTGCGGGTTCTTTGGCATCGTGTCGCGGAACTCGATGTAGCGGGGCAGTGCGTAATAGGGAACGGAGTCGACCGCCCATTTGAAGAGGTCTGCAGGGCTGAGCGAGCAGCCCGGCTTGAGAATGGCCGTCACTTTTACGTCGTCCTCACCCTTATCCGATGGGACGGCGTGAACTGCAACTTCCTCGATCGCGGGATGGGCGGCGAAGGCTGCTTCCATTTCGAAGCTGGAGATGTTCTCGCCGCGTCGGCGCAGGTAGTCCTTCTTACGGTCCACGAAGTAGAAGAAACCCTCGTCGTCGAACTTGCCGATGTCGCCCGTGTGGAACCACATGTTATGCATCAACTTCATCGTGTCGGCGGGGCGCCCCCAGTAACCCATGAACATGATATCTGGGCGCTGGGGTCTGACGACGATCTCGCCCGGCGTGTTGGCGGGTAGTTCGCGGTCGAGGTCGTCAACGATGCGCACATCGAAATCCGCGATGCGCTTGCCTGACGAGCCTGGCGCTGCATATTCGCCACCAGGCAGCGATGTGATCACGCTTGCCTCGGTGAGGCCGTAGCCGTTGCCCCCCACTTGCTTTGCGCCAAAGCGCTCACGCCAGATTCGCTTCGAGTCCTCTGTAAATGGGTTTCCTCTGACGGTGTGGATCTGGCCGAAGCAGCGTTTCATGGACTCGTTGTCGGGTGCCAGGGCGAGCAGACCACCCATACCTCCGAGGATTGACGCGATGGTGGCGCCGCTGCGCTCGACCTCCTGCCAGAAATTCGATACCGAGAATCGCTGTACGATTGCAACTCGCGCACCAACCATCATGTTCGACAGAATTCCAACGCACAGCGCGTTCATATGGAATAGCGGAAGCGGTGTGATCGTCACATCGTTCTCTGTAGCTGGACCCGCACGCAATTGAAGGCGCGCAAGATTACACATGTAGTTGTAGCTGAGCATGCACCCTTTGGAAGGTCCGGTTGTTCCAGACGTATAGACGATGCATGCAAGCTCCCAAGGGTTGGGCTTGGTTTCGATTGGAGTTTGGTCTGAACCGCGATGCTCATCCAGCGGTGCCATCTGAATTGAGCAGGGCGGAAGCTCGTTTGCGACGCCTCGGTACAGGATTAGACGCACATCTGACAGCCCGTCTGCCACCTGTGCAATCCGGTCAAGATAGGCCGCTTCGCAAATGACGATGGCAGCTTTGGAATCGGCGATCTGATGGCGCAGGAACTCGCCTCGAAGAGCCGTGTTGACTGGCACGCTTACGGCACACAGTTTGTTGATCGACAACCAGCTGGTAACCGCGTCGATGTTGTTGTCGAGCATGCTCAGCACTGTATCGCCAGACTTGACGCCGAGCGTTGCGAGCGAGTTTGCAAAACACGTAGAAAGCTGATCTAGCTCGCCGTAGGTGAATAGCTCGCCACCGAAATCGAGCAGAACCCGGTCAGAGTGTGCGGCGACTGCGCGATCCAGCGCAGCAATTACCGTATCTTGCTGACCAACCGACCATGATTCCGGATTACCCATGCCTGCCATGCTCTCGTCTCCTGTGCCCAAGGGATGCCCTACCGGGCTTTGCGTGCCGTTAGAATGATTTTGGATGCAAAACATAAACAGAAAACGCAAAACTGTCAAACAAACAACGGAAAGACTTCGGTCGCCTGGGCGAAGTGATGCCTCGCTTTCGCGAGAAGGCTACAATCCGGCTATGAAAAAGGGAGACGTAGCAATGGAGAATGTGAGCGCGATGCCTGAGGGTGACGTAGCGCCGAAGAGCGCGCGCACGAAAAAGGCCTCTGGCGCGGACGCGGGGACTGGCAAGGTGCGGGCGGTACGCCGGAATCGGCGATCCGACAGCACCATTCAAACAATTCTTGCGGCTGCAGAAGAAGTGATTCTGCAGTCAGGGGCGGATCGAATCTCCATACTCGACGTCTGTGTGCAAGCGGGGATTTCCCGCGGTACGTTCTACCGCTATTTTTCCTCACAAGAAGACTTGCTTGATGCTTTTTCGCGCCACAAGCGCGACCGCTTTCATAAGGCCCTTGGTGAGGCGCTTGAGCCCTACGTCGACCCCGATGAGCGCTTTGAGGCGGTAGTCCGCTTTATCGATGACTACCTCGAGAACAGCCGCTCAAGGCGCCTGCTGATTGTTGCACCTGAGTATGCGATGCGCTGGTTTCAGCGCATCTTCCATGACTCGGTTGTCCGTTTCCAGGATGCGCTAAGTCTCGTATTTGATGCTTGGGAGACCCGGGCAGGAATCGTTCTTGATCGTGAGCTTGTTTGCGAACTCCTTGTTCGCTACATCCTCAGTGAGCAACTTGTTCCCGCTGGTCCCGAGCGGAAAAATCTGCCACGTCGTCTTGAGCGGCTTGCCTCCATGTTGATGTCGGGGCGTATTGCACGACGCTGACGTCTGTCTGAAGGGCGCTTTGACTTGGCGTCAAACCGAACTTCTTTGTCCCTTCCGCTGGCGTGCTTCAATCTTTATTGCGTGTTCAATCGAACACTGCCATCAAAGAAGAAGATCCGGCCCCCCGGAAGGAGACTGCATGAATACGCCCAACCAGTACGACGTGGCAATTGTCGGTGGTGGTCACAATGGCTTGTCTGCCGCCTGTTATTTGGCTGAGGCAGGCAAGCGCGTGATCGTCATAGAGGCCCGAGACAAAGTCGGAGGGATGGCCTCCAGTGGTTACCTCATTCCCGAGGCGCCGCAACACCTGATTCATCCATGCGCACTCGACCTGATGTCGTTGCGTGTTCATCCAATGATGCCTCAGGAGTTGCAGCTTGAGCGGCATGGATTTCGTCAGGTCGAGATGTCGCCGGGTTACGTCTACGCGCATCCAGACGGCAGTTCTCTGATTTTCTGGCGAGACCCGGCGCAGACCGCAAATGAGATCGCACGCTATTCGGCGCACGATGCCGAGGAATTTCTGTCATTAATGACACTGGTCAATGCTTTTGTCGACATGGCCGTGCCCATGATGCGTGTTGATCCCATGCAGCGGAATTTCAGAGCAAAGTGGCAGGCTCTTAAGGCCGTGCTACGAAATCGTCATCTCAAGCCTGAGATCATGGCGCTGGTTGGTAGTCCGGCTTACACCTCGATCATGGAGCGCTTTGAGCATCCCGTCGTGCAATCGGCATTGTGCTGTTTGCTTGGCGCGGCGGGGCCGATCGCCAACGAGGCGACTGGGATTTACTTCGCTTTGCTCGGATTCATTCATCGCTTCGGTCTTGGACGCGCGGTGGGCGGCATGCAGACGCTGTCGAATGCGCTGGGTGCGCGGTTGGCCGAGCTTGGTGGTGAGATCATACTTTCTGCACCAGTCGCTGAAATCGTCGCGGAAGGTGGCAAGGCGACCGGTGTCCGGCTGAAAGACGGGCGCCTCATTAAGGCCCGTGCCGTGGTTGCGTCGATTCATCCCAAGATGGCGCTGGAGATGGTTACTCCGGGAGCGCTCGACCGTCGCACGTTGACGCGGGTTGCGCTGGCCCCGTCGAACGCGCATGGTGCATCCCCGCTAAAGGTCGATGTCGCGCTCAACGGATTGGTTAGCTATCAACGTCTCGAAGCAAAACGGAACGATGGGATCAGCTTGCGCAAGTGCGTGATTCTGATCGGTACCTCGGAAGGCGTACTGGACAACTTCCGCTGCGCGGCTCGCGGAGAGGTCTCGAATCAGCCGTACATGTGGGTTACGGCCCCCACTGCCGTTGATCCGACACAGGCACCGCAAGGACAGGATGTCGCCTACCTCTACCCCGTTGCCATGCCGGTCGAGCCCCGTGAGGGCTGGGAGGTTCTTCGCGAGGCGGTTGCACAACAGGTGGTGGATCAGGCTGCCAACTACATGGAAGGCCTTAAGGAGTTCGAAATCGCCCGACGCATCGAAGCTGCACCAGATTTGGCCGCAAGGTTAAATGTACATCGTGGTTGTGTCGTGCATATCGACACC
>JALNWS010000215.1 GCA_023230755.1 Azoarcus sp.
CCGACGGTGAAAGAGGCCGAGGATTATCATCAGTACTATTCGCAGGACCATGCCGACTGGGCCGCGGTCGACAACATCATCAGCCTGATGTTTGCTCACGCGGAATCCTTCCCCAAGGATCAGCTGCAGTTGATTCGGGACCGTTTCTCCGGCGGTCATGGTGGATACCCGCTGATTGGCGATCCGGTCACTGTCGCGGATGGAATTCAGCGCTTGCATGAAGCAGGCTTCGCCGGCAGTACCTTGTCCTTTGTGGACTACGCCGAGGAATTTCCATACTTCCGTGACAACGTTCTGCCGATTCTGGAAGCGCGCGGTTTGCGTAACGCATTCAAGGTGAAGTCATGAGTGCGCAGGCCAGAATGACAGACGAATCACGACACGCTGTGGTGCCTGTTGGCTTTGGTCGCGCTTCGGCCGAGGCCTTCAAGGCCGGCATGCGCAGGGTGGCGCAAGGGGTTGCGATCGCCAGCGTTGCCCGCGGTGCCGAGCGTGGCGGGCTGACGATCTCGTCTTTCGCTTCCTTGAGTGCGGAGCCACCACGGATGCTCGCCTGCATCAACAACACCGCAGGCGCCTTCCCGCTGCTGCAGCGTGGCGGGAATCTCGCGATCAATGTGCTTGCGCAGGGCCAGGAGGCGCTCGCCCTGCGGTTCTCGTCTTCGAGTGTCAAGGGCGAAGCGCGTTTCGATGAGGGCGCGTGGTTGGCAGGCAGAAGTGGTGCGCCTGTCCTGCAAGATGCGGCGGCGGTGTTTGAGGGCCGCATCAAGGACATGATCGATGGCGGCAGCCATACGATCGTGGTTCTTGATGTGGTCGAGGCTTGTGCAAGCCCGGACGGGAAAGCACTGCTCTATGTCGACGGCAGATTTGCAACGCTCGGCGCGGAGGCAGCAGATGAGCGCTGAACCGTTGGACGAGACAGCGCTCGCCCGGCTTTTTCTTGCGGCGCGAACACACAACGCGTGGCAGGATCGCCCTGTTGCGGAGGATACGCTGCATCGCCTGTATGAACTTGCCAGCATGGGGCCGACCAGTTTTAACGGTAGCCCCATGCGGGTTGTGTTCGTGCGTTCGGCTGAGGGTAAGGATCGTCTGTGCGAAGCCTTGTTGTCGAGCAATGTGGCGAAGACGATGCAGGCACCCGTGTGTGCCATCGTGGCCGAAGACATTAGCTTCTGGGAGGCGTTTCCGACCCTGTCTCCGCACAAGGATGTGCGCGGCTATTTTCGCGACAACGCCGCCTTGACCGAGGAGACGGCGTTTCGCAACAGTTCGATGCAGGGTGCCTACTTGATCATGGCGGCCCGTGCGTTGGGTCTCGATTGCGGCCCGATGTCCGGCTTCGACCGGAGCCGGGTCGACGCGCTGTTCTTCGCAGGTACGTCGTGGCGCAGCAACTTCCTGTGCAATCTGGGTTATGGCGATGCGTCAGCCTTGTACCCGCGCAATCCCAGGCTGGCGTTCGAAACGGCCTGTCGGTTCGCCTGATCGTATTCACCGCGCGCAATTTGTGCGGTGTGTTATCCGCACAGGCGCGGTAAGGCTAGCTGTCCAGCCCAGGTAGATGACGGTGTTCGTGAAAGCACGACAATGCGCCATTTGGGATAATACACGTATCGACTATATGGGTATTGATGTTGTGCTTCATTTGTGTATTATTCGCTGGCACTCAATATGTGACAGCAGGTCACGGTTCTCCTGAGCCGGACTTCACGCCAAAGCACATTGCATGTGCCGCACCGGATAGGTTTAAGGGGGTGTTTACACGCTCTCGATAACCGAAAAGTTTATGCACATGCGATTGTCGCAGCCTTGACTTCGAAGAGTCGGCCTGCGCCACACGACGGACGTGAAGAGATGAAGGTTGAGCAGGTCGATGTCGTGGGGATGGCGCAGGAACTTCAACTTGATGATGACGCGATTGCGTCTCGCAAGGCCTTTCTCGGCTTCGACGACGGGGACGTTGCCCGACTGAAGCAGTTGCACGGCCGTCTTCAAGGATACGCGCCACTCTTTGCTGAGCACTTTTACAAGCAGGTCCTCGCGTTCGACGAGACCCGCAGCTTGCTCGCCGATCCGAACACCGTTGAGCGACTGCAGGCTGCTCAGGTCGCCTACTTCGAAGGCTTGACCGCGGGAGACTACGGACGCGACTACATTCACCATCGCCTTCGTGTCGGCCTTGTTCACCACCGTGTCGGGTTGGAGCCAAAGTGGTATCTGGGCGCTTATGCGAATTATCTTGTAGGCCTCTTGCCCGAGGTCGCGCGCTGCTTCGAGGGTGACCAGCAACAAAGCATCCGCTCGATACAGTCGCTGGTGAAAGTGGTCCTGCTCGATATGGGTCTTGCGATCGATACCTATATTCAGGCACGGGACAACACGATTCGTGGCTTGAAGAATTATGCCGGGATGGTCTTCGACAGCATGCATGACGGGATTCTCGTGTTGTCGCCAACACTGTCCGTGTTGTCGGCAAACCAGACCTTCATCAGGATGTTCGAACTTGAGTCGTGTTCGATAACCGGCAGGAAAGTGTCGGCGGTGCTTCAGTGCAGAGGGCTCGACCAGTGTGTTCAGGAGGTCCTCGAGGCTGGCAACGATCTGTATGACGTCCCGGTCACCGTCTGCGCACTGGAGAGCGGGGCGGTGAGGACGGTCAGGGTGACGGTCAAGCGGATTACGCTTGATGATGAGGCCGGGCATGTGCTCCTTGTGCTGGAGTCGATCAGCGCTGAAGAAATCTCTCGCAAGGCTACAGAGGCGAAACTCTCACGTAGCGCAGCAATGCTTCGTGACGCCCAGGCGGTGGCCAAAATCGGCAGCTGGAGCCTGGAGCGGGGCGACGCTGATTCGTTCCCGGTTGAATGGTCGGAAGAAACCTATCGTCTCTTCGGCATCCCGCCAGGGACGCCAATAAGCTATTCACGGTTTCTCGATCTGATTCATCCTGATGACCGGCCCGACGTAAACGAAGCCTGGCAACGTGCGCTCTCCGGGGAGCCCTACCGGGTTGAGCACCGGATACAGGTCAACGGGAAGGTCCGCTGGCTGGAAGAGCGGGCTGAGCTCGAGTTCGATGACAAGGGCGAGTTTGTGTCCGCGCTGGGAACTGCTCAGGATATTACCGATCGCAGGCTTTCCGAAGTCCGCATCGAACAGTTTGCCTTCTATGACTCCCTGACCGGATTGCCAAACCGGGCGTTGTTCCAGGACCGACTTCACCAGGCGTTGGCGCACGCAAGCCGTCATGGCCAGGCATTCGCCGTCCTGTTCATCGACCTGGATCGATTCAAGGAGGTCAACGATACTCAGGGGCATGCCTGCGGTGATCTGGTGCTGTCCGAGGTCGCCCGCCGCTTCCAGACCACGCTGCGTCATGATGAGACGCTTGCGCGCCTCGGCGGCGACGAGTTCGTGATCATCGCACACGAAACCGGGCGTTCGGGGGCGACCCTGATCGCAGAACGCCTCAACAGAGTGCTGGTGAAGCCGGTCGAGATTGGAGAAAACGCGTTCTCGCTGGGGGCAAGCACGGGGGTGGCGATTTATCCGGGCGATGGTGTCGATGCGCAGCAACTGCTGAAACATGCCGATATCGCAATGTACCAGGCCAAGCATGGCGGTGGCGGACGGTATTGTTTTTACGGTTCGGAAATGGGGGCGGAACTGGCCCGGCGACTGGAAATCGCTCATCGACTCAACCGGATACTTCACGAAGACCGGCTACAACTGCATTTTCAGCCCCAGCTTGATCTCAAGACGGGTGAGCTGACTGGCGCCGAGGCGCTGCTGCGCTGGCGTGATCCGGAATGGGGTTGGGTCAGTCCGGGCGAGTTCATTCCGATTGCGGAAGAACGCGGAATGATGATCAAGCTCGGCGAATGGGTGATCAAGCAAGCCTGCGAGGAATTGCAGACCTGGCGCAAGGCGGGGCTCAGTCTTCCTGGCCGCCTGGCAATCAACGTTGCTGCACAGCAGATCGATCGCGAGGATTTTGCCCGGCGCGCGATCGCCATCGTCAGTGAGGCAGGAATCTCCCCCGCACAGATCGAGCTGGAGATCACCGAGTCCGGCATGATGCTGGATCCCGAATGCGCGATGAAGGTCACACGGGCGCTTGTCGATGCCGGCTTCACGATTGCAATCGATGACTTCGGAACCGGGCACTCGTCGTTGGCCTATCTCAAACGATTTCCGGCCAACACGTTGAAGGTCGACATGTCATTCGTCCGGACCATGCTCAAGGACCGGAATGATCTCAGCATTGTGGCGACCATCATTGCAATGGCAAAGAACCTTGGCCTTCAGACGCTCGCCGAAGGCGTAGAAGAGTCGGCACAGGCAGAACGCCTGCTCACGCTCGGTTGCGACAAGGTGCAGGGTTATCTTTTCGGGCGCCCGGAGGCGCCTGCGGTGTTCGCGAAAAGATGGCTCGAAACCCGGGGCGCCTGAGCGTAACCACGGCTGGGTAATCCCCTTGCAGATTGCCGTGGCGGCGGCGCCACGGCTGGCCCTTCAATCACGATCAGCGCTTCGCCAGCGCATTCGCGACATGAAAGCCCGATGCGCCCGAAAGGCCCGGACCCGGGTGGGTCGAGGCGCCGATGTGGTAGAGGCCCTTGATCGGCGTGCTGTGATCCTTCACCCCGCGGATCGGGCGCCAGAACAGGTACTGGTCGACAGCGCACTCGCCTGAGTAGGGGTCGCCACCGACGAGGTTCATGTTCATCCGCTCCAGATCGGCAGGCGAGATGACCTTGCGTCCGATGATGCTCGCCTTCAGGTTCGGTACGTGGGCCGCGATGCGCTCGATTGCGCGGTCTGCATAACGCTCGGCCAGCTCGGGGGTCCAGTTGCCGTCGGCGGGGGCTTCGATTTCACCGAGCGCATCGCCACGGATGGCACGTGGGCATTCAGGAAACTGAATCCACATGACCCAGCCGCCGTCGGGTGCGCGTGACGGATCGACCGCACAGGGTTGGCAGACGCACACCGTACCCTCGGCAGGTAGCAGCCCGCGCTCGGCCTCGTTCACCGCGCGTGATACACCGTCCATGCCGGGGGTGAGATGCAGGTAGATCACTTCGCGCAGTTGCGGATCCGCCCACTGCGGCGGCTCGGACAGCGCGAGGTGAATCTGCATGTTGCCCTTGCCGTAGCGGTATTCGCTGGCCTGGCGGCGGAGCGGTGCCGGGGCGTCATCGTGGCTGAGCAGGCGGCCATAGAGCTGTGTCGGGGTGACGTTGCAGATGACCTGCCGGGCCTCGAACACCTTTCCGTCGCTGGTGCGCACACCCCGCAGCTTCTTGCCATCCACAAGCACTTCGGCGACATCGGCGCCGGTCTCGAAATGACCGCCAGCGCCTTCGATCAGCGCGCGGAAGGCGTCGACCGTGCGTGCGTTTCCGCCTTTCACAAGCGGCAGTCCGACCCCTTCCAGCGTGAACGCGATGACGCGCGCCATCAGCGCCGACATGGGGCTTTCCGGCCCCAGGCCGGTGTGCAGAACCCACGGCGCCAACAGCGCGCGCACGAGTTCGTCCTTGAACTGGGTTTCCAGCCAGGCGCGACAGCTCTGCATCGCGGGGCCGAAGAAGGCGAGGGTTTCATGCGCGCCCTGTTTCCACACGCGGCCAAGCATCATCTTGCCGACGCTGGAGCTCCACAGCTCGTTGCCCAGCAGCGAGAAGATGAGTTCGGCGTTCTGTTCGACGAAGCTCATGCCCTCGGCGTAGGCATCTCCGTCACCCGCGGCGCGTGCGTTCATGCTTGCGATGTTGGCTGCGCGGTCGCGACCCATGATGAGGAAACGGCCGTCTGGCAGCAGCACGCCGGTGGGCGTGGTGTTGTTGCAGTATTCAAGCCCGTTTGCGTGCAGTCCATCCTTCAGCTCGGCGTAGCCCGGGCCGGTGACGAACAGTGGATGGGCGGTCGACATGGTGTCATGCAGGTAACCGGGAGCGGTCAGGGCCTCGGTGCGGATACAGCCGCCGAGGACCGCTTCGCGTTCGAGTACAAGCACCTTCTTTCCGCGTTTCGCGAGCACGCCTGCGCAGACGAGGGAGTTGATTCCGCTGCCGACGATGATTGCGTCGTATTTGCTCATCATCTTTTCCTCAGGCCGATGCGGTGCGAACAGCCCGCATCAGACCGGAAAAGGAACGGGTCTCCTCCTCCGGCGCGGCATAGCGGCCCCGATAGAACAGCAGCGGCGCGCGCTCGTCGACATGCAGCTTGCGCACCCGTCCGACCAGGATCAGATGGTCGCCGCCGTCGTACTGGTGCTCGGTGCTGCATTCGAACACC
>JALNWS010000216.1 GCA_023230755.1 Azoarcus sp.
ACGTTATCTGTACGTGATCGGCCGCGACGCGAAGATCAACCTCATCGACCTGTGGATGGAGAAGCCCGATACCGTCGCGGAGATCCGCACCGGTCTCGAGGCCCGCTCGGTTGAGACCTCCAAGTACAAGGGCTTTGAAGACAAGTACGCGATTGCCGGTTCGTACTGGCCGCCGCAGTTCGTCATCATGGAAGGCGACACGCTCGAGCCGCTCAAGATCGTCGGAACCCGCGGTATGACGGTGGACACGCAGGAGTACCACCCCGAGCCGCGCGTTGCCTCGATCGTGGCTTCGCACTACAAGCCTGAGTTCGTGGTGAACGTGAAGGAAACCGGCAAGACTTTGATGGTGGACTATTCCAACATTCACGCACTCAAGATCACGGAGATCGAAGCAGCACGCTTCCTGCACGACGGTGGCTGGGACAGCACCAAGCGCTATTTCATGGTGGCTGCGAACCAGTCGAACAAGATTGCCGCAGTGGATGCGAAGGAAGGCAAGCTTGCCGGGATGATCGATGTCGGCAAGATTCCGCACCCGGGTCGTGGCGCCAACTTCATCCATCCCAAGTACGGTCCGGTGTGGGCGACGGGTCACCTCGGTGACGATACCATTGCACTGATTGGTACCGATCCCGAGAAGCACAAGCAGTATGCGTGGAAGATGGTCGAGTCGCTGACCGGGCAGGGCGGAGGTTCGCTCTTCCTCAAGACCCACCCGAAGTCGAGCAATCTGTGGGTGGATACCGCGCTGAACCCCGATCCGGCCGTGAGCCAGTCGATCGCAGTGTATGACATCAACAAGCTCGACAAGGGCTTCGAGGTGCTGCCGATCGCCCAGTGGGCCGAACTGGGTGAAGGTGCAAAGCGCGTGCTGCAACCCGAGTACAACGTCAAGGGTGACGAGGTGTGGTTCTCGGTGTGGTCGGCCAAGAACCAGGAGTCGGCAATTGTCGTGGTCGATGACAAGACCCGCAAGCTCAAGGCCGTGATCAAGGATCCGCGACTGATCACCCCGACTGGCAAGTTCAATCTGTACAACACGCAGCACGACGTCTATTGATGCAATGGGGCGCGCGGCTTCGGTCGCGCTGCCTCGACCGCCAGGACCTTCTGCAAGGATCGTCCTGGCTTTTTCGTGTCTGAGACCCGCGCATGGCTTGGTTGGTGGGCGATGCGGTTGATGCGGGTCAAGGCAGGCAAGGGGCTCCGGCGTCATGCTGAACCCTGATGAAGCGCATACGGATAGCATGATGAAGCCGCCAGCACTGTTGTTGCATGTTCTCGTCCTTGTCGGGCTCACCCTCGTGTCCGTGTTTGCTTCCGCCACGCAGCCGCTTGCGTCCGAGCGCGAACGCGTGCTGGTGCACATGGTTCGCCAGGACTGTGGCTCTTGCCATGGCTTGACACTTTCCGGGGGGCTCGGGTCGGCGTTGACCCCGGCTGCACTTGCCGGCAAACCTGTCGACGGACTGGTGGCCACGATCATGGACGGACGCCCCGGTACGCCGATGCCGCCGTTTCGCGGCATTCTTTCCGAAGCCGAAGCGTACTGGATCATTGATCAGCTGATGCAAGGCTTTCCGGCCGATCGCGGACTGGCATCGCAAGGTGCACAACGCTAAAACGAAGCAGGAGTCGCTACATGTCGAAGGAAAACGTCCGCCTCTCCCCGCCGCTGCTGTGGGGCTTCCTGTTGCCGGTCATGGTGTTTCTGCTGTCGGCCTGCACCTCGGCGGGGCCTGTGCTGCGTGGCACGGGGGATCTTGGCGTCCTGATTGAGCGTGCTGACGGGCGGGTGAAAATCGTCGATACCAGCGCGCGCAGTGTGCTGGCACAGGTTGAAGGTCTGGGTGACCTGTCGCACGCTTCGGTCGTGTTCTCGCGCGACGCACGCTATGCCTATGTATTCGGTCGCGATGGCGGCCTGAGCAAGGTTGACCTGCTGACCGCCCGCATCGTCCGCCGGATCATGCAGGCGGGCAACGCGATTGGCGGCGCGATCTCGCAGGATGGGCGCATTGTGGTCGCGCAGAACTACACGCCTGGCGGCATCAAGGCGTTTGATGCCGAGACGCTGGAGCTGGTCGCAGACGTGCCGGCGAGCTACGGCAGCGATGGCAAACGCTCCAAGGTGGTCGGTCTGGCCGATCTGCCGGGCAACCGGTTCGTGTATTCCCTTTTCGATGCGGACGAGATCCGGGTGACCGACCTCTCCGATCCCGCGCACCCGGTCACGCAGCGCTTTCCCGCGGGTCATCAGCCCTATGATGCGCTGGTGACGCCCGATGGCCGCTATTACATCGCCGGCCTGTTCGGTGAGGACGGCCTGGCCATGCTTGATCTGTGGCAGCCGCAGCAGGGGGTGCGCAAGATTCTCTCCGGCTACGGCAAGGGTGACGCACCACTGCCGGTGTACAAGATGCCGCACCTTCGCGGCTGGGCGATTGCGGGTGGGCGTGCCTACCTGCCGGCGATCGGCCGTCATGAAGTGCTGGTGGTGGATACCGCGACCTGGCAGGAAGTCGGGCGCATTGCGGTCAAGAGCCAGCCGGTGTTCGTGATGGCAAGACCGGACGGGCGCGAGGTGTGGGTCAATTTCGCCTTCCCCGAGAATGGCTGGGTGCAGGTCATCGATACCTTGAAGCAGGATGTGGTCGATACGCTGCAGCCAGGACGTGCCATCCTGCACATGGAGTTCGCGCCCCGCGGCGAAGTGGTGTGGCTGTCCTCACGGGACGACAATCGGGTGTTCATCTACGACACCGCCAGCCACAAGCAACTCCACAGTTTTGCAGCGGCGAGCCCGAGCGGCATCTTCTTTACCAGTCGTGCTGCGCGCACGGGGTTCTGAGCCATGGCACGCATCCATCCTTTGCTGCTCGACATCGACAGTGCCGAGTTTCGCCTGCTCAACGACTGGCAGCGCGGTTTTCCGCTCGTGTCGCGCCCGTTTGCCGCAATCGGCGACAGGGTCGGCCTGAGTGAGCAGGCGGTCATTGACTGTTATCTGGAATGGGTGACAGCGGGTGTGGTGAGCCGGGTCGGCGCCGTGTTTGCTCCGCGCAGACTGGGTGCGGGGGCACTCGTGGCGCTGGCGGTGCCGCCGGCGCGCCTGGACGAAGTGGCCGCACGGGTGAGCGCGGAGCCTGGCGTGAATCACAATTATGAACGCGAGCACGCCTTCAACCTGTGGTTCGTTGCTTCGGCAACGAATGATGAGGCGCTGAGACAGATGGTCTCGTCCATCGAGCTCGATACCGGCTGTCATGCGATCTTCCTGCCGATGGAAGAAGAGTTCCACATTGATCTCGGCTTCGATCTTTCCGGGCGTGGCACCACAACGCGGGCCGAATGTGAATCCCTGAAGTCCGCGAGCACCGAAATGGCATGCGCGCTGCCGGATATGGAACGCAGATTGTTCGCGGCCCTGCAAAGAGGCCTGCCCATCATTGCAGAACCGTGGGCAGGTGTCGGGCAGCGGGTCGGGCTCAATGAGAACATGGTGATCGAGATCGTGTCGCGGGCGCTCGACGACGGGCTGATCCGGCGCTTCGGTGCGGTCGTCCGCCACCATGAGCTCGGCATCAAGGCCAATGCCATGTGTGTCTGGGATGTGCCCGATGAACTCGCTGGCGCCCTGGGTCGCCAGCTTGCGCGCAACCCCGGCGTGACGCTGTGCTATCGGCGCACGCGATCACTTCCACACTGGCCTTACAACCTGTTCTGCATGATTCACGGCAGTGTCCGCGAAACCGTCCTCGCGCAGCGCGACGAGATTGCGCGCACGCTCGGGCTCGATCAATGGCCGCATGCGGTCCTGTTCAGCGGACGGCGCTTCAAGCAGGGTGGCGCGCACTATCTGCCGCTGGGGCCGGAGACCGGCCATGGGTGAACCTGCCGCGCCGCGGGCACGCGGCCTTGCTGCCAGCCGTGAGCCCGACGCCGTTGACCGCAAGCTGATCAACGCCCTGCAGGGAGACTTCCCGCTGGTCGAGCAGCCCTATGCCGCCGTCGGTGCGAGACTTGGGCTGAGCGAGGATGAAGTGATTGCGCGCCTCAACAGTCTGCTCGAAGACAGGGTGCTTACCCGTTTCGGGCCGATGTTCCAGATCGAGCGCATGGGCGGCGCCTTCTGCCTGGCGGCGATGGCGGTGCCGGAGTCGGACTGGGACCGCGTCGTCGATGCCGTGAATTCCCTGACGGAAGTGGCGCACAACTACCGGCGCACCCACGCCTTCAACATGTGGTTCGTCCTCGCCACTGGCAGCCCCGAGGGCATTGCCGACGCAGCGGCCCGCATCGAAACGCTCACCGGACTGCCGGTGCACCTGTTCCCCAAGGAGCGGGAGTTCTTCGTTGAAATGAAACTGGACGCCTGATGTCGAGACCACGCACAAACGCAGAAGCGGGGGGCGATGAACTGGACCGCCGCCTGGTTCTTGCTACCCAGGGCGGGTTGCCGCTGGTGCCACGCCCTTATGCGGCGCTGGCCAATCAGCTGGGCTGCACCGAAGCCGAGGTGCGCGAGCGTCTGGCGGCGATGCTTGCGAGTGGCGCGATCAGGCGTATTGGTGCCGTCCCCAATCACTACGCGATCGGCTACACGGCAAATGGCATGAGCGTGTGGGATATTGACGACGCACTGGTCGACGAGATCGGAGAGCACGTCGGTGCGCTCGGCTTCATTACGCATTGCTACCGCCGGCCGCGGCAGCTGCCCGACTGGCCTTACAACCTGTTCGCGATGGTTCATGCAGGCAGCCGCGAGGCCGCACTTGCGCGTGTCGACGAGGTCGCCGCCCTGATCCATAGCCGCTTTCCCCACGCGTGCCGAGCGCATGACGTTCTGTTTTCCACCGCGATTCTCAAGAAAACCGGACTGAGGCTGCTTTAGTGCGCGGCCCGGCCCGTACTTTCAATGCCCGGTGAGTGAACTAGACTGACAGAACGCTGCAGTTGACCTCATTACGTCGACCGTTGTCGATCAGGCCCCTTAATTACACCAAGGAGAGCACGAATGACACAGGATGCCGACCGGTATGTGAAGTCCCTCCTGCTCCCGGACATCGACGCAGACGCAAAAATGCTGGGGAGCCAATCCAGACGCGCCACGATCCTTGGCGCACCGCTGACGGCCGAAACCGACAAACCTACTGCCGCCCTCATCAAGGGGCAGGTCACAGCTTTTTCGGGAAACCTGTCGGGACAGGACAAGCAGGATATCGAATACACCACGCTGGCAGCACAGCTCAACTCCGACATCGTCGTGCCTGACAATCAATCGTTCGAGAACATGCAGGCGTGGTTCAAGAACTATTCCAGCGTGATGTCGAACCTGGGCTGGGTGATGTCGTTCAGCTGGGAGAAATACAAGGCCGCTACCCAGGGGCTGTCGATGGACGCGGTCATCATGCAGGTGTTGGCGGCGGTCGCGTCGCAGAACGGTGTCGCGATTGCGCAGGCGGCGATGGATGCGGTCTCGAAGTTGCCACGTGACGGAAACCGGATCCGGCTGTTCAATAACTCCACCATGAGCGACAAGGCCGGCAAGTTCCTGCTCGGTGTGGCGAGCAAGGAGAACGAATCCCTCTCGCTGGCGTTCGGTGCGTTCGCGTTTGACTACGAGACGCGCGATACAACGGTGTTGTGGTTCAACTGGAAGAGCTCTGACGTCTCGATCTACAAGGATCAGAAGGTCGCGACCTTCAACCAGGATTACTACGCCAAGGGTGCGCGTGCCACGCTGGAGAAGAAGATGCGCGACCATGTCTCGGCCTACGTCGAAGATCTTGATCTTGGTTTCTAGGACAACGGGCGGGAAGGCGTGACGGCCACGGAGCGTTACCTTGAGTCTCAGAGGGCGTACCGCGTCTCCGATAACCTGATCTTCGCCTTTGGTCAGGATGTCGCCGATGCGGTCCGCGATGCGGTGACGCTGACGACCTGGGCGGCCGAGGCACATGCGGCCCATGTCGGCGTGTCCATTGAAGCGCAGCCCGATGACTGGCTGGATACCTGCGAGAAGACGCTCTCGAAACTGGGTTGGGTCTTGGTGGAGCGTGCCTGGAACACCGCGTACGAAGTGCCGGACGAAACGCAGGAGGGGGCGGCGAAGCGCATCCTGAAGCAGGCGCTTGGCGAACATCCGATGACGCGCGGACTGATCGGAAAGCTGCAGGTTGCGGGTGAATGGCCACGCCGGCC
>JALNWS010000217.1 GCA_023230755.1 Azoarcus sp.
GGTCGCTATGTACCCCTGACGCTTAAAATTGCGCCCGACCTCGAGCCGGAACAAGTCATCAACATCGCCGATGCGCTGCGCCGCCACCGGATCGACGGCGTGATTGCCACCAACACCACGATCTCCCGCGACAAGGTGCAGGGCATACGCTATGGCGAACAGCAAGGGGGTTTGTCGGGCGCCCCGGTATTTGAAGCATCAACGGCAGTCGTGCGCCAGCTGGCACAGGCTCTCGGCGGCGAATTGCCGATCATCGCCGCCGGCGGCGTACTCGATGGTCGCGGCGCGAAGGCAAAGATAGATGCAGGGGCAAGCCTGGTGCAGCTGTACAGCGGACTGGTCTATCGTGGCCCTGCACTCGTTCGTGAATGCGTGCGGGCGACGTCCTGATGCGCTTACGCACTTAAATGCATAAAGCTATAACGCGTCCGGGCTTGAGTGGCCCGATGCTCAAGGGGATAATCGAGCGGTTATTCCCGGCGATCGGATCATGAGCAGTTATATTTTCGTTGTCATCGGCGCCGTTCTGGTCAACAACGTGGTTTTCGTCCGCATTCTCGGCCTGTGTCCCTTCATGGGCGTATCCAAGAAGCTCGAAACCGCGGTTGGCATGGGTGCGGCCACCACATTCGTCCTTACCCTGGGCTCCGGGACCAGCTACCTGATCGATCACTACCTGCTGGTGCCGAACGATCTCGCCTATCTGCGTACGCTGTCCTTCATCGTGGTGATTGCCGCCATCGTGCAGTTGACCGAACTCGTCATCCAGAAGACGAGCCCGCTGCTGCACCAGGTGCTGGGGATCTACCTGCCGCTGATCACGACCAACTGTGCGGTGCTGGGCGTTCCGCTGCTCAACGTCGGCCTGCGCCACAACCTGCTCGAATCACTGCTGTTCGGTTTCGGGTCATCAATCGGCTTCACCCTGGCGCTGGTGCTGTTTGCCGGCATCCGGGAACGCCTCGACGGTGCGGATATTCCGCAGCCGTTCAAGGGCACCGCGATTGCCATGATCACCGCAGGCTTCATGAGTCTTGCCTTCATGGGCTTTGCCGGACTGGACCGTTTTCATTGATGTCTGTCGCCACTTCAAGCACGACGACGCACATTCCTGATCTGGCGCAACGCCGTGCAGCGTTCGACGGATTACGCTCGCACCCACTGATCGGCTGAATCCGAATGCTCTCTGCCCTACTCATCATGACCGGGATCGCCCTGGTGCTCGGCGCAGCGCTGGGCTATGCCGCCATCCGCTTCAAGGTGGAAGGCGACCCCCTGGTCGAGAAGATCGATGCCATCCTGCCGCAGACACAGTGCGGCCAGTGCAGCTACCCGGGCTGCAAGCCTTATGCCGAGGCCATCGCCAAGGGCGAGGCCGACATCAACCAGTGCCCTCCCGGCGGCGAAGAAGGTATCCGCAAGCTTGCCGATCTGCTCGGGCGCGAGTTCAAGCCACTCTCGGAAGAACACGGCGTCGAGAAGCCAAAGTCGGTGGCACTGATCGACGAGCAGACCTGCATCGGCTGCACGCTGTGCATTCAGGCCTGCCCGGTGGACGCCATCGTGGGTGCCGCCAAGCAGATGCATACCGTCGTCGAACCGCTGTGCACCGGATGCGAGCTCTGTCTTGCGCCCTGCCCTGTCGACTGCATCACCATGGTGCAGATCCCCGACACGGTGCAGACCTGGAAATGGAAGTATCCGGTCATCGAACTCAGGAAATCCGCATGATCGCGCGCCTGTTCAATTTTCACGGCGGGGTCAAGCCCGACGCGCACAAGAACGAATCTGCGAACGCGCCTATTCAACCCGCGCCGATGCCGTCCCGCCTCGTTGTTCCGCTGCGCCAGAGCACACGCGCTACCGCACGCTGCATCGTCAGCCCGGGCCAGCATGTGCTCAAGGGCGAGCGTATCGGCGATCCAGAAGGCACGCTCGGCACCGCCGTACACGCTCCCACTTCGGGCACCGTGGTGGAGTTCGGCCTGCATCCGCTGGCCCACCCCTCGGGCCTGAACACCCGCTGCGTGGTGATCGAGCCCGACGGCGAGGACCGCTGGGTCGAACGCCACCCCTTCGACTACCACACCGCCACCCGCGAGCAGGCGCTGGCGCAGTTACGCGACTGTGGCATCGTCGGGCTGGGCGGCGCCACCTTCCCCAGCCACGTCAAGCTCGGTCGCGGCAGCGGCATCGACACCCTGATCCTGAATGGCGCCGAATGCGAGCCGTGGATTACCTGTGACGACAGGCTGATGCGCGAACGCGCTGCCGACATTCTGGCCGGTGCCAGCATCCTGCGCGAGCTCATCGGTGCGCGCCGTCTCGTGGTCGGCATCGAGGACAACAAGCCCGAAGCCATCGCCGCAATGCAGGCGGCGGCCGGTGGCATCGAAGGCGATGTGGCGGTGGTCGCAGTCCCGTCGCTATACCCTGCAGGCGGCGAAAAGCAGTTGATTCGCGTCCTTACCGGTGTCGAGATCCCCTACGGCAAGCTCGGCGCAGAGTTTGGCGTCCAGTGTTTCAACGTCGGCACCGCCCATGCCGTGTACCGCGCGCTCGCACATGGCGAACCGCTGATATCCCGTGTGCTCACCCTGACCGGCAACGTCTCACGCCCAGGCAACTACGAGGTACTGATCGGTACGCCGATCTCGCACCTGCTCGCGCTGTGCGCCCCCAAACCCGATACCGACCGCACCCTGATGGGCGGCCCGATGATGGGCTTCGCATTGCCACGGCTGGATGTCCCTGTGGTCAAGGGCACCAACTGCATCATTTCGGCCTCGCCCACACTGTTTCCGCCACCGCAGCCCGAGCAGCCCTGCATCCGTTGCGGCGAATGCGCGAGGGCATGCCCTGCCGAACTCCAGCCCTTCGAACTTTACTGGTTCAGCCGCGCCCTCAACTTTGGCAAGGCCCAGGAATACAATCTGTTCGACTGCATCGAATGTGGCTGCTGCAGCTACGTCTGTCCGTCCCATATTCCGCTTGTCGACTATTACCGCTTTGCCAAAAGCGAGATCTGGGCACGCGAGCGCGAAAAATCAGCGGCAGACCAGGCCCGCGACCGTTTTGAGTTCCGCAACTACCGCCAGGAGCGGGAAAAGGAAGAAAAGGCCGCCAAGCTCGCAGCCAAGGCTGCCGAAACGCGTGCAAAAATGGCCGACAAGGGCGCGGCTGAAGAGGCTCCGGCAAACGCGGATGCTGACCCCAAGAAGGCCCTGATCGCTGCAGCACTCGCCCGCGCCAAGGCGCAAAAGGAAGCCGCTCCCGTGCGCAACACCGAGGCACTCAGCCCGGAAACCGAAAAAGAGATCGCCGAGATCGATGCACGCCGCATCAAGGCTGCGCTGATCGACCCTGCGACGCCAGCCGGCGACACCCCGTCCGAACGCTCACCCGAATCCACCTCCTGAGCCGATGATCCACTCTCCCTACATCCGCAAACCGGCAAGCGTTCAACGCGTCATGCTCAACGTGCTGCTCGCGCTCACACCCGGCATCGCCGCTTATGTGTGGCAGATCGGCGCAGGCATTCTGGTCAATCTGGCCATCGCATCGGTCACTGCCGTCGCGGCCGAAGTGCTGATGCTCAGCTTGCGCCGGCGCCCGGTCATGCTCGCCGCAACCGACCTCTCTGCCATCGTCACCGCATGGCTGATAGCGCTCGCCTTTCCGTCCATCGTGCCGTGGTGGCTCACCGTGTTCGCCGTGCTCGTTGCCATTGTTGCCGTGAAGCACCTTTACGGCGGCCTCGGACAGAACCCGTTCAACCCGGCGATGGCCGCCTATTGCACGATGATCGTGGCCTATCCCTCGTTGATGTCGCAGTGGCCCGCAGCGGGGACGGTAAGCTTCGATACCCAGCTGCAGCTCATACTTGGCGGACTGCGTGAGATTGACGCGGTCACCGGCGCAACCGCACTTGATGCCCTGCGCACCGGGTTGCGCGGCGACGCCAACGTCGGCACCCTGCTGCAAACCGCACCCTTCGGCCTTTTCGGCGGACGTGGCTGGGAGTGGATTGCCGGGGGCTATCTGCTCGGCGGGCTTTTCCTGCTCCTCACCCGCACCATTACCTGGCACCTGCCCACCGGCTTCCTCGCCGGCCTGGCGCTGACGTCGGGCGTTCTCTGGCTGTTTCACCCCGATCAGTTCGCCTCACCCATGTTCCATCTGGCCAGCGGCGGTGCGATGCTGGCCGCGTTCTTCATCGTCACCGACCCGGTATCGGGCGCAACCACGCCACGCGGCAAGCTCATCTTCGCCGCAGGTATCGGGCTGATCGCCTACCTGATCCGCGCGTTCGGCGCCTACCCGGAAGGCATCGCCTTTGCAGTGCTGCTGATGAACATCTGCGTCCCCCTTATCGACATGAAGACCCAGCCCGCAGTCTTCGGCCATCGCGGAGGCCGGCAGTCATGAGCAACAAGTATTCCGCTGTGCGCACCTCACTGCGAACAGCAGCGATCATGATCGTATTCACCGTGGCGTTTACCGCGGTAATGGCCTTTACTTACGATGCGACCCGCCCCGCAATCGAGGCTTCGGTTCAGGAAGAGCAGATGCGCCTGATCAACGAGGTGCTGCCGCCAGACAGCTACGACAACGATCTGCTCGCAGACGCAATCACCGTCGCCGGTGAGCAGGCGCTCGGGCCAGACGACGTCAAGCGGGTATGGCGGGCGCGCAAGGCCGGCACGCCGGTGGCCCTGATACTTGAGGCTGCCGCAGGCAATGGCTACGCCGGCCGCATCGCGTTCATCGTTGCACTGCGTCCGGATGGAACCGTGATCGGCGTCCGCGTGACAAACCACAAGGAAACTCCGGGGCTGGGCGACTACATCGATCCGAAGAAGGACCGTAACAAGAAGAAGCCGTGGATCACGCAGTTCGAGGGCGTCTCCTGGTCTCAGGTCGATAACGCAAAATGGGCTCTCCGCAAGGACGGCGGCACCTTCGATTACCACACCGGCGCCACCATCAGCGCCCGGGCCATGACCGGCGCGATCGCCCGCGCCGTTGCCTTCGGCGTTGAACGGGCCGACGCCCTGTTCGCCGCCGATGCAGGCAACAAGCTGTAAGGGACGCATTGCCATGAACATGCAGACATTTCGCGAAAGCGCCTTCAACGGGTTATGGAAGCAGAACCCTGGTCTTGCCCAGTTGCTCGGCCTTTGCCCGATTCTTGCCATCAGCACGAATACGGTCAATGCGGTCAGCCTCGGACTGGCCACCATCCTGGTGATGTCGCTGGCCAACCTCGCAGTGGCCAGCTTGCGCAACTTCATCCCCTACGAGATCCGCATTCCCGTCTTCATCCTGATCATCGCCGCGCTCGTCACAGTGGTCGACCTCGCCTTCAACGCCTGGCTGCACAAGCTGTACCTTGTGCTTGGCATCTTCATTCCGCTGATCGTCACCAACTGTATCGTGCTGGCGCGGGTGGAGGCCTTTGCCGCCAAGAACGATGCACTGTCATCCACTATCGACGGCCTGCTGATGGGTTTTGGCCTGCTCTGGGTGCTCGCCCTGCTGGGCGCAATTCGTGAGCTGATCGGCACCGGCACGCTGTTTTCGGGCATCGAGATGATCTTCCCCGACGCTTCACCGCTGGTGATCCTCGGTAACGATTACCCCGGCTTCCTGATCACCATCCTGCCGCCGGGCGCCTTCTTCGCGCTTGGCTGCCTGATCGCAATGTACAACACGATCAACACCCGGCTCGCCGCTCGTGCCCGGCTGAAACCTGCAGTGACCGTCAGCACCGACAGTGCAACGCCGGAAGCAAGCCCTGCCGCAGGCTGAACATGGCCAAGATGAAGCGCGAGGCCATCGAAGAGTTCTTTCGCCGCCTGTCGGCGGCCAACCCGGCCCCGAAAACCGAGCTTGAGTACGCATCGCCGTTCCAGCTGCTGGTTGCAGTCGTGCTTTCGGCGCAGGCAACGGACAAGAGCGTAAACCTCGCGACCCGCCGCCTGTTTGCCGCCGCACCCACGCCCGAGGCCATGATCACGCTCGGCGAGGAGGCAGTTGCCGAGCACATCAAGACCATTGGCCTGTTCCGCAACAAGGCGAAGAACACCGTCGCCCTGTCCCGCCTTCTGCTCGAACGCCATGGTGGTGAAGTTCCCCAGAATCGCGAGGCGCTGGAAGCCTTGCCGGGTGTCGGACGCAAGACC
>JALNWS010000218.1 GCA_023230755.1 Azoarcus sp.
ATCGCCAAGTATCCGCTGCTGGCCATCCCCATGTTCATCCTCGCCGGCATGATCTTCGAGCGCTCGGGCGTGGCGCTGCGCCTGGTCCGCTTCGTGACTGCAATGGTGGGCGAGTGGACGGGCTCGCTGGCAGTCGTGGCGGTGCTGGTGTCCATGCTGCTCGGCGGCATCTCCGGCTCGGGTCCGGCCGACGCTGCGGCGGTGGCTGCGGTGATGTTGCCGTCGATGATCAAGCGCGGGTACTCGAAAGGGTTTTCTGCCGGCCTGATTGCTGCTGCAGGATCGACTGCCATCGTCATCCCGCCCTCGGTCGCCTTCATCGTCTATAGCGTCCTGGTGCCGGCGGCGACCGTGCCTGCGCTGTTCGCGGCAGGTTTGTTTCCCGGTCTGATTGCCGCCCTGTGCCTGCTCATTCCGGCGGTGCTGATCAGCCGCAAGCATGGGTTCGGGCGCGACTACAAAGCCGAACGGCCGCCCTTTCTGAGGAGTCTCGTGGACGCGGTGTGGGGCCTGTTGGCGCCGGTGATCATCCTCGGTGGTCTGCGCACAGGCATCTTCACGCCGACCGAGGCGGCGGTGGTGGCGGTGGCCTACGGCGTGTTCGTCGGCATGGTGATCTATCGCAGCATCGGGGTGAAAGACCTGTTCAGGCTGCTGATTGAAGCCGGCGAGCTGTCTGCCGTCGTGTTGATGATCATCGGCGTGGCCTCTGTTTTCGCCTGGGCGGGCAACACCCTGGGCATCTTTGATGCGGCGGCGAAGGCGCTGGTCGAGATGCATCCGAGCGAGTGGGTGATGCTGCTGTCGGTGAACCTGTTGCTGCTGGTCGCGGGCATGTTCCTCGACGCGGTGTCGATCTTTCTCATCCTGCTGCCGCTGCTGGTGCCGATTGCGCAGGCGATGGGCTGGGATCTGGTGTGGTTCGGCGTGATGATGACCATCAATCTGGCGATCGGCCAGTTCACACCGCCCATGGCGATCTCGCTGATGATCACCTCGCGCATCGCCGGCATCGGCATGGAGGAAACCTTCCGCTGGGTGATCTGGCTGGTGCTGGCGATGGCGATGGGCCTGACCGCAATGATCGTCTTTCCCCAGCTCGCGCTGTGGTTGCCGGGGCAGCTGGGTTATCTGTGATGGATGATATCCGGGGGCGCAATGCCTCCGGGTGCGACCCGAATCGAATGTGGTGAAACCCGCTCCGTCTCAGCCGCGCCGGCCCAGCAGTGCGTCCCAATCCACCGCGTCGAGCGTGTTCTTGACCAGCAGACCGAGATCGGTGTCGCCCTCCATGATCAGGCGGCGGCTGAAGAACAGGGTGTCGGCATCCTCCTCACGCAGCGCCAGGGCGAGGTAGTCGCGAGCGGTCGCCGACAGAATGAGATCCGGCTTCAGGACGTCTTTGGCGCGATGAAATCCGCGTTCGTTGAAGCTGAAGTCCAGGGTCAGGCCGGCATCGCTGACGCGCATGCGCAGATTGCGTCCGGTCAGCGGCTGGAGCTGATCGCGCGGCAGTACGCGGTCGAGCGCAAGGTTGAGTGCGGTGACGAGTGCCTGTGCGGGGGGCTGCTGTGGCAGGCGGGCGACGACGCGGGCGAGCGTTGCCGGCAGGGTAAAGGCGGGCACCTTGAGACTGCCGAGCCGATGCGCGATGCGCTGGCGCAGGTTGCCGGGCAGCAGATGGGAGAGGCGGGGGACGGGAAGCGGATGGGCTTGGGACATGGGTTTCCTTCAGGCGCTGACCAGTTGGTCGACACCGGGCTTGCCGTGCCAGAAGCCGTTGCAGGGGGCATCGGGCATCAGCGGCAGGCTGGCAGCGAACGCCGCTTTTGGGGTCTGGCGGCCGTCGAGCGTGGCGCGGAAGAGTTCGACGATCTCGCGGGTGTGGTTGCCCTGCGGGCTGATGCGCAGGACTTCGGCGCTGTTCGCCAGTGCGGGCAGATCTGCGAGCAGGTTGTGCACCCGGGCAGACTGCGTCTGCACGCCATTGAGGGTGAGGAAGGGTTCGCCTTCACGGGTGCTCAGGCTCAGGCCGTCGCTGATCCCGAGACAGCGGAACTCACACGCGTCCTTCTGCAGGTTGTAGTGGCGTGCGGTGAAGCAGCGCGCGGAGTGCGCCAGCGGCAAGCGGCCGTAGGCGAAGACCTCGGCCTCGAGCGTGCTAGGCAGGCCGCAGCGCAGTTCGTCGAGTTGCGCGCCGGACATCTCCGGCGGCACCACCCAGCGCGTTGCACCGGACTGCACCATCAGATCCAGTGTGTGCGGGTTGAAGATGTTCAGCGTGGGCCCGGCGATCCAGTCGTGACGACCGGCCTCGGCCAGCAGGCGGACCGCGCCCATGTCGTTGGCTTCGACGCGGAACCGTGCCTGCGTGCACAGCCGGCGCAGGGTCTTGAGATCGGACTCGGATTCGATCAGCGACTGGGTGGAGAGCACCGCTTCCTTGCCCGCGTCGGCGAGCATGGCGGCGACCTCGAGCCAGTCGTCAAGGCGCAGCTCGTGGCGTCGCGAGCACACGGTTTCGCCCAGATGCACGATGTCTATCGTGCTGTCGGCGATGTCGGCGTAGAAATCGAGCACGCTCTGGCGGGGCCAGTAGTACAGCAGGGGGCCGAGGGAGAGTTTCATCGGGTTCATTTCCACGGACGGTAGTAAGCCCCGAGGGTGTGGCTCTGGCCCTCGGAAACCTTGTTGAGTTCGGCCATCCAGGCCGGCAGCGCCTTGAAGTCCTGCGGTGCGCGCATCACCTGGTCGAGCGCGGCGCGCCACACCTTGGTGACCTGGGCGACATAGGCCGGACTGCGCTGGCGGCCCTCGATCTTGATGGCACGCACGCCGATGCGGGCGAGCTCGGGCAGCAGCTCCAGCGTGTTCAGGCTGGTTGGCTCCTCGATCGCGTAATAGGTTTCGTCGTTGACCTCGAAGCGGCCCTTGCACAGCGTCGGGTAGCCGGCGCGCTCGCCGTCGGCAAAGCGGTCGATGAGGATGCCGTTGAGCCGGGTTTCCATGCCCTTGGGGGTCTGTTCCCAGCGCACATGCTTGCCTGGCGAGCAGGCGCCGTTGCAGTTGGGCGATTCGCCGGTGGCGTAGGCGGACAGGGCGCAACGGCCCTCGACCATTACACACAGGCCGCCGAAGCCGAAGACTTCGATCTCGACCGTGGTGTTGGCAATGACCTGTTCCACCTGCGGCATCGACAGCACCCGTGGCAGCACCGCGCGCTGGATGCCGAAACGCTCGTGATAGAAATTGATGGCTTCGTAGCTGGTGGCCGAACCCTGCACGGACAGGTGCAGACGCAGTTGCGGGTGGGTTTTTGCGGCGTAGGCCATGAGGCCGGGGTCGGCGAGGATGACGGCGTCGATGCCCATCTCGGCTGCGCGGTCCACCGCGGTCGTCCAGCTCGACCAGTTGCCGGCCTGCGGATAGGTGTTGAGCGCGAGCAGGACCTTGCCGCCGCGCTGGTGTGCGTACGCAATGCCGTCACGCATCTGCTTGGGATCGAAATTGAGCCCAGTGAAGTTGCGCGCGTTGGTGGCGTCCTTGAAGCCGAGATAGACGCAGTTGGCGCCGTGGTCGATGGCAGTCTTGAGCGCCGGCAGGCTGCCGGCGGGGCAGACGAGTTCTATCTGCTGGGACGAATTCATTGGGGCACCAGGGTGGCGGAGTCAAAGCTCCGCCACCTTAGAGGCGGACCGCCGCGGATGCTTTGACCCGTATCAAACGCAGGCAGTGTTCAGCGTGAGCGTGATGCGTGGCCGCAGCGGGTCACGTAAGCCCAGCGTGACGCAGGCCTCAGGCGCCGAGAGTGGACAGGGTGTCGATGACGGTTTTCGCGCTGTCATCGAGCGTGGCCTCGTCGATGATCAGTGGCGGAGCCAGGCGGATCACGTTGCCCGTCGTGTCGCGGGTGGCAATGCCGCGACTGAGCAGAACTTCGGCAACATGCGCGGCCGACGCGAGCTTCGGGTCGATGGCAATGCCGATCAGCAGGCCGCGGCCGCGGATCTCGCGGATGCAGGGCAGGTTTGCCGCTTCGAGGCGGCCGCGCAGGCGCGCGCCGAGTTGCTCGGCACGCTCCCACGGGCTGTCTTCGACGAGCAGGGCAAGCACTTCGAGGGCGACGGCGGCACCGAGCGGGTTGCCGCCGAAGGTGGAGCCGTGGTCGCCGGGGTGAAACACGTCCATTACCTCGCGGTCGGCGAGGAAGGCCGATACCGGCAGCAGGCCGCCTCCCAGCGCTTTGCCGAGGATGAGGCCGTCCGGACGCACGCCGTCGTGATCGCAGGCCAGCAGCCGGCCGGTGCGGCCGAGCCCGGTCTGGACCTCGTCGGCGATGAGCAACACGCGGTGGCGGCGGCAGATCTCGGCGCAGCGGGCCAGATAGCCGGCGGGCGGCACGATGATGCCGCCTTCACCCTGGATTGGTTCGACCAGGAAGGCCGCGGTTTCGGGCGTGATCGCCGCTTCGAGTGCCGCCGAGTCGCCAAAGGGGATGCGGCGCAGTCCGGGCGGGAAGGGGCCGAAGCCGTCGCGGTACTGGGCGCTGGCAGACAGCCCGACGATCGCGATCGAGCGCCCATGAAAGTTGCCGTCGCAGGCGATGATCTCCGCCTTGTCCGCTGCCACGCCTTTTACCGTATAGGCCCACTTGCGGGCGGCCTTGAGTGCGGTTTCGACGGCCTCCAGTCCGGTGTTGACGGGTAATGCCCGCTCGTATCCGAACAGCCCGCACAGGCGTTCGAGCAGCAGTGGCAGGCGGTCGTTGGAAAACGCGCGTGAGGTCAGCGCGAGCCGTCGCGCCTGGTCTTCGAGCGCGCGCAGCAGGCGCGGGTGCCCATGGCCAAAACTGACGGCCGAGTAGGCACTCATCATGTCGAGGTAGCGGCGCCCTTCGACGTCCCACAGCCATACGCCTTCGCCGCGGTGAAACACGACCGGCAGCGGCGCGTAGTTGCTGGCGCCGAAGTGGCGCTCCTTCTCGCGCAGCCAGTAGCTTCCCGGCCCCAGCGCAGCGCAGGTGAGTTCGGCCACCCAGTCCGCGCTGCGACCGTCGGTGTCGAGGTCGGGCCGGTATTCGGTGATCTCCATCGCGATGAAGTCACCGCAGGTTCTGAGCGTGAGCAGGACGTCCGCCAGCGCCTGGGGCGCGATGCCTTCGGGCGCGGGGCAGGTCACGGCAGGCACGGCCAGCGGATCGAGCGCATCGACATCGAGACTGAGACCGAAGCCGGGCTGGCTGCCGCTGCCGCGTACGATCGTCAGCGCATCGCAGAACACGGCGGGCAGGCCGCGTTCGCGGATCTCGTTCATGTCAAAGATGCGCACGCCGAGCCGTGTCAGACGTTCGTGTTCTTCCGTTTCCCAGGCGCGGGCACCGATGACGCACACCCGGGCCGGATCGAGCCGGGGGCCGGGGATGCCGACCAGGCTGCGATCGCCCTCTCCCAGCAGGGCCGCCAGTGGCATGCCGTGGATATTGCCCGAATGGGTGGACTCGGCGGTGTGGCTGTCGAGGTGGGCATCGATCCAGATCAGGCCGGGTGCACCGCCTGCGCGTCGGGCGATGCCGCGCCAGGTTCCCGCGGCAACGGCGTGATCGCCGCCGAGTATCAGTGGAAACGCGCCCGGGTCGAGCGCGGCGAGGCGGTCAGCCAGGCGTCGCGCGAAGGCCGCGCAGGCTTCCAGGCGGGCCGCCATGTCCTTCGTGTCGGTCGGCTGCTGAGTGGGACGCACGACCTCCGCCCATTCGGCGTGGATGCCGGCGTTTGAAAGACGTTCGGACAAGCCATTGCTGCGCAACGCCTGAGCTGCCGCGGCTGAGCCGGGATGCGGCGCGCCGAGCGCGGATGCCGCACTGATGATGGTGAGCCGGGTGTGGGGGCCGGCCGGCAGGTGGGTTGTATTCGTCATGACGCACCTCCCATTCCGCCGTCAGGCGGGTGCTTGTGTGACGTTACAACATTGGAGGGCGCTGGCGCGGAATCGTTCGCTGCGAACGTCTCCGCACGGCACCCATCCCGGGGCTCAGCCGCCGAAGATCCGGTACGCCTCCAGCGCAAGCAGCGCAGCGGCAAGGACGCCGATGGCCGACAACAGCCACCCTTGCCGGCGCTGCTGGCGGGCGAGCTGCTCCATGCGGGCCTGCTGTGCCGCCTGCTGCTTG
>JALNWS010000219.1 GCA_023230755.1 Azoarcus sp.
ATGCAGCCCAAGGTGCTGCTGTGTGACGAGATCACTTCGGCACTCGACCCTGAACTGGTCAGCGAAGTGCTCGCCGTGGTGCGCCAGCTTGCCACCGAAGGCATGACCCTGATCATGGTCACTCACGAGATGCGCTTTGCACGCGACGTGGGCAACAAACTGATCTTCATGCACCACGGTCGCATCCATGAGAGCGGAGACCCGAAGGCCATCTTCGCGGCCCCGCAGACGCCCGAACTGGCGAACTTCGTGGGCGCTGTGCTGAGCGTCTGAGCAGCACTTGCCGAGCCCACGTATCAGGGCCCCGATCGCGCAGACCAGGCGCGGCGGTTTTCCGACCCGCATGGCGGTATTCCGCACGTCTGGGCGTCATGAGGTCGCGCTACAATGCGCGCACGGAGGATATTCATGAATATTGAATGGTGGCACTGGACCGTTGGCGGCATTGCCCTCGTCCTGCTCGAACTGGCCATCCCGGCCTTCTTTGTAATCTGGTTCGGCTTTGGCGCGCTGCTGGTGAGCCTGCTGATGCTCGCCGCCCCCTCCATGCCGGTCACTGCCCAGATCCTGCTGTGGCTGGCGGCATCCATTGCGATGATGATCCTGTGGTTCCGGGTATTCAAACGCAACGCACACAAGACGCTGGTCGGCACGGCCGCGGGCGACGTGATCGGCGAGGCCGGACTGCTCGTCCACGCCGTCGCGCCCTTTCAGCGCGGCAAAGTGCGCTTTCAGCGTCCGATCCTCGGCGCCGAGGAATGGGCCTGCACTGCAGAGTCGGCCATCGCGGCAGGCGAACGCGTCAAGGTCGTCAGCATTGAGGGCAGCTTCGTCAAGGTAACGAAGGCCTGATCACCGGCGGGCGCGTCCATCGCATCGGTCAATTCCGGCGCGTCCGCCTCTGGACACACAACACACGGAGAAAGCATTCATGACATCGGGTCTGGCAATCGCGCTGGCACTACTGGTATTTGTCGTCATCACCATCGCCAAGGGCGTCCGTCTCGTGCCGCAAGGCGAAGAGTGGGTGGTAGAGCGTCTGGGAAAGTATTACGGCACCCTGCGCCCTGGCCTCAACATCCTCATCCCCTACCTCGACAATGTCGCCTACAAGCTGATCACCAAGGATCTCATCCTCGACGTGCAGGAGCAGGAGGTCATCACCCGCGACAACGCCGTCATCCTGACCAACGCCATCGCCTTCGTGAAGATCACCGACCCGGTCAAGGCGGTGTACGGGGTCACCGATTTCTCCGAGGCGATCCGCAACCTGATCATGACCACGTTGCGCTCGATCGTGGGTGAGATGGAGCTTGACGAAGCCCTGTCGTCGCGCGACAAGATCAAGGCCCGGCTGCGCGAGAGCATTGCCGACGAAGCGGTGGACTGGGGGCTGACGGTGAAGTCGGTCGAAATCCAGGACATCAAGCCATCCGAGTCGATGCAGCGCGCAATGGAGTTGCAGGCTGCGGCAGAACGCGAGAGGAAGGCGGCCGTCACCAAGGCAGAGGGCGCCAAGCAGGCAGCAATTCTCGAGGCTGAAGCCCGCCTCGAAGCAGCAAAGCGTGATGCCAGCGCCCAGGTCATGCTGGCCGAAGCTTCGGCCGAGTCGATCCGTCGCGTGAGCAACTCCATCGGCGACCAGACCACGCCAATGCTCTATCTGCTTGGCGAGAAATACATTGCGGCCATGGAGAGCCTCAGTGCATCCAGCAATGCGAAGGTCGTCGTGCTGCCGGCAGACCTGCAGGAAACCCTGCGCGGACTCGTGGGCAAGGTCGGCATGCGCAGCTGATTCCGCTCCCGCAATGCAGCTGGCGTCCGGTCCAGGCGGAAAAGGACGCCAGCCTCAGGAACCTCTGCGGGCACAATGCGCTCTTCCTATCTGTACTCCAGACGGACACGACCATGTTTCACACGCTGAAAGACCTCTTCAACACCTTTGTGCCGACCAGCGAGGGCGCGGTCGGCAGCCGCGACGAACATACGTTGCAGCTGGCCACCGCCGTCCTGCTGGTAGAAGTGATGCGCAGCGATGCCGAAGTGGATGAAACTGAACACGCCGCAATCCTTGCCGCACTCGGCAGGCGCTTTGGACTGGGCAGCGACGAGCGCGAACGCCTGCTCGAACTCGCCGAGACCGCGTCGAGCGAGGCGGTGGATTTTCACCACTTCACTTCACGCATCAACAACGGCTTCGACGCCGGAGAAAAAGCACGCGTGATCGAACTGATGTGGGAGGTCGCTTATGCCGACGGCCATCTCAGTAATCACGAGAACCACTTGATGCGCAAGATTGCCGATCTGCTGCATGTTTCGCATGCCGACTACATCAGTGCCAAGCAAAGGGCGCGCGCAACCACGAACGCTGCCTGACGCCCCGCCACTCAGACCCTGAAGCGCACGACCTTCTGCTCCAGCTCGGTCGCCAGCGTGCGCAGGGACGATGCGGTGGTTGCAGCCTCGCTTACCGCCGCACTGTTTTCCTCGGCACTTTGGGCAATGCGCTCCACATTGCGTGCGATTTCAGCACTCGCGCTGCTTTGTTCGCGTAGGGCGAACGAGATATCGCTCACCGCGCGCAGCACTTCGCGAGCGCCATCATTGATCTGAGCCATCGACTGTCCCGCCCGGGTCGTCAGTTCCGCTCCATCGCGCACCCTTGCCACGCCGGCCTGCATCGAATCGACCGCGTTTTCGGTGCCCTGCCCGATCGACGAGGCCATCTCCGTGATCTCTTCGGTCGCCGCTGCGGTGCGCTCAGCCAGCTTGCGCACTTCGTCGGCCACCACCGCAAAACCGCGTCCGCTCTCGCCCGCACGTGCCGCTTCGATTGCGGCGTTGAGCGCGAGCAGATTGGTCTGATCGGCAATCTGCTTGATGACGACGACCATCGTCCCGATCTGCCGCGCCTTTTCCCCCAGTTCGCCGATGGCCGCTGCCGATGCATGGACCGCCCCGGCAATCCGCTCCATTTCGCTCACGGTCCGCTGCATGACCGCCCCACCCTCGTCGGAGAGCTGGCCGGAGGTCTCGGCGAGACCTTGCGCGGTCGTCGCATGACGCGAGATCTCGTCGATTCCGACCGTCATCTGTTCAATCGCCGCCGCCATGCCGGCCGCCGCTTCACTCTGCGCCGAAGATCCCACAGCAACGTTGCGGGCCGCATCGGACATTTCCGTGGACGCACGCACGAGGCGCTGGCCGCTGCGCTGGATCTCGCCGATCAGATCCCCGACATCCTTCGCAACCGCATTGAATGCGTCAGCAACCCCGAGCAGTTCATCGCGGGCACTGAATGACACCCTCGCACTGTAGTCGCCGCCTGCAAGCTGCATGGCACCCGATGCAAGTTCGCGCACCGAGCGCAGAATCGAAAAGTAGATGCCGCCAAAAAGATAGCCGGCAACGAGCAGCGCGATTCCCGCAGCGGTGGCCTCAAAGTAGAGCTCGTTCCAGAGCCGGTCGAGGCGCTCGCGCAGCAGGCGCTCGGCCTCCGGACGCAGGGAGTCGCGATAGTGCTTGAGTACAACATCTATCGTGCTGGTCCCAATGCCGAAGAAATCAGTCGGCGTCAGGCCGAACCCCTGATCCAGCACCTCTGTCTGCGCTGCGTCGCGAAAACGCCCGACGCCAGCATCAACTTCCTCGACCGCAGCACCCAGCGATCCTTTCAGGGAGCCGTTGTCGCGTATTGCACGACCGAGGCGATCGCGGAACTGGGCCTCGGTCATCGCAAGCTCTGCCAACTGAGCCACAAGGTGACGTTCGTCCGCAGGTGTCAACACGCCACGTGCAATGATTCCGGTCGCCTGTCCGCGCAGCCGTCCAAGGCGCTCGGTGAGATCCGGCGCAGCATGCAGCATCGGGTCGATCAGGTTGTAAGTGGCGCTTTCCGGATCGAGCGAAAGATTGGCCGCATCGCCGATGTCCCCGATCCAGGCAAGCATGGCCTCGATGGCCTGCGAATGTGCGCGAAAGTTCTCGGCCGCGGACAGCTGCAGACCGTCTGCCGTCAGCCGCTGCAAGTCCTTGCGAATCGTACGCCACGGCGCCTGCAGGACATCCCACTCGGACATGCGCCCGAGTTCTGCGTCGACGCTGGCCATTGCGTCCTGCACGCCAAGCGCCTTCTGCGCCACCGGCTGTCTGAGTTCCTCGCTCCCGCCCAGCAGCCCGGCCGACAGGCCACGGTGCTGCTGACTCAACACGAGTACCGAAAAGGCCTTGTCGAGCAATCCGAGGCCTGCCACTTCACGTTCGGTAAAAGCGATGTTCTGACGCAGACCGACATACACCTGCGACAGCAGCACCGCAGTGCCCAGTGCACAGACAAGGGCGATGATCGCGAACTTCCACGGATATCGAAAACGATCAAGCAGCCCCATCACAGGACGAAAAAGTGTATCCATGGTGTGCTCTCCTGCAGTCGGCGCACCATGTCGCAATATGCGCATGGCGGCAGCGTCCTCAGAATAACAGCCCATAACGGGACATCATCGACCGATCTGACAGGGAAGTTCCGCCGATTTCTTGCCTTGGAGCCCGTGGGCCGCAGCAATGGAAAAATAGCGAACCATGTCGAGAACTGCCGACAGATCAAGCTCATCCACTTTCAGGCGGCGCTGGAGCAGCCGTCGCCCAGTTACGAAACCCGCGACCTGAGCCAGGAAGGCGTGCGCGAGCAACATGGTTTCCTCGGCATCCGGCTTGAGCCCTTTGAGGCGCGCAACGAGTTCGCACACCAGCTGATGGACCGGCAGCAGCATCTGATCGAAAATCATGTCGAAGGCCACCGAAGGCGCCAGCTGCTCGCGAACGAGGAAGGCGTAATGCAGCAAGCCCTCCTCGCTGCCGGCAACGATATCGACACAGGTAACGATGAAGTCGGCCAACACGACCCCGACGTCGGCAGCGGATGCATCGAGACCCGAGCGCGCAGTGGCGATCGCCTGCCGTACCCTGTCGCCATTGGTGTCGCACAGATGCTGGGCGACCGCAAGGTAGACGCCCTGCTTGCCGCCGAAATGGTAAGGAATGGCGGCCTGATTCACTCCCGCACGCGCGGACAGCAATCGCGTCGTCACCGCCTCGAAGCCAAGGCTGCCAAAAAGTTCAAGCCCCGCAGCGATCAGCCGCGTACGGGTCGCTTCGCCGGGAACCTCGTGCAACGCCCGGATAGTCGAGCTCATGGTCCGTCCCCCCGTTCAGCCCTGCGTCACCGACTTGCGGAAGCGATGCTGGGCGGCCGCAAAAAACACTGCGCCAATCACTGCGATGGCAAGAAACTGTGGCCACACCGCCTCAAAGCCCGCACCACGGTAGAGCACTCCTTGGGCAAGCTTGATGAAATGCGGCGTCGGCGCGACCGTCATCACCTGCTGCACCAGCACAGGCATGCTCTCCTGTGGTGTCACGCCGCCCGAAAGCAGCTGCAAGGGAATGATCACCAGGATGATCAGCAAGCCGAACTGCGGCATTGAGCGCGCAAGCGTGCCGAGAAAGATGCCGATCGATGCAGTGGAAAACAGATACAGCGCCGCAGCCATCAGGAACAAGGGAACCGATCCCGCAATCGGCACCTCAAGCAGGCGATGCACCACCACGAGCAGCCCGAAGCTTGCGGCAACAAGCACCACGAGCCCGTTGGCCCAGACCTTGGCCGCCATGATCTCGAATGCACTCAGCGGCATCACCAGCAAATGCTCCAGGGTGCCGTGCTCACGTTCGCGGATGAAGGCGGCGCCCACCAGAATGATGGACAGCATGGTGATGTTGTTGATCACCTCCATCATGCCGCCAAACCACATGCCGTTCAGGTTGGGATTGAAGCGTACCCGCGGCAACAGCTCAACGGGCGAGGCCGCACTCACATCCGCGCCATGACCGACGAAATTGAGCACCTCTGCGGCAACGATGCTCTGGATGTAGCCCGAGCCGATGAAGGACTGCGACATGATGGTGGCGTCGATATTGAGCTGTATCACCGGCTGACTGCCTGCCGCCAGATCACGCTGAAAGTGCGCAGGAATGACGAGGGCGAACGAGTACTCGCCACGATC
>JALNWS010000220.1 GCA_023230755.1 Azoarcus sp.
CCCGCCTTGAAGCGGCGGCTGGTATACAGCGCGAGCAGGACGAAGAAGGAGAATACGACCATGCCGCCTGCGAGCCAGTGCGCCTGTTCGTACTCCATCGCTTCGACGTGATCGAAAATCTGCACCGACACCGTGCGAGTGGTCCCGGGAATATTGCCGCCAATCATCAGCACCACGCCGAACTCGCCCACGGTATGGGCGAACCCCAGAACGGACGCAGTCACGAAACCCGGTCGCGCCAGCGGCAGCACAACCGAAAAGAAGGTGTCCCACGGACTGGCACGCAGGGTGGCGGCGACTTCCAGCGGGCGTTCACCAATCGCCTCGAACGCATTCTGCAGCGGCTGGACCACGAAAGGCATGGAGTAGAACACCGAACCGACGACCAGGCCGGCAAAGGTGAAGGGCAGCGTGCCCAGACCCAGTGCGGTCGTCATCTGACCAATCGGGCCATGCGGCCCCATTGTTACCAGCAGGTAGAAACCGATCACCGTCGGCGGCAACACCAGCGGCAGTGCCACCACCGCGCCGACCGGCCCCTTGAACCACGAGCGCGTGCGTGCCAGCCACCATGCGATTGGCGTGCCGATCAGCAACAGCAACACCGTGGTCAGGCCCGCCAGCTCCAGCGTGAGCCGGATTGCCGAGAGATCGAGCGCGGAGAGTGACATGCCCGCCCTGCGCCTTAAAGATCGTAGCCGTAGGCGCGGATCACTGCCGCCGCCTTCGGGCCCTTGAGGTAATTGACCAGCGCCCTCGCCGCCTCGCTGTCCTTGCCCTTGCTCAGGATGACTGCGTCCTGGCGGATCGGGTCATAGAGATCGGCGGGCACCACCCAGGCGGACCCGGACGTAAACTTGCCGTCCTTCGACACCTGCGACATCGCGACGAATCCGAGCTCGGCATTGCCAGTCGAGACGAACTGGTAGGCCTGGGTAATGTTGGTGCCTTCGACCAGCTTGGGGCCGACCGCTGCCGTCAGACCGAGCTTGTCGAGCACCTGGGTTGCAGCGAGCCCGTAAGGCGCCGTCCTGGGATTGGCGATCGCCACGTGCTTGAACGCATTCTTCTTCAACACCTCGCCTTTGTCATCCACGTAAGCCTCATCAGACGACCACAGCACGAGCTTGCCTACCGCATAGGTGAAGCGTGATCCGGGAACGATTTCGCCTTCGGCTTCCAGCTTCGCCGGCGTCTTGCTGTCGGCAGCGAAGAAGACCTCGAACGGCGCCCCGTTCTTGATCTGGGTGTAGAGGCCGCCCGTCGGCCCGAAGGCGGCGACCAGCCGGTGCCCCGTATCCTTCTCGAACTGCACCGCGATGTCCTTGATCGGTGCGGTGAAGTTGGCTGCAACGGCGACCTGAACGTCGGCTGCACTCACCGCTGCGGCGAACACACCAAGACCGATTGCAAGAACAAGACGGGAAACGGACGGCTTCATGATTCAACTCCGGAAAATGATGACGAAAGGCCAGCCTCAGTCGTAAAGGGCCAGAATGACGCTGGAAGATTTGAAGAACGCACAGGCAGCCACACCGGCTTCGATACCGAGGGCCTTGCAGCTGTCTCCGGTCACGACGCAGGTGACGCTGCGCCCTGAGGGCAGGACCAGGGTGACTTCGCTATTCACCGGTCCCTCATGCACGGCTGCCACCTCTCCCCACAACTGGTTGCGTGCGGTGAGCCGCATGGTCCGGTCGACCGACAGCATCACCGAGGAGGACTTGACCAGCGCAAAGACCTCCTTGCCGATCGTCAGCCCGAGGTTCTCGGCACTGGCCTTGGTGATGACGGCCGCAATTTCGGTCTTTTCGTCGAGGCGAATACGTACTTCATAGTCGACACCGCCATCACGCAAACCGGTAATGGCACCGGAAAACTGATTGCGGGCGCTGGTTTTCATGCTCATCCGGTGCATCAGTTTCTGAAAACCGTGTATGTCGCAGCCACCCGACTGATTCAGGCGCTCGGACAGACGGTCGAGCGCCGCCTGATACTCGATCTCAAGCGCCCGATACATCGCCACCATCTTCTCGCCGTACTCGGTGAGCCGCGTCCCGCCGCCCTGCCGGCCGCCCGTCACACGCACGACCAGGGGCTCCGGTGCGAGGTTGTTCATGGTGTCGATCGCATCCCATGCTGCCTTGTACGACAGGGGCACGGCCTTCGCCGCCTGGTTGATCGAGCCCTTGCGTCCGATCTCTTCGAGCAGGCGGATACGTGTATCGGATAGCGCTGCGCCGATCTCGGTTTCGAGCGACATGCGGGCGAGGAAACGGGTTGCTGTCATCGTCTGGGGAGGCATTATGTATTCCGTTTTATATAAAGCCAAAACCATGCCAGGTGGCATTTACTATGGTTGCATAGGAATAACCCTTAAAACTACAGTACGCCACAGAGACACTTGTTGATTACCTGACAATTATATGTAGCCAAAGCTACAACGTGTTTCTTTTCCTTCAATTGCAGAATCGTTCTGGAGAACAGCATGAAAGTCAGTGCCCGCAACATTTTCAAAGGCCCCATCAGCGCAATCAAGACCGGCATCGTGAATGCCGAGGTCGCGGTGTCGATTGGCGGAAACGACACGCTCGTCGCAGTCGTCACCATGGAAAGCCTCAATGCGCTCGAGCTCAAGGTGGGCAAGGACGTCGTCGCCCTGGTAAAGGCGCCCTGGGTCATGCTGATGAGCGACGGCAGCGACATCCGCCTGTCGGCACGCAACAGCCTGACCGGCACGGTCAAAACGATCGAGGTCGGCACCGTCAATGCCGAAGTCACGCTCAGCCTGCCGGGCGGCAGCGAAGTCGCTGCGGTCGTGACCAAGGAAGCCGCCGCAGAGCTTGGACTGAAGCCCGGCGTCGCGGTCACCGCGGTCATCAAGGCATCGAACGTCATTCTCGGCGTACCGGCCTGAGGCGCAGAGCATTTGCAACGACACACTGCACCGGGTCGACCGCATCAACCCGCAGGCATGACATCTGCTACCAATGCCGATGATATGCCGCCCTCCTGACGGGATCCGATGCAGCCACCCGCCCTCACCCACGCACACCAGCACCTCCCTGCCGCACCAGCGGCAAACGACGAACTCGCCGTTCGGCTGAAGATGGCGCTGTCTGGCGCAAACGGGCCGACTGCGCTCAATGTCGAAATCAGGATTGCACGAGGCGAAACCCTGGCGGTGCTGGGCACTTCAGGCAGCGGCAAGACCACACTGTTGCGCTTGATCGCAGGTCTCGAAACACCGGACGAAGGTTGCATCACCGCCTTCGGATGCAGCTGGCTGGACAGCGCTCGTGGCATCAACCTCCCGCCGCGCAAGCGCCGCCCCGGCATGGTGTTTCAGGATTACGCCCTGTTTCCACACATGACGGTGCGGGGCAACCTCCTCTTCGCACTTCCCCGGCGGACGCCGCATGCGCGCGCTGACGAGCTCATCGAAATGATTGGACTTCAGGCGCTGGCCGATCATCGCCCCGGGCGTCTTTCGGGAGGCCAGCAGCAACGCCTCGCGCTGGCTCGCGCCCTGGCCGCCGCCCCCAACCTGCTGCTGCTCGACGAGCCCTTGTCGGCTCTCGATGGGGGAACGCGCCGCGAAATGCAGGACACCTTGCTCACGTTGCGTGCAACGCATCCGGTGACGACGCTGATCGTGACCCACGATCCGGCAGAGGCGCTTCGCCTTGCCGACCGCGCAATCGTGATGGATTCGGGGCGGATCGTTGCTGACGGGCCACCGGCGAAACTGCTGAGTCGCCCATACCGGCTGTATGCGCCCTATCGCCCCCACCACATCAGCAGGAAGTGATATCGCCTGCAGACCCGCGCCATTCTGCCGCCGCGCCCCTCATACCGCACCGAGACGCCTGAGCAGCGCAAACAGCCCCAGCGACACCAGACCAAGCATGAGAGACAGCAGCGCAGCCCGCTCGAACTCGCCGCCACTCACCGCATTGAAGATCTCGAGCGACACCGTCGTCGTCCGGCCCGCAATGTTACCCCCCAGCATCAGGGTGATACCGACCTCGCCAAGCGAGCGCCCCAGCCCCAGCGCAAGACCGGCAAGCAGTGAACCGCGAATATTGGGCAGTAGGACACGCACCAGGATCTCGGCTTCGCTCTTCCCCAGCACCCGCGCCGCCTCTGACAGACGCGCCGAAACCGTCTCCAGCGCCGACTGCACTGGCTTGACCACCAGCGGCAGACCGGAGAGCGTAGATGCCAGCAACACGCCCCAGAAGGAAAACACCACTTCAATGTCCATGTGCTCGGCCAGCCAACTCCCCACCGGTCCACGGCGGCCGAGCAGGATCAGCAGCAGGAAACCGGTCGCCACGGGCGGAAAGACCAGCGGCAGGGTCACCATCATGTCGACAAATCCGCGCCCGATCCAACGCGGACGGGAAAGTGCGTATCCCAGCGCGAGCCCCGCCACACAATGCAGCGCCAGGGTTGCGACTGCCACTTCGGCGCTCAAGCCTACGGCCCGTTGGACGAGTGGATCCGTCAGCACTGCGCGGACAAGTTCGACGTCCTCGATCACAAACCGTGCCGCCCGAGAATGGCCCTCGCTTCTGCCGTATCGAGAAAGACCCCGAACGCGGACACACCGGGCAGTGCCTCGCGCCCTTCCACCACCCCGCCGACGATACGGATTTCTCCGTACAACGACGGATCAATCTCGATGAAGCCGCCGATTCGCTCCTTCACCCCGAGCGCGTCAGTCAGATTGATGAACCCTGCATCAACCTCGCCGCTGACCAGATACGCCGACACCTGTGGCACAGTGGCGACTGTGAGCAGCCGGTCCGCTACCTTGCCGATGAGACCGCTGTGTTCGAGAAACTCTGCCGCGGCCTTGCCATAGATGGCATGACGTGCATCGGGCATGGCGATGCGGCCGACATCTGCAGCATCGATGTCTTCCACCCTGTTCAGGCGCCTTCCTTTTGGCCAGGCCAACACCAACCGCCCTCGCCCCGCATCGAGCATGCGCCCGAATCTGACGGTGTCGGCGCGCTGCAGAAACGCCTGATCGCCAAAGACCACCGCCACCTGATCACTCTGTCCGGCCTGCGCAAACACCTGGCCCATGTTGCCAAAAAAGGACGCGACACGGATTCCGCTGGTGCGCTCAAACGCTGCAGCCAACTCGGTAATCGGTCGCCTGTACCCGGCACCCGCAGCAATCGTCAGCATCTCGGCGCCATAAGCCGGCTGGAAGCCTGCAAGCACGAGCATCACGGGAATGAGGAACACCGGACATACGGCGCGAAATCGACGCCGGATGAACCCGTTGAAGTTAAGCGGAACAGTCATGGAGCACTCCCTGCAGGAAATGAAATGATCGACCCTCAGCGCGGCATGCTCTCGCTGAAGCTGTAGAACCCGCGCCCCGCGCAATCCTCGCCCACACGAACGGTGCGATGGATCAACCAGCGCTGATCGCGCAGCAACCAGGCCACGACCGATTCGCCATAGGCCGGCGCGGCGTAGAACTCCTCACCGTCATCCGATCGAGGCTCGCGCACGAGGTAGCTGTGCGCGTAATAGCAGGCCACCCCATCGGGGTCGTAGCCAAACACGCGCTCGGCATCGAGCTCGCACTCCCGAAAGAGGTCGAAGTACAGCGGCACCACGGCCATGTCGCGCCACTCGACGGGCAGTGCCTGCCACCAAGGCTGCTCGCCACTGTCAGAAACCCGACGGCGGTCACCCTCTTTTTTATGTATTGTCGTATATAACACTAAGCACCTCCTGCCGCGATCGAACCCGTTTATTGATTGAAAGCCTTATACCGTAAGCCATTATGAAAAAATGACTCACGCGTACACCGCATTTATTTATATACGCAAGCAATAACGATGCCCGTGTTCGCGTGAAGCTCTGCAGACCGTCACGTCCTCACTCAGGCATTGCGGACAGCAAGGGAGGGCCTGTCGGCACTTGAGCGCGCATTCGACACGGCCGAGGCACAGCGCGCTGCAGGTCGAGCGCGGCGCAGCCGCATGCCCCG
>JALNWS010000221.1 GCA_023230755.1 Azoarcus sp.
AACAGCATCGGATCGAGAAACTGGCGCGCCGACAGGTTGATGCCGATCCGAATCCCCGTCCCGGCCTGTTCCCAGTGTCGCGCCTGGCGGCAGCCTTCGTTGAGTACCCATTGACCTACGGCTGAAATCAGGCCGATCTCCTCGAGCACCGGGATGAATTCCACCGGCGACATCGGGCCGCGTTCCGGATGTTGCCAGCGCAGCAGCGCCTCTGCGCCCACGATCTTTCCGCTGCGCAAATCCATTTGTGGTTGATAGACCAGATGAAACTCGTCGTTCTCCAGCGCGCGTCGCAACGCGCGCTCGATGTCGAGGGCGGCAAGCGCGCTATGCGAGTGCTGCTGGCTCGCCATCTCGACCGTTTTGCCCTGGTGACGGGCCGAGCGCTGGGCCTCCTGCGCGAGGTTGATCAACTGTTCGACATCGTGCCCGTGGGTCGGGTAGATGGCGATGCCGGCGGTCAGCGAAAGAAACGCCTCCTGGCCATCCACATGCATCGGATACTCGAGCGTTTCCAGTATCTGCTCAAGCCGGTGGCGCACTTCGTTCTCCGTTGCGCCTCGCAGCAAAACAGCAAACTCGTCGCCCCCGACGCGCGCTACTTCGCCACTCAGAAGTTCCACCTTCTTCAGCCGCTGTGCAACCTGAACCAGCAGGCGGTTGCCCGCAGCTTCGCCGAGCGCATCGTTCTGCCGATGGAAGCGCGCGAGGTCGATCCATGACACCAGGAGCACGCCGTCGTGGCTGCTTCTGACGCTCTCGAGCGCGGCCTCCAGCTTGTGACTGAACAGGCGCCGGTTGCCAAGCCCGGTGAGGTCATCGTGCATGGCCAGATAGTCCACCAGTGCTTCGGTACGGCGGCTGTCGGTGATGTTCTGAAATGCGCCGAACAGACGGTCGGAGTCGCTGCCTTCGACGCCGCGTTCGCCAATCAGGCGAATGATGCGTTCGGCCTTGTCGGCCTGCAGGCGAAACTCGATGTCCATGCGGCCTTCGCCGCGATCGACGGCTTCGAACGCATTGCGACAGCGTTCGCGGTCCTCGGGCACGATGATCTTGAGCAGCGCGTCGACGGTTTTCGGGGCGGAGGCCTTCGTGCCGAGCAGTTCGGGGGCGCGCTCGGACCATGAGAGCTCATCGTCACGGGGATCCCATTCCCAGAAACCCAGGCCTGCAATCCGTGTGGCGGAGGACTGACGCAGCCGGTTCTGTCTCACTTCGCGCGCCAGTCGGCCGCCACGTAACGCGTAGCGCAGGCGCTGGGTCAGCAAGGGCCAGCTGATGGGTTTGATGATGAAGTCGGTGGCCCCCGCATTGAACGCGGTGTCGATGGCATCGAGATCTTCTGCGGCGGTGAGAATGATGACGGGCGTGCCCTCGTCGCCGTCGAGCTCGCGAATGCGCCGGCAGGCCTCGTGTCCGTCCATGACCGGCATCATGACGTCGAGCAGCACCAGCGCCGGCCGGCATCTGGCGAATTCAGCAACACCGGCAGCACCATCAGCCGCCTCGACGATCTCATATCCCTGCTTGCTCAGCACGCCGCGCAGCAGCTTGCGGGTCAGCGGGTCGTCATCAACGATCAGCAATCTTGTTGTGGTCGGTTCGTTCATGCCGCGCCTCCAGGCAGACCTGCAACGCCGGGCATTGGCAAAAGAGCAGATGGCGGGCCGTGCCCCATGCTTGCTCGACTGCGTCTGCCGATGCGGCATGATTTTACGTCGATAAGCGTTTTGACCTGACGGCGAGTGATCGTTGCCGTGAGAAGGTGCACATCCGGGGCGATTTGACCCGGTTTTCCGGTCGAGCGTAAATCGGCCTTGCCCGCGGAGCCGGTTTGTTGGAAATTAGGGGCTCACGCAATCTGTGCAGGACGCCCGATCATGTCTTCTTCACGCAACGTCCTTGGTGGCCCGCTGCTGGCCTGCAGTTACTCGCCGTTGACCGGCTTCTATCGCACGGGATGCTGTGAGACCGGGCCCGACGATAGTGGTCTGCATCTCGTCTGCACCCGTGTCACCGCAGACTTTCTCGCTTTCTCTACCGCCGCCGGCAACGACCTCGCCACCCCAAAACCCGAGTACCGCTTCGCCGGCCTGAAGCCGGGGGATCGCTGGTGTCTTTGTGCACTGCGCTGGCTTGAGGCGCTCGATGCGGGGGCTGCACCGCCCGTGGTGCTCGAGGCGACCAACGAGGCGGTGCTGGAACTGGTCGACCTCGATACGCTCAAGGCGCATGCCTATGGTGCGCGTACCGGGTCCGGTGGGTGAATCAGCCCAGCGCCTGGAGGATGGCGGCGCCGATGGCCGTCGACGACTGCGCGCCCGAGAGCGCCAGTTTGCGGTCGATGATGAAGAAGGGCACGCCGCTGATGCCTTGTTTCTGTACCTGCTCGGCCATGCGCCGCACTGAGGTCAGGTTCTCGCCCGACTCGAGGTAGGCCAGCGTTCTCTCGCGGTTCTCACCGCAGGCGGCGGCAATGTCCGCCAGCACCTCGGCGTCACCGATATTTTTTCCCAGATTGAAGTGCGCTTCGAACACGCCGTCGGTCACTGCGCGGATTCGCTCCTGGCGGGCGCCACGGGCCTGCAGTCCGTAGGTCAGGCGATGGGCGAGCATGGTGTTTGGCCGGATCGCGATGCGGTCGAAGGCGAAGCGGACCCCGTCAGGTGCGCCGGCTTCGGCAACGCGGGCATGCAGGGCATCGACTTCGGCTGAGTTGCCGAACTTGGCTTCGAGGAAGGCGCGGTAAGGCTCACCTGAGGGGGGCGTGTTCGGGTTCAGGAAGTAGGGGAGCCAGTTGATACGGAAATCAAGGGTCTGGTGCTCGGAGCGCAGGCTTTCGATGGCCTTGTAGAGGCGCACCTTGCCGATATAGCACCAGGGGCAGACGAAATCGGAAACGAGGTCGATGTTTAGCAGCATTTTCAAGGCCCGTGCGGGCTCAGGGTGGATCAGGCTCAACACGCTAGCACACGTCTGACGCACTGCGGTGGCGGTTTCGGCGGTGCGCTGACACGGTGCAACGTTTTTTCACAGTGCCGGGTGCTGACTCGGGGGAGGGTGATCGGTTATCATCGCGCTTTCCCGCAGCACAGTTCCCATGACCAAATACGTCTTCGTTACAGGCGGTGTCGTGTCCTCCTTGGGCAAAGGCATCGCAGCGGCTTCACTTGGCGCCATTCTCGAGTCCCGCGGCATCAAGGTTACCCACCTCAAGCTCGACCCCTACATCAACGTCGATCCGGGCACGATGAGCCCGTTTCAGCACGGCGAAGTCTTCGTGACTGAAGACGGCGCCGAGACCGACCTTGATCTCGGCCACTATGAGCGCTTTACCAGCGCCAAGATGGGGCGCCGCAACAACTTCACCACCGGGCAGATCTACGAGTCCGTGATCAAGAAGGAACGTCGCGGCGAGTACCTGGGCAAAACCGTTCAGGTCATTCCGCACATTACCGACGAGATCAAGACCTATCTCAAGCGTGGCGCCGATGGCGCAGACGTGGCGATTGTCGAAGTGGGTGGCACCGTGGGCGACATCGAGTCGCTTCCCTTCCTCGAGAGCATTCGCCAGATGGGCATCGAAGAAGGCCGCAATGCCGCCTGCTTCATCCATCTCACCTTGCTGCCCTACATCCCGACGGCGGGCGAGCTCAAGACCAAGCCGACCCAGCACTCGGTCAAGGAACTGCGCGAGATCGGCATTCAGCCCGACATCCTGCTGTGCCGTGCCGACCGTCCGGTGCCGGCTGACGAACGGCGCAAGATTGCGTTGTTCTGCAACGTGATGCCGGAAGCGGTCATCGAGTGCCTCGACGCCGATTCGATCTACAAGATTCCCGGCATGCTGCACGAGCAGATGCTCGACGAGATCGTCTGCCACAAGCTCGGCATTCTGGCCCATGCGGCCGATCTGCGCGTGTGGAGCAACCTCATCCGCGCGCTCGAGAATCCGAAGCAGAGCGTCGACGTGGCCTTCGTGGGCAAGTACGTCGATCTCACCGAGTCGTACAAATCGCTGATCGAGGCGATGAACCACGCCGGCATGCACACGGAGTCCAAGGTGAACATCCACTACCTCGACTCCGAGGATATTGAGCGCGAAGGATGCGCTGCGCTCAATAACATGGATGCAATTCTGGTTCCTGGCGGCTTTGGCAAGCGCGGTACCGAGGGCAAGATTGCGGCGATTCGCTATGCGCGCGAGAACAAGGTGCCGTATCTGGGCATCTGCCTCGGCATGCAGCTGGCCGTGGTCGAATTCGCTCGTGACGTGGCCGGCATGGAAGGCGCACACTCGACCGAGTTCGAGCGCGATACCGCTTTCCCGGTCATCGGCCTGATCACCGAATGGAAGGACCGTACCGGCAAGCTCGAAAAGCGCAGTGCGGATTCCGATCTTGGCGGCACGATGCGCCTGGGCGGGCAGGTCTGTCACCTCGGAGAGGGTACGCTCGCACGCCAGGTCTATGGCGCTGGCGATATCATGGAGCGCCATCGTCACCGTTACGAGGTCAACAACACCTTGCTCGCTGGTCTCGAGGAAAAGGGTCTGATCGTCTCTGGCCGCGCGCCGGTCACCGATCTGTGCGAAATGGTCGAGCTGCCTGCGGATGTGCACCCGTGGTTCGTGGGTTGTCAGTTCCACCCCGAGTTCACCTCCAACCCGCGCAAGGGACATCCGCTGTTCACGGCCTTTGTGAAGGCGGCGATCGAGAACAAACGGTCCAAGAACTGAAGGAGTACGGCATGCAGCTTTGCGGATTTGACGTCGGTATCGACAAGCCTTTGTTCCTGATCGCCGGGCCGTGCGTGATCGAATCGCGCGACATGGCGTTCGAAACCGCTGGCGCGCTGAAGGAGATCTGCGCCGAACTCGACATCCCCTTCATCTACAAGTCCTCCTACGACAAGGCCAACCGCAGCTCGGGTACGTCTTATCGCGGCATGGGCATGGACAAGGGGCTGGAGATCCTGGCCGACGTCAAGAAGCAGCTCGGCGTGCCGGTGCTCACTGATGTGCATGCGATTGAAGAAGTTGCGGCCGTGGCGGCCGCGGTCGATGTACTGCAGACGCCTGCGTTCCTGTGCCGCCAGACCGACTTCATCCACGCCGTGGCGGCATCAGGCAAACCGGTCAACATCAAGAAGGGGCAGTTCCTGGCCCCCGGCGACATGAAGAACGTCGTCGACAAGGCACGGGAGGCCAACGGCGGCGCGGACACCATCATGGTGTGCGAGCGCGGCGTGTCCTTTGGCTACAACAACCTGGTCTCCGACATGCGCTCGCTGGCCATCATGCGCGAAACCGGTTGCCCGGTCGTCTTCGATGCCACTCACTCGGTGCAGTTGCCGGGCGGGCAGGGCTCGGTGTCGGGTGGTCAGCGCGAGTTCGTGCCGGTGCTGGCGCGGGCGGCGGTTGCCGTAGGCGTGGCCGGCCTGTTCATGGAAAGCCACCCCGATCCGGCAAAAGCCTTGTCAGACGGGCCCAACGCCTGGCCGTTGCCCAAAATGAAAGCGCTGCTGGCGACGCTGAAGCAGATCGATGCGCTGGTCAAGGCCGGCCCTTTGCTCGAACAGACGCTCTGATGCATGCATTTGATGCGTGATGCTGCACTGCCGCAGTCGACATGACCCGTGGATACAGTGTCTAATTCGCGCGGCAAGTGTCCGGTCGGGATACGACAGATTTAATATCCGTAACTGAAACAGGAACGAAAATGAGTGCAATCGTTGATGTGATCGCCCGCGAAATTCTGGACTCCCGTGGCAATCCCACCGTCGAGGCCGACGTGCTGCTCGAATCCGGCGTCATGGGCCGGGCTGCGGTGCCGTCCGGTGCTTCGACCGGCTCGCGTGAAGCCATCGAACTGCGGGACGGCGACAAGGCGCGCTACCTCGGCAAGGGCGTGCTGCGCGCGGTCGAGAACGTCAATACCGAAATCGCCGAAGCCATCATCGGCCTCGATGCCGAAGAGCAGGCCTTCATCGATCGCACCCTGATCGAGCTCGA
>JALNWS010000222.1 GCA_023230755.1 Azoarcus sp.
TCTGGTGGGGGCCCTTCCTGCGCTACCGGATCATCAAGGATCTGGCCTGCCTAGACAAGGTCGCCAAGTACCACCTCACCCGCACCCAACGGCTGCGCTTCTACCTCGACTACGCCCAGAAGAACCGGCTGGACGCCCTCGACAGGAAGCGGGTGCGCCACATCCTGCGCTTCTTTGACGGCCGGGAGTGAAGCCGGCATGACACCCCCGTCCGCAGCACCCATCGAACCCTTGCTCGACGCTGCCGCCTTGCAGGCGGCCGGACGCAAACCACCCGTGCCATTCCGCATTCGCCTGGATGACGGACGCGCGTTGCGGGTCATTCGCCTGCTGCGCGTGCTGCCGGGCAAACGCGTGGTTGGTGAAGCCATGCTCGACGGCGAACATGTGCTCGCCAAGCTCTTTGTCGACAAGCGCAGCGCCCGCTACTGGTCGCGCGAGCGCGCAGGCATCACCGCACTGAGCAAAGCCGGAATCCCGACGCCCGCTGCGCTGCTTGCCCAAGCGCTGCCGGATGGCGGCCACGTATTGCTCACACAGTTTCTGCGAGACGCGCGCAGCCTCCTCGAAGTCTGGCATTCCCTGCCCGACATCCGGCCTGGCGCGGAGGATGCAATCGAAGCGCTCGCTCCCGCCTTTGCGTTGCTGGGACAATTGCATGCGTCCAGCCTGACGCATTCAGACCTTCATTTCGGCAATTTTCTGCAACACGCAAACCGCCTGCTGCTGATCGACGGGGATGCGGTGCAGGCGCACAGGGAGACTCCACTTGCCTCCGCCGCAGCGGCGCGCGATCTCGCCATGCTGATCGCACAGCTCCCGCGCACCTGGGATGGAGAACTGGCGCCGCTGCTCGACGCCTATCGTCGCAACAACCCGCACATGTCCTCACCCGCCGAACAGGCCGGGGCGCTGAGGGCAGCGCTGGCGTGGCGCCTGCGCGACTACCTCGACAAGACGGGGCGCGACTGTTCGCTGTTCAGCGTCACGTCCCGGTTCAGGCGCTTCGAGGCCGTGCTGCGCAGCGAACGCAAACGCCTCGCACCGCTGCTCGACGACATCGACGCATCCATCGAAGCCGGCACCCTGCTCAAGCGCGGCAACACCTGCACCGTTGCCCGCGTTTTGATCGGGACCCAGCCGGTCGTGGTGAAACGCTACAACCTCAAGAACCTGCGCCACGCCCTGTCGCGGCTGTGGCGCCCGAGCCGCGGCTGGCATTCATGGCGCGAAGGCCACCGCCTGCGCCTGTTCGGCATTCCGACTCCGGCCCCGCTGGCGCTTGTCGAAGAGCGCTGGGGCCCGCTGCGCGGACGCGCGTGGCTGATCACCGAACACTGCCCCGGCATCGACCTGCTGACCCACCTCGATCCGGATTCAGCGCCACCGCCCGCCGAAGCCCGCGCACTGCAGATCCTGTTTGCCACCCTGTACCGCGAGCGCATCAGTCACGGCGACCTCAAGGCCACGAATCTGCTGTGGGATGGCGCAGACGTGCAGCTGATCGACCTCGACGCAATGCAACAGCATCGCAGTGACGCAGCCCACCAGCGCGCCTGGCAGCGTGACCGCAAGCGACTGCTGCGCAACTGGCCATCTGATTGCGCCCTGTCAGCATGGCTGGACACTCACCTTCCAGCCGGCTGACGCGTACAGTTCGGGCCTTTGTGACGAAGCGGGCTGCTGGCGCGTGACCTGAACGAACGCGCACGCTTCATGATGTACGACGATGTTGTGAGCAAATGAAGCCCGACCATAGACGTTCCAAGTTAACATCTCACCCCATGAAGAACCGGATTCCGCTGCAATTGCTTGGACACGACGAATATCTCGGGATGCGCGCAGGTGCGCGCGTCATCGAGCAGGACGAGTACGGGGAGAAAGTCCTCTTGTTGCCCGACGGCACCTACCTCAAACTCTTTCGCCGCAAGCGCGTACTGACCTCCGCCGCGTGGAAGCCCTATGCACAACGTTTCGTCGAAAATGCCGCGGCACTGCGCCGACTGGACATTCCCTGCCCGCAGGTGCTCAAGCACTACCGTATTCCGGCGATCAGTCGTGATGCGGTGCATTACCTTCCACTCGAAGGAAAAACCATCAGGCAGGTCATTTCCGACGGACTCAGCGAGGCCCGTGCAACTGCGCTCAGATCGCAATTACTCGAATTCATTAAGCACATCCACTCTCTCGGAATATTCTTTCGATCCGCGCATCTCGGCAACATTGTGCTGACGCCGGAAGGCACACTCGGCCTGATCGACATCTCCGACCTGAAGATCAGCTGGTTCGCGCTCGGACCATTCCGGCGCCGGCGCAACCTCCGCCATGTGCTCCGCTGTCGTGAAGATCGCGAATGGCTTCGCAAGAGTATCGACTGGGCAAAACTCGACCAATGAAGGCTGAAGAAACACGCAAGACGACCAGCCACGCCGCATGGCGCGGCAGCATCAATGGACACCTGACCAACTGGGTTCTCCCCCTTGGAATTCTGTTCCTGCTCACCAGCATGATGTGGGCAGGGGACAAGAGGCTGTTTCAGCAGCTCTTTTACCTTTTCCTCGCGCTACCTGCGCTCATTCTTGCGCTGAACTGCCGCGATCTTTCAGCGGCACTGCTCCGCAGCCCCGTGTTCATTACCTTTCTCTGCTTCGCAGCCTATTTTTCCATCAGCATCAGTTGGTCCGGGACGGATGAGAGCGCGCTCTCGCTGCTGAAGCGGCCGCTTTATGTTCTATGCTTGTTTTTTGCGTTTTCCGGGATCGCACTCTATCGCGTCGACCGGCTCAAGGACGTACTGCAGCTGTCGTCCGTCATTGCCGTCATCGCTGGAGGCGTGCAGCTTGCGCTGTTTCTGTTTGCGGACGAGGGTGCGCGCCTGGCTGGCTACAGCGCGCTGCACAACCCCCTTCTGACCTCGCATGTGTTCGGCTTTTTCCTGGTGCTGTGGATCGCCCACTGGATTCACCACCGGCGCTTCTTCCAGCCGGCTGCGATGATCGCGGTCGCAGTCCTTGGCGCCCTGATTCTCGCGACCGGGTCGCGCACCCCCTTGCTGGCCCTCACCGCCACGATTTTCTGGCTGGGACTGATGACGGGCGATCGTCGCGGCACGATCGCCTGCGGTGTTCTCATACTGACAGGCGCTGCGATCATCATCCTGTGGCCCGAAGCGGTGGTGCAGAGAGGATTTTCCTACAGGCCCCAGATCTGGGCTGAAGCCATTCGTCAGGCACTGGAGTTCCCCGCGTTTGGCCACGGCTACAACCACGCCCTTCGCATACACATTGACGGCATCAGCTATGACTTTTCAGACCCGCACAACATGACCCTGTCGGTTTTCTACCGGGGCGGAGTCCTGGGTCTGGTGTTCTGGGCCGCCCTGTTTCTGTCCGCACTGGCCGTAAGCTGGAAGAACCGCAAGGACCCGATGGTATTCGCCTTCTCTGCGACCATCGTATATGGCCTCGTTGCAAGCATGACCGAAGGTGGATCCTTCCTGTCCAGGCCCAAGGAGCACTGGTTCCTGCTCTGGATCCCGTTTGCGCTGCTCACCGCCGCAGCGCTCGGAAAGCGGAAGTGCGAAAAGGTTAGCGGGGAATGTTGACGGCACTCAGAAGGCTCTTCCGCAGGAAGCGGAAACCGCCCAAACTCTATCGAGATCAGATCAGATTCAAGGAACGCTACCCCGACTTTTCCATCGGGCTCGGCACCTACGGCATGCCCGAGGTACATGACTGGGCCCAGGGCACGACCCTCTCGATTGGTGCCTTCACGTCGATCGCCGACGACGTGCACATTTTCCTGGGTGGAAACCACCGCACGGACTGGGTCAGCTGCTATCCATTCCCCGCCTACATGGCAGAAGCAAAGACGATACCCGGCTACGTCACCAGCAAAGGCTCGGTGGTGATCGGAAACGACGTCTGGCTGGGCTCGGGTAGCCTGATCCTGTCAGGCGTCACCGTCGGAGACGGCGCAGTCGTTGCCGCCCGTGCCGTTGTCACGCGGGATGTCCCGCCCTACGCGATCGTGGCCGGAAATCCGGCACGGACAATCGGCTGGCGTTTCGATGAAGACACCCGCCTCGCCCTCCACGCCACTGCATGGTGGTCGTGGCCGGAGGCGGAGATTCGCAGCGTTGTTCATCACCTGTGCTCGGGCGACGTTGCTGCGTTTCTCGACTATGCGGCGGCCCGCCCAAAATAAGCGTCCGCGCGCCTCAGCATTCGACGCCTAGCGTCGCCGCATCGGTGACACGAGGCGAATGAGGCCGCGCAGGGTCTTGCTGTTCCATTTCAGCAGTGGAATCTGTTTGAGCAAGGCCCACGCCATCTTCCGGTCTCGATTCGCACACTTCAGAAACATCGAATTCAGAAAACGGGCACGTACTTCGCCATAGCGAGGATGAGCCGAGTACTCGTCGTAGATTTTCAGGATGCTGGATGTCATGAAACCCAGATTCTTGTACGTGTTTGTCTCGTGCTTCCGGTATCGGGCCAGCGTCACACCGAGTGCGTCGATGAAGTACCCCGCGTGAGTGACTTTCAGCTCGATATACAGATCCTCAAGGCGGATCTCCGGATTGAACCCGCCCAGCTCCCTGAGAACCTCGGTGCGAAAAAGCAGGGTTGGCGCGGGTGGATACGGCTTGCGCTCGAGAAACATGTCATCGAAGTCGAGACGCCGGAACGGGATATCGAGCCGCTGCCTGGACGCTGGATAGGCAGTGCCATCCGCATGCATGAGTTCGATATTCCCCGCGCAGATCCCGACCTCCGGCTTCCCCGCCATGTACTCGACCTGCAGCGCAATTCGCTCCGGCAACATGATGTCATCCGAGCCGAAGGGTGCAAAGAGACTGCCCTTGGCACGCTTGAGCGCTTCGTTGAGTGTCCGGGTCAGCCCCTGGTTCTGCTGCTCCCTGAAATCAAATCCGTGTTCTGCCTGGAGCGCCCTAATTCTGGCAACGCTGTCGTCGCTCGAGCCATCGTCTATCACCAGCAGTTCAATGAACGGATAGGTCTGGGCAAGTACGCTCCGGATCGAATCCTCGACGTAGGGGCCGTGGTTATACGATGCAATCACCACAGTCACGAGGGGCTTGGTGGAGTCAGTCGTCACTGTTCGCACTCCCGGACCTCCCGTAACCCGCCCTCGATGAGTTCACGATACGCGGCCCGATACCCCTCAATCCCATGATGTGCCTTGAGATAGGCGTAGCAGCGTGCGCCCTTGCTCCGGAGCACATCCGGCGAAGCGGCAAGATAGCTGTCCATTGCCTCGGCCAGCCCATCGACGTCGGCCGGTGGCACCAGCAGCCCTTGCGCCCCCGCCACGAGTTCATGCATGGACGGGATATCCGACGCGATAACCGGCAGGCTGCCGCTCATTCCCTCAAGCAGCGCGAGGGGGAAGCCTTCAGCGAGCGAGGGCATGATCCACACATCGAAGGCCCTCACGTACTGCATCGCATAGGGCCGCATTCCGGGCAGGAGGACACGCCCCTCGAGCCCAAGCCGCGCAACCTCGTCCTTGAGCCCGGCATGTTCGCGACCATCTCCAATCAGGATCAACTGCGCATCAGGATACTTGTCTGCAACCCGCGCGAATGCCTGCACCAGATACCGGTATCCCTTGACCGGCACCTGGCGGCCGATCGTCCCGATCACGCGCGCGCCTTCGCTCAACCCCAGTGCCTGGCGTGCGTCACTCCGCCCGAGTTGCAGTGACTCGGCCTGGTCGATATCGATGGCGTTGGTGATCGCGAGCGTGTTCTTTGGCGTAAAACCGCTGTCGTATCCGATCAGCTCGTCACGAACCGCGGCGGAAACACCGACAAAACGCCAGTGTGCGTCGGCACGCAGGCTGACCTGTCGCCGTCGGTACGAACGTTCGTAGTCGCCCAGGTTATGCGCGATCCCGATGCACAAGGGGATTCGCAACCAGCGATTGAGCAACAACATCATGTTGACCGGCTTGAACCGGTTACAGA
>JALNWS010000223.1 GCA_023230755.1 Azoarcus sp.
ACGCTTATCGTGTGGACCTCGGAGTTTGGCCGTACGCCTTATGGACAGACCGGCGACGGGCGCGATCACAACCCGTGGGGCTTCACCTCATGGATTGCGGGGGGTGGGGTGAAGGCCGGTATCACGCACGGCGCGACCGATGAGATCGGGCTGCGCGCTGCAGAGGGCATCGTCGACACCTACGATCTGCAGGCCACCATCCTGCACCTGCTCGGCCTGGATCACCGTCAGCTCACCTTCGAATACCAGGGCCGGCAGGAGCGCGCCACCACGGTGTTCGGTGATGTGGTCAAGGAGGTGGTTGGCTGACGCCACCCGTCGCAATTGGACACAAGACCAGATCGGCCCGCGGGGCCGATCTGGTCGGGGGGATTTCAGTCGGTTGTCCTGCTTTCGCGAAGCCCGTGTTTGCGGGCTGATGCGAGCGGACGCCGTTGCCGGTCACAGAGTACCTCTGTGAGACATTCGAACGGGAGGCCAGGCTTCTTTGGGAAGCGTGATGCATCGGGGTAGCGTATTCATGAATAGGAAGATCGTCCGGTTTTCGATTGGCGCTGCATTGGTGTGCGGCTTGGTGTCTGCGCAAGCTTCGGTGGACGAGGACTTCATGCGTTATGTGGAGGACGTGTACAAGAGCGCGGACAACAACGTGGCGATGAAGGACGCGGCGGCGGCCACCAAGGATGCCAAGGAGCTGGTTGAGCTCTTTGGCGAAATCGAGGCTCACTACGTGAAGGAGGCTGACGAGCAGGATGGTCTGAAGCTGTCCCGGCAGAGTGTCGAGCTGTCGTCGACCCTGCTCAAAGTCCTGTTGGCAAACGACTTTGATTCGGCGTCCTCGGTGTCGAGAGACATCGCCCGCACCTGCAAGAGTTGCCACAACATCTATAAGTAGCATGTTCCCCACAAGCGAGCAGGCCCCCGTGAGGCACGGTGTTGGTGCCCGCTCGCGCAACAAACGAGAGTGATGTCATGAAACGATTTGTGCTTGGTTGCGTGCTTGCCTGCGCGGTGGCGCTACCCGCCTCTGCGGCGCTCAAGGAGGGTTCGGTGGCCCCGGATTTCCGCGCCCAGGCGTCGCTGGATGGAAGGGCTTTTACCTTCTCGCTCAAGGAGTCATTGAAGAAGGGGCCGGTGGTCGTGTACTTCTATCCGTCGGCCTACACCAACGGGTGCAATCTTCAGGCCCATACCTTTGCCGTCAATCACGACAGGTTTGTCGCCGCTGGTGCGACCGTGATCGGCGTGTCGCTCGATAGCATCGCCAGACTCAATGAATTCTCCTCCGACCCCGAGCACTGCGCCGGCAAGGTGGCAGTGGCTTCGGATACGGATGGAAAGATCGCGCGTGCGTACGATCTCGGCATCCGGGACGCGAGTGCCGGGAGGAAGGACACGCGCGGACAGGAGATCGACCATGGCTTTGTCGAGCGCACGACCTTCGTCCTGACGCAGGACGGGCGGGTTGCGGCAACCATCAGCGGCATCGCACCGGTGACCAACGTCGAAAAGGCACTCGAGACGGTGGAACGGCTTGCCGCCCGCAGCGCGTCCGTGGCGAGACCCTGACGCCACACCTGTTCAAGCGGCATGGGGCGCGGGTGCGCTGGTGCGCGCTCCGCCCATCCGGCGCCTTTGGTGATCAAGGGGGCCGGTACCGAAATTCCTGGATATCCGATCTATGCATGGCAAGTTTCTGCTTTTCCTGGTGTGCGCGACATTGCTGACGCAACCCGTCGGCGCCCAGACGGTGCTCGAGTTCGATATCTGGATGCAGGTCATAGACCGCAAGAGCCAGAGCATCCTGCGCAATATATCGGCCAGAGATGCGGAGGCGAGCGCTGCAGATGCACGCGAACTGGGCAGGCTGTACAGGCTGATGGAGGGCTATTACGAGAAGCTCGGTGATGCAGAGGACGCGGTCATCTCCTCGTACGAGGGGCGGGAGCGGGCAGCGCAGGCCGTTGGGGCGATTGAGCGAGAGGACTACGCGGCGGCGTGGGATTCCGCACTGTGGATTGCCCGCGATTGCCAGAACTGTCACCTCAAATACAAGCCGATCAAGCGATGAAGGCAGTGCCGTGCCGGAACGTGCACGAAGTTAGGGAGACCGATGATACGAAGAATGACAAGGGGTGGGCTTGCTGTCGTGCTGGCCGCATTCGTGGTGCTGGGTGTTGATGGTGCCCGCGCGACGGACGTCCGACCAGGGCAGGAGATCGCGGCGGGCGACCCGATTGCCGGTAAGGAAAAGTCGCAGGCCAACGTCTGCCAGGAGTGCCACGCAGCCGATGGCAACAGCACGCCGCCCGAGTACCCGAAGCTGGCCGGACAGCATGCGGGATATCTGCACAAGCAGCTGCGCGACTTTCAGTCGGGGCAGCGCAAGCACCAGATCATGAATGCGATGGCCGATTCGATCCCGGATGAGGACCTCGCCGATATCGCTGCGTACTTCTCCACCACGCCAGTGATGCGTGGAGCGGCCAGGGTCGAGAGTCCGGCCGGCAAAGCGCTGTTCCTGAACGGGGATGCCGCGCGAGACGTACCGGCCTGCGCCGGTTGTCACGGTGCAGACGGCAAGGGGCTGCACGGCAGCGACTCTGCTGGTCCGGTCATCGGCGGTCAGCATCGTTTTTACCTGCGCGCCCAGTTGCTCGACTGGAGGGATGGTGTGCGCACCAACAGCGAATCAGGGGTGATGAACTCGGTGACCCGCCAGCTTACGGCGACCGAGATCGAGGCGCTCGCGGAGTATCTCGCGGGCTTGTAGCGGGGAGCTTCGGTGCAGACGGAGTTCGTGCCGAGGCGACTGAATCGAGACATATAGATAGGTGGCTGAGACTCCATGACCAAGTACGTTCTCAATATCAATGGTGCAGCGCAGACGGTGGACGTCGTCCCGGATACGCCGCTGCTGTGGGTGCTTCGTGACACGCTTGAACTCGTCGGAACGAAGTTTGGCTGTGGTGCGGGTCATTGCGGCGCCTGTACCGTCCATCTGAACGGCGTTCCGACGCGTTCGTGCATGACACCGGTCTCGACCGTGGGGCGCAAGCAGGTCACCACCATCGAGGGGCTCGATGCCAGGGGCACTCATCCGCTGCAGCGTGCGTGGCAGGAGCTCGATGTACCGCAGTGCGGCTACTGTCAGGCGGGTCAGATCATGACTGCGGCGGCCTTGCTGCAGGAGAACCCGAATCCGACCGATGAAGAGATTGAAGGTGCACTTGCCGGTAACCTCTGTCGCTGTGCGACCTATCTTCGTATACGCGCCGGTGTGCGGCGTGCGGCCGAGCTGGCGAAAGAGGAGAGGTCCGCATGACGACCACCAGACACCCGGCCAGTCCCGGCCGTCGCGATTTCCTGCGCAAGTCCGTGTTCGGCGGTGGCGCGCTGGTACTGGGCTATTTCGCCGGCGGCGCCGGCCACGCCGTGGCGCAGATTGCCAAACCAGCAACGCTTGCCGATGGGGCCGGATTCAAGCCCAGCGCCTTTATCCATATCGGGAGTGACGGCATCGTCACCCTGGTGTCCAAGCAACCCGAGATCGGCCAGGGGATCAAGACTTCGCTGCCCATGGTGATTGCAGAGGAGCTCGAGGTCAGCTGGAAGGATGTCGCGATTGTCCAGGGTGACCTCGATCCCGCCTATGGTAGCCAGAGCGCCGGAGGCTCGCGCTCGACGCCGACCAACTACACCGAGTTCCAGCGTCTTGGCGCAACTGCGAGAACCATGCTGATCGCGGCGGCGGCGAGCAACTGGGGCGTGCCGGTTGCAGAGTGCCATGCTGCAGACAGTGCCGTGCACCACCGCCCGACCGGGCGCAAGCTTGGTTATGGGGCGCTGGCGGCGACCGCCGCCACGCTGCCGGTGCCCGATGCGAAGGATGTCGTCCTGAAGGACCCCAAGGACTACAAGCTTCTGGGCAAGCGTATCGGCGGCGTGGACAACCCCGCCGTGGTAACAGGCAAACCCCTCTTTGGTATCGATGTGAAGCTGCCGGGGATGCTCTACGCGGTGTACGAGAAGAGCCCGGCATTCGGTGGCAAGGTCGTGAGTGCCAATCTCGACGCGATCAAGGCCTTGCCCGGGGTGCGCGATGCATTTGTGATCGAGGGCGGCAGCGATCTGCGCGGCTTGCTGCCGGGCGTTGCCATCGTTGCCGAGTCCACCTGGGCGGCCTATAGCGCGCGGCGCCAGTTGAAGGTGAGTTGGGACGAGGGCCAGGTTGCGACCGAGAGCTGGTCGGGCTATGCAGCCAGGGCCGCGGAGTTGGCCAAGCTGCCGGGCGCAGCGGTATTGCGCAAGGACGGCGACCCGGTGGGTGCGCTCGCCGCTGCCGCGAAGACGGTCGAAGCGGCCTACAGCTATCCTTTCATCTCCCATGCCAGCATCGAGCCGCAGAATGCCACGGCATGGTTCCATGACGACATCGTGGAGCTGTGGGCGCCGACGCAGAACCCGGCGACCGGCCAGAACCTGGTGTCCAGTACGCTCGGGATTCCGAAGGAGAAAATCACGCTGCACATTACCCGTAGCGGTGGCGGGTTTGGGCGCCGTCTGAGTGCCGACTACATTGTCGAGGCGGCAGCCATTGCGCAGCGCGTGAAGGCGCCAGTCAAGCTCACCTGGTCGCGCGAGGACGACCTGCGTCATGACCACTTCCGCGCCGGCGGCTTTCACTTCCTGCGCGGAGGGGTCGATGCAAAGGGAAAGTTGGTCGCGTGGCACAACCACTTCGTCACCTTTGCCAACAGCGTGGTCCGCGACGGCAAGGCCAGCCTGCAGACCGGTAGCGGTGGCAGTCTCGGTGGCGATGAGTTTCCCGGTCGCTGGGTGGAAAACTGCCTGCTGGAGCAAACGCCGATCGAATGCGGTGTGCCGATGGGGCCCTGGCGTGCCCCGGGCAGCAACGTGTTCGCCTGGGTGTTCCACAGTTTCATCGACGAGCTGGCGCACGCTGCCGGGCGCGATCCGCTCGACTTTCGTCTCGAGCTCCTGGGCGAGCGCGATGTGGTGCCGGGCACCGGCGAGCGGGGCGTGCCCTACAACGTCAGCCGGATGAAGGGTGTGTTGCGTGAGGTGGCCAGACGGGCGGACTGGGGCCGCAAGAAGCTTGCGCGCGGGCAGGGGCAGGGCATCGCCTTTCACTTCAGTCACCTCGGCTACGTCGCGCAGGTTGCAGACGTGAGTGTGTCGAAGGATGGTGTGCTCAAGGTGGATCGGGTGGTCGTCGCGGTGGATATCGGCGCCCGGATCGTCAATCCGAGTGGCGCGGACAACCAGGTGCAGGGCTCGGTCATCGATGCGCTCGGCGCGCTGATGTACCAGGAGCTCGATATCGAGCGCGGCCGCATCGTACAGAGCAATTTCCACGATTACCCGATGATCCGCATCGGCGATGCACCGCCGCGTATCGACGTGCATTACCTCGAGACCGACTATCCGGTTACCGGTCTGGGCGAACCCGCGTTTCCGCCGCTGGCGCCTGCCGTGTGCAATGCGATCTTCGCCGCTACCGGACATCGGGTGCGCCAGTTGCCACTGTCGCGCACCGATCTGCGCTGGAGCTGAACCCATGGACAGTCTGGATCAACAGGTGCTGTCTTCCGCTCGGCGCTGGGCTGCGGACGGCTACCGCTTCGCCCTCATCACCGTGGCCCGGACCTGGGGGTCGGCGCCGCGCCCGCCGGGCGCGTGGATGGCCCTGCGCGAGGACGGGCTGGTGCAGGGTTCGGTGTCGGGAGGCTGCATCGAGGACGATCTGATCGACCGCGTCCGGCGTGGCGCACTCGGGGGAGAGGCTGACGAGCGCAGCCCGTTCCGGCTCGACTATGGCGTCACGGTGGATGAGGCCCGGCGCTTTGGCCTGCCTTGCGGGGGAACGCTGGAGCTGGTGGTCGAACCGCAACCGGATGCG
>JALNWS010000224.1 GCA_023230755.1 Azoarcus sp.
CACGACGGCGAAATCCTGTGCATTGATCGCATCGATGGTATAGCTGCCGAGGCCGGGAATCGCGAAGAAAGACTCTACCAGCAGACTGCCCATGAACAGCAGCGGGATGACCACGACAACGCCTGTGAGCACCGGGATAAGGGCGTTGCGCAAGACATGCCCGAACAGCACCCTGAGCTCGGACAGCCCCTTGGCGCGAGCGGTACGTACATAATCCCGTGAAATCTCCTCGAGAAAAATCGTCCGGTACCAGCGCGTGCTCGAACCCAGACCTGCCAGCACACTGATCAGCACCGGCAGCACCAGGAAGCGGAAGGCATCGAGCCCACCGGCGTAGCCCGAGATCGGCACCAGTGCCCACAGCTTGGACACCAGCCACTGGCCGCCAATGATGTAGAACAGGCTCGACACCGACATCATCGCCACGCACAGCACCACCCCCCAGAAGTCGAGGTAGCTCGCACGAAAGAACACCAGCAGCAGCGCAAATGTGATCGAGGCGAACAGGCTCAGCAGGAAGGTCGGCAGCGCAATGGCAAGCGAAGGCCCCATGCGGTCGAGGATCTCGGTGGCGATATCACGCCCGTCGTCCGCACGCCCGAAATCGAGCGCGAACATGCGCAGCGACTTGTCGAAGAACAGGGTCTCGGTAATACGGGCCGTCCCGGTCTTCGTCCCGTTGATGAACATCGGTTTGTCGTAGCCGCGGTCGACCTTCCAGCGTTCGATTGCCTCCGGGGTGGCGCGCTTGACGCCAATCTGCATCCGCGCCATGTCGTCCGGCGAGTTCACCACGAAGAAAAGCAGGAAAGTGATCAGATTCACGCCGATCAGGATCGGGATTGCATACAACAACCGGCGCAGGACGTAACCCAGCATCAGCGCGCCCCCCCATTCGTCGGGGAATCGACTGCAGTAGCGCGTTCATGGCGCCGCCAGTGCAGGAACGCCGGCAGAATGACCATCAGCAGCAACAGGCCAACCACAGCCAAGGGCCAGCGCACAGGCCGGTTCCACTGCGCACGCGCCTTCTCGCGCGCAGCGACGTCCACACGCTGGTACTTGAGGGTGTTGCGGACGATCGAGCCCGGCTTGCGGTTGTACACCCAGCCATGCTGCAGGGAATAGGATTTGGGATGAAAACCGAACAGCCACGGCGCATCGTGTTGCAGGATCGCGACCATGCGGTCGATGACAGCCTGGCGCGCAGGCCCATCAGGCATCACCTTCATGCGGTCGAACAGGCGGTCGTACTCGGGGTTGAGGTAGTTCGATCCGTTCTGCCCCTGATAGCTGACCTTGCCCTGGGGGCCGTAGAGCAGAAACAGCAGGTTCTCCGGATCGGGATAATCGGCATTCCAGCCGAAGAAGAACAACTGCGCATTGCCCTGGCGCACCTTGTCCTGAAAGCGGTTGTAATCCGTGGGGCGCACGATGAACTGCACGCCGAGTTCGCGAAACTGCTTGGCCAGCCAGTCGGAGCGCGCCTTGTCACCAAGCCCGCCCGGCGTGGTGTCGAGATGGATGATCAGCGGCTCGCCTGTCTCCGCGTTGCGTCCATCGGGCCAACCCGCCTCCGCCAGCAGACGTCGCGCTTCGTCACGGCTGCGGCGCACCGGTCCGCCGTTGTGCCAGGTGTAGACCACCGGATTGATACCGGCTTCGCCCTCGCGCGCGCCGAACACACCGGGCGGGATCGGATGCATCGCGGGCACCCCGCGCCCATTGAGAAAGATGGAGACGAACTCTTCCATGTCGAGCGCAATCGAGATTGCCTGTCGCAGCTTGCGGGCGCGCTCGCGCGCAGCCGGCGATGCATCCTTGCCACCACCGACCAGCGGATCAAGGAGATTGAATCCCAGGTAGAACACCGCCGGTGATACCGAGGTCAGCAGCCTGATGCCCTTGCGCTCCATGTCTTCGGACAGGTTCACTTCACCCTGGCTGGTCATCGTTACCGCCTGATCGAAGTTGTCCGAAGACACCCCCGACGCATCGTAATAGCCCTGCAGAAACTTGTTCCAGTACGGAATTCCTTCGCGTTCGCGCGAAAACACGACCTTGTCGACAAAAGGAAGCGCCTTGCCGCAGTCAGCCAGCAAACCCGCTTCAGCATCGCCTGGCGCGCCCTCGCAGGGGTAGGTTTCATGTCTGAAGTTGGGGTTGCGGGCGAGCACCATGCGCGAGTTCGGGTTGTTCTCCACCAGCATGTAGGGCCCGGTACCCACAGGCCAGCGATCCAGCGACAGATTGCGCTCGGCCATGCCGGGCTGTCCGAAGAAGCGGTCCACTTCAGGGGGAACAGGCCCGAAAAATGGCATCGTCAGCCAATACAGGAACTGCGGATAGACCCCTTTGAGGCTGATCCGGTAGGTGTAGCGATCGACCACTTCCACACCGGCCAGATCGAAACGACTGACATCGATCCATCCGTCCGATGGTTTCCCCGCCTCAACCAGATCGGCCTGCAGGTTTTTCAGCCCCGGAAGATACTCGGCAATCAGCTCGAAAATCGGCGAGTGAAGGTGGGGGTCGGCAAGGCGCTTCAACTGATGAACGAAATCGCCGGCCACCAGTTCCCGCGTGCCGGTCTCGGTGAAATCGGACAAGGTGCGCACATCGCGCAACGCAGATTCGTCCAGCGCCAGGTAGCGTGGCGAACCGCCTTCGTCCTTGGCGAATGCCGGATGGGGTGCATACAGGATGCCGGGGCGGATACGGATCTCGACCACGCTCGTAGCCACCGTTGCAGGATCAGCATCGCCCTTCAGTTCGCGCCCCGCAGCATCGTAAAGTCGCACGCCCGGCACCGCCTCCGCTACGGCCGGCTCCAGCGCATAGGGACGTTTCAGGAAGTGATACTGGAGCGGCGGCTCGACGATCTGATAGAGAAATGTTGCCTCGTCCTCACTGTAGGACTGAACCGGATCAAAGTGTTTCGGTTGCTGCGTGAAAGCGGTGTACAGGATGTTCTGGCCGCGTTCGGCAGCCGGATAGGGGTCGTTCAGAACAGGACCGCAGCCCGCCGCAAGCGCACACAACAGCACAACAGCGCCACGGTGCCGACGCCTGACCCAGGCCAGCACCAAAGAAATCATCGATCCCGGACTCACGTATATCTGTCTCGTACCATCAACTCAGAATGTAGTGCGCATCCGGCAGCATCACCGGTGCGGGGACTTCGCCCAGCATTTCGCGCAAACTTGCTTCGATCCCGGCGCTCATCGCGTCGAGCGCGAGATCGTTGGGCATGTTGCCAAAAGGCTCTTCAATTTCGTCACTCAGCGCTTCAAGCGCAAAAAAGGTGTAGGACACGAAGGCAACCACGACCGGCGTCATCAGGCCGATGCCGTCAACCAGCCCGAAGGGCAGCATCATGCAGTAAAGGTACACCGTACGATGAAGGATGACCGAATAGGTAAACGGCAAGGGCGTACTTGCGATCCGCTCGCAGCCGCCGAGTACATCAGAGAATCCACCCAGAGGCGTCTCCATGCGCTGGGCAAGGATCGGATCGATCTCGCCACGCACCCGGCGGTCGCGCACCCATTCCGACAACCACAAAAGCACAAGACTCGGGGCAAACCGTGCCACGGCCAGCCGCTGGAGACGCTCGGCAGAGATCAGACCATGCAGCCCCTCGATCTGTGGCCGCCCACGCAGCTGGTTGCGCAGCGCTCGCACAAACGCAATCTGGGTCAGCGCAAAACCATGTACATCGACGTCGGCACTGGTCAGGGTCAACGCCTGCCGGGTCAGGTTACGCGCCTCGATCAGCAATCTCCCCCACAGCTTTCGCGCTTCCCAGTAGCGGTCGTAACTCGCATTGATCCGGAACCCGAGAAAGATTGCCAGCGAGACGCCCATCAGGGAGAACGGACTGGACGTCAGCGTCACCTTCCAGTGAAACAACTGGCCATGTGCCAGCACGATCACACAGGCGAGGCCGGTCGTGAACACTAACTGCGGGAAAATACGGTAAAGGATGGAGCCGTGGCGAACGAACAACAGGTGAAGCCAATGGGGGCGAGGACGAACGATCACGATATATGGGGCGCACAGCCCGCTGGATGGGATGAATACAGCCCCGATTCTGGCAGGTTTTCGGACGCAGGCGGCAACTCACTTGTACCTGTTCTTTTCCTTGAGGTGGGCATCTCCCTTCCGCAAGGGCTGTTTTCGCTATAATCTCGCGTTCTGTCATTCGGAGTTTTGATTCCATGGGCTTTCTCGCCGGTAAACGGATCCTCATCACCGGGCTGCTCAGCAACCGTTCGATTGCTTACGGTATTGCCAAGGCCATGCATCGCGAAGGCGCACAACTCGCGTTCACCTACGTGAATGACCGTTTTCAGGACCGTGTCGCCAAACTCGCCGCGGATTTCGACAGCACGATGCTGTTTCCCTGTGACGTTCAGGACGACGAGCAGATCAACGATCTGTTCGTGCAACTGGGCGCACAGTGGGACGGGCTTGACGGGCTGGTGCACTCGATCGCCTTCGCACCGAGCGATGCGCTCGAAGGTGATTTCCTGGACGGTTTCACGCGCGAAGGTTTCCGCCTGTCGCAGGAAGTCAGCGCCTACAGCTTTCCCGCACTGGCCAAGGCTGCACGACCGCTGATGAAGGGACGTAATGGCGCCATGCTGACGCTGTCCTATCTGGGCGCGGTGCGCACCATGCCAAACTACAACATCATGGGTCTCGCGAAAGCCAGCCTTGAGGCGGCTGTGCGCTACATGGCGGTCTGCCTCGGACCTGAAGGCACACGCGTTAATGGCATTTCTGCCGGTCCGATCAAGACCCTTGCCGCGTCAGGCATCGGCAGCTTCGGCAAGCTGTTGTCGTTCAACGAACACAACGCGCCGCTGCGTCGTAACGTAACCATCGAAGAAGTCGGCAACGCCGCGGCCTTCCTCTGTTCCGACCTCGCGAGCGGCATGACCGGCGAAATCATGTACGTGGATGCCGGTTTCAACACGACGGCCCTCGGCAACGCCGACCCGATGTAAGGTCGCCGTGCCAGTCCGGCGCCACGCGCCGGAAACAGGATTCGGCGCACTCACGAAAAAGCCCGGTCGCACATGCGCCGGGCTTTTTTTCGGTTCGGGCTCCGCCGTATCCTGCAGCCAAAGCCGTCACCAGGCCATCGTTTCGCCGCCACCATACGCTCGGCACGCCTTACGGTCCGCACGCGCGTGATTCTGGCCGCGTTCCATCCCTGCAGCCCTGTTCGGCCCTGAAACAAACAAGGGGCCGGACGCAAACACGCGCCCCGCCCCTGTGATTTTGCCTGTGCGTGCCGAGCAACCCGCGGCCGGCAACCCGGCGCTGCGGATATCGGCGCCCGCTCTTACTGGGTCCGCACCGGCGGCAGACTGATCGCAACCTTGTAGCGCTGGCGGAGTTCGTTAACCAGCCCGGCAAAGTCACGCTCGGCAAGTACGCGCGAATACTGACTCACCACGGCCGCAATCCGCGGATCGTCGGCAGCAAGTTTCGGACGGTTGATCGATTCGATGCGGTAAATCGAGTAACCCTCGCCAAACTGGGCGACACCAGCATAGGCCGGCAGCTTCACGCTCGTCGCCGAGAACACGGCCTGCATCGCATTGCCAGGCAGCGCGGGTGCGCCGCGCTGCAGTTTGCGTGAGGCGCTCCACTCACCTTCGACAGTCTCACCCTTCTGCAGCGCAGCCAGCGCGGCGGCACCGCGTTCGGCAGCCAGGCGGCCCGCCTCTTCGGTACGCAACTGTTTTTCGATAGCAGGTCTCACTTCATCCAGCGGCGGACGCCGGGCAGCTTCGAAGTCCGTAACGCGGGCGGAGATCAGTGTATTGCCACCAAGCTCGATCGCCTGCGTGTTGTGGTGGCGTTTCACCGCGTCATCGGAGAA
>JALNWS010000225.1 GCA_023230755.1 Azoarcus sp.
CAATTCCGCGCTCGCGGCCAGGTCCTGGCCTGAGTCCGCGTATCGTCCGTGCACGCAGATCGCCTCAAACATGCACCGACACGCCGCCTTCAGCGCGCCAGGGCATGCCGGACGGACACGACCAGAAAGCGCTCGAGTGCACCAGCCGTCTGAGCAGAAATCCCCCTGCCTCACGCGCGCGAACGGGGTAGTGCTTTCATACCCACCATCCGTGTAGCAGGCGTCGTGTCCGCAGCAGAACCTCGCGTTGTCACCAGAACCAGCCAATTCATTCAGCCCCCCCTCACCATCATCGGCGGACAACCCTAAGCCGCATTAATCACGACGGGACGTCAGCGCGGGAGTTCTGCGCTACACTCGACTGCGCATATGACTAAAGGCGGAGTCACCAGGATGCACCGGTTTCACTGCTGCCTGCGACGAGTCGCACTCATGCTGACCATGGTCATCGCCCGGCCCGCCGTGGCTGGTGATGTACTGCGGGTGCTCGCCTGGCCCGGCTATGCCGACCCCGACGTCGTCGAAGTCTTCGAGCGCCGCACCGGCAGTCGGGTCGAGGTGACGATCATCGACTCTGACGAGTCCCTGTGGCAACGCGTCAATGGGGACAATCCGGCACCGTTCGACGTTTTCGCCGTCAACACCGCTGAACTGCAGCGCTATATCCGCAAGGATCATGTCCTGCCGATCAACACCGCCGCCATCCCCAATCGCGCACATCAGTTGCCCCGCTTTCGCGATCTCGACAATATTCCGGGCATCGTCCATGACGGCAAGGCGTTTGCCATTCCCTACACCTACGCCGACATGGGCTTGATCTACGACCGCCGTCAGTTCAAGACAGCACCGGACTCGATCAACGTTTTATGGGATCCGCGCTACCGCGGAAAGGTCCTCGTCTACGACGGAGGCAGTCACAATTTCGCCCTTGCCGCGCAGTCGCTGGGACTACCGTCGCTCTTTCAACTCAGTGAACAGGACTGGCCCGCAACCGTCGAGCGCCTGATCGCCCTGCGCCGGAACGTGCGGGGCTTCTACTCCCAACCCCAGGAGTCGGCAGACATGTTCATCCGCTTCCACGCGGCCGTGCTGCTCGCAAACTTCGGATCGCAACAGCTTCAGCTGCTGCGTGCGGCAGGTGCAGACGTCGGCTATGCCATCCCGCGTGAGGGCGCGCTGGCGTGGCTCGACTGCTGGGCGATTCACCGCGGCAGCGCACACAAGGCGCTCGCCGAAGCATGGATCAACTACCTGCTTGAGGATGGCCCGGGCACCGTACTCAACAATCGTCAGGGGCTGGCAAGCACGACCGCGCCGCCCCGCAGTTCCGGCGCAGGAGACCGACTGATCTGGCTCGAACCCGTAGAAAGTGCGGAGCGTCGCACCCATCTGTGGGGGCTGATCATGTCGGGAGACAGCGCTTCGAGAGTGCTCGCGCCATGAGGTTCGGCATTGCAGCACGCCTCGCACTGGTACTGGCGCTGGTCGGCATGCTGGCTGCGGGGCTGACTGGTTTCTACGCGCACAATGCCAGTCGGGATTTGCTGATTCAGTCGGCGAAGGACGAACTCCTGACCTCGACGCGAGTTCTTGCGAGCAGAATCATCGTCGCCCGACAGGAAGTCTCGCGTAACCTTCAGATCCTGAGCGCCCACCCTTCCGCCCTCCGGGCGCTCGACCCCGCCGACACCGCGTCAGCCGACCAATTGGCCACCCTGTTCAAACTCGTGATGAGAGCCAACCCGGGTTACTTCCAGATCCGGCTGATTTCGGCCGCCGACTTCGGGATGGAACGGGTCCGAGTGGACCGTAGCGGCGACAGCCTGTTACGCGTCGACGGTGACGACCTGCAGGAGAAGGGCCACTACCCATATGTGTTCGAAACGCTGAACACGGGCCCGGGCGAGACATATCTCTCCCGCTTCGTCATCAATCACGAACGCGGTTCACACGCCGGTCAGGACGAGCCCACCGCTCAGCTTGCGATGCCGGTTACCGGTGCCGACAGGCTTGCACGCGGAATCATCGTAATCAATGTCGATCTGAACGGCGTCTTTTCACAGCTCGCCGCAGGGCTGCCGCCTGAGTTTCTGCTCTTTCTTGCAAACGCAAAGGGCGATTTTCTCATTCACCCGGACCGCAGTCAGACCTTCGGTTTCGACAGGGGAAGACGCATACTCGTGCAGGACACGTTTCCGCAGACGGCCGACCTCGTTGCAGGCAAGCCCTCTCAGGTACTCCTTGAGGCGAGGCAGGGCATCTACGCAGACCACCCGGTGGTCGCTGCCTTCATCCATCAGGATATTTCCATCCGTTCGGACGAGCGCAATCTCATACTGGGCCTTGCGCAGCCGCTGACCTCGATCCTGCAGAAGGCAGACGCGCTGGGCATCGTCACCCTGCAGATCGTGCTCGGACTTTGCCTGGCCAGCGCGCTGCTCGCCATCGTGGTCGCGCGCGCCGTCACACGCCCCATCAATTCGATGAGCGCAGCAGTTCAAAGCTTTTCCGACGAGCGGCAGACATGTGGCCTCCCGCTAGAGCGGGACGATGAAATTGGCGTGCTCGCACGCAGCTTCAAACAACTGCGTGACCAGATCGGGCAGCAGCTGTCCGAGTTGCACCAGAGTCGGCAGGATCTCGAGCATCTTGCCCAGCACGATCCGCTGACCGGCCTTCCCAACCGGGCGCTGTTCTCCGACCGCATGGCGCTTGCCATTTCCGCAGTTCGCCGGGATCAGACCCGACTTGCGCTGATGTTCATCGACCTCGATGACTTCAAGCCAGTCAACGACGCGCATGGACATTCGGTCGGAGACCAGTTGCTGAAAGAGATCGGCTCGCGACTGCGCAAGGCCATCCGGGAATCCGACACCGCCGCCCGCATAGGCGGAGACGAGTTCGTGATCCTGCTGCGGAACGTTCAGAGCGGCGAAGATGCAATGGCCGTTGCAGAAAAGGTCCGCATTGCTGTCCGCGCACCATTCATCATCAACCACCTGTCGATCAGCATCTCCGCCAGCATCGGCATCGCCATCTACCCTGAAAGCGGGCAGGATCTGGCCGAATTGTCCAAGAGCGCTGATGTCGCAATGTACGCCGCCAAGAAGAAAGGGCGGAACACGGTGGTAATCCACACCATCTCAAACCCGGCCTGATCTCCCAATCGATGTTTCAGAACCCCTCAACAAGGGATTACCCATGCGGGCAGAGTGTGATACTTTCGCGCCCCGCACGCTAAGACCTTCGCTATAGCCCGCCCTGTCTGCAGCAAGTTGGCGCGCCACTTCTCAAGCGCCAGCCCAACAAGCGCCACCCAATGATCCCAGAGCTCGTCAAAACGGCAGCCCTTCTGCTTTCACTCTGCCTTTTGCAGGGCATCAATTCGCGCCTGCTAGGGCACTACCCGCATGTAGCGCGGATCAGTGCCGGCATCATCTTCGGCGTAATCTGCGTGATCGGCATGATGGCGCCCATCGTATTCAGTCCCGGCGTCATCGTCGACGGACGCTCCGCAGTCCTCAGCATGGCAGGACTTTTCGGCGGGCCGCTGGTCGGCGCGGTAGCGGTGCTGATTGCCGCCGCATACCGCGCGCTGCTCGGCGGGACGGGCGCAATAACCGGCATCAGCATCATCTGCAGTTCAATGGTGCTCGGACTGGTTTATCGTGCTGCCGTGAACAGGGGATGGGCATCACGCAGCCCCGGGCAATTCCTGATCTTCGGCGTCACCGTGCATCTGGTCGCGTTGTTCCTGTTCACCGGACTGCCGACCGAACAGAGGGACGCATTCTTTGAAGTGCTCGCGCGGCCCTACCTGCTGGTGCTGGCACCCGCCACTGCACTGCTGGGGATGCTGCTTCAGGACCTCGACAAGCGCATTCAGACCGAACGCGCACTCGCCGCGAGCGAAGCCAGATTGCGTGCGATCACTCACGCCCTGCCCGACCTCGTACTGGTGCTCGATGAAGACGGACGCTATATCGACGTCATCTCCCGGAATGAAGACCTGCTCGTTACTGACATCAACAGGCTGATCGGCACCCGCATGCATGACGTCTTGCCGGCACAGGACGCCGACCGCTTCCTCGAACTTGTCCACAGCGCCCTGAACGAGGGATGCCCACAGAGTATGGAATACAACCTGCAAACGCGTGCCGGACCGCGCACCTTTGAAGGACGCTGCCGGGCCATCGATACGCCGCCGAATCACAGGCGAGCGGTGCTTTTCCTTGCGCGGGACATATCGGAGCGCGCGGCAGCCGAGCAGGAACGCAGAATCGCCGCGATTGCCTTCGAGTCGCAGCAGGGCATGATCATCACCAGTGCCGATACGGTCGTGCTCCGCGTCAACAAGGCGTTCACGGACATCACCGGTTACAGCGAAGCCGAAGTGGTCGGCAAGAAAACCCGCATGCTCGGTTCGGGCCGGCACAGCCTCGCTTTCTATCAGGCCATGTGGGACGAGCTTCTGGGCACAGGCACCTGGCAGGGCGAGATCTGGAACCGGCGCAAGAATGGTGAAACTTACCCGCAGATGCTGTCGATCAATGCCGTACGCGACGAGCGCGGCCGGACGACTCATTACGTCGCAGCCCTGACCGACATTTCGCTGCGCAAGTCCACTGAAGAGGAAATCCGTACCCTGGCCTTCTTCGACCATTTGACGCAGCTACCCAACCGCAGGCTGCTGATGGACAGGATAGGGCAAGCCCTTGCACTGAGTACTCGCTCTTCACGTTTCGGCGCCCTGATGTTCATCGATCTCGACGACTTCAGGAACATCAATGACCTGCTTGGACATCACAACGGCGACATTCTTCTGCAACAGGCCGCGAGACGACTGTGCACCGCCGTCGGGGAAGCCAACACCGTAGCGCGCTTTGGCGGCGACGAATTCGTCGTCCTGGTGGAAGAACTCGACAGCGATGAAGATGCCGCGCACCAGAGCGCCGAACGCATCGCCGTGCACGCACTGCAGGCCCTCAAGGCACCGTATGCGATTGAGGGCCACACACAGCAGAGCAGTGCGAGCGTCGGCATCGCCTTGTTCCGCGATCATGAGCACTCGATCGAGGAACTGGTGAAGCGGGCCGACCTTGCAATGAACGACGCGAAACACCGGGGGAAGAACAGGCTCTGCTTCTACGATCCGGTGATGCAGGAAGCCATCACCGCTCGCCTGCGTCTCGAAGAAGACATTCGTCACGGCACCGAGGCCGGCGAATTCATGGTGCTGTACCAGCCGCAGTTCGGCCCCGGCGGTGCCATGCGTGGCGTGGAGGCACTGGTGCGCTGGCAGCACCCGAAACGCGGCCTCATCTCGCCGGACCAATTCATCCACGTCGCCGAACGCGCGGGCCTGATGCCTGCGCTCGGCCTCCACGTGCTCAACGTCGCCTGCGATCAGTTGGCAAGGTGGGCGCAACACCCCTCCACCGCAGGCCTGAGCATTGCGGTCAACGTCAGCGCGCAGCAGCTCTACAGCGACGAGTTCGTCGAACAGGTCCTCGGGGCGCTGAACCGCAGCGCTGCACCTGCCGACCGCCTCACCCTGGAACTGACCGAATCCCTGTTGCTCGATGACATGGAGGAAGCCATCGAACGCATTGGCCAGCTTCGCACCCGCGGCATCCGCTTCTCGATCGACGACTTTGGCACCGGCTATTCCTCGCTGTCCTATCTGCAGCGCTTGCCGCTCGATCAGCTCAAGATCGACCGTTCATTTGTGCAGAACCTTCCCGGCAGCACCAACGGCCTTGCGATTGTGAGGGCAGTCATCGCGCTCGCCAGTGCACTGGACCTGAAGGTCATTGCCGAAGGCGTAGAGTGCGAACAACAAAGAGACATCCTCGACGCCAACGGTTGTCATCACTTCCAGGGTTACCTGTTCG
>JALNWS010000226.1 GCA_023230755.1 Azoarcus sp.
CAAGCCGCCGTATTCGCGGTGGAACATGCCGTAGCCCGCCCATGAAATCAGCGCGCTCAGCGCGCGCCGCCCCATTCCCGTAGCAATCAAGAAACATCGTCACGCTGCGCCGGTGAGTGCGCAGGCCCAAAGCAGACTTGCACTCGTGATGGTGCCAGTCAGAGCACCCACCGATTGCCTCATCACCAGATATAGCGAGGCTCCGGGCGCCCCCTGATTCGGGTAGCTCGAACGCTCGTGGTCGGCAATCATCGCGTGCCGCCGTGCGCAAGGAAGAACAGGCCCATCTCGACCGCCGGCTGCTCGACCGCTCCACCCGCTACGATCAGGGCAACGCGATTCCGACGCAGGGCACGCCGGCCGCGCTCAGTTAAGCGCCGGAATGAACGCCGTGATCTTCATCACCCAGATGATCACGCTGATGGAGACGAAGGACGCCACCGTCGCCACCACCAGCGCCGCCGAACACATGCTCTCGAGCCCATACTTCTGCCCCATGATGGCGTAGATGCTGAACATCGGCACGCAGGCGATCAGCACCGCGGCGGCCTGCAGCTCGCGATCGATGCCGGGGATCAACAAGACCCCGATCAGCACCGCAGCAGGATGAATTGCCAGCTTGGCGATGGCGATCAGCGACACATCGGCGACCATGCCCTTCACCCCCATTCCGGCAAGGCTGCCGCCAATGACGAACAGTGCCAGCGGCCCCGATGCGAACGACAGCATCTCGACCACTCGGGATAGCGGCGTCGGCAACTTCAGGCCGAAGAGCGCGAAGGCAAAGCCGATCGCGATCGCAAGCAGCATCGGGTTCCTGAGCAAGCGCACGAACGTGCCCCCCAGCATGGACAGCACGCTCGCGCTCTTGTGATCCGAACGGTCCGCCATGACCAGCAGCAGCGGCAGCATCAGCAGGTTTTCCACCAGCATGGACAGCGCCATCGCCACCGAGCCAATCGGCCCCAGCACCTGCACCGCCACCGGCAGGCCGATGAAGGCGCTGTTCGACAGCGACGCGCCCATGCCGACGATGACGCTGCTCTGGAAATCACGTTTGCGCCACTTCAGCGCAACCACGATTGCAACACTCATCGCGAACAGCGAGCCCAGCGCATACGCGAGCAGGTAACCCGAGTTCATCACCTCGCCAAAGGAACGCTGTGACAGGGCCTTGAACAGCATCGCCGGCAAGGCAAAATTGATCACGAAGGTGCCGAGGACGCGCATGTCCGCGCGCGAGAAGAACGCGGCCCGAACCGCACAGTAGCCCAGCCCGATCAGGATGAAGATCGGGCTGGTAATGGAGAGAATTTCAATCAAGTGTGACTCCGGCTGCCCCGCGCGGCAAAGCCTGCCGCAGGTGCATCTGATCTGTGAAGCATTGCAGCCGTCATCGGCCCGGCCACATTCTCCACGATGCCGGCGCTGCGCGGTAGATTGTGCGGTCGATGACTGTTATCGAAGTTCGTTATGACATTCCCTTGGATACGGCGCCCGCGGCCTGCCAGAAAACAAACAACCGTGGGCACCAGGCTTATCCCTTTCAGTCTGCCGGCCGGTAATCGAGCCAGGGCGAGCGGGCCAGATGCACCTTCTCGAAGGCCGCAATCGCGTCGGCCTCGAGCAGGGTTTCGCCGATGTCGTCGAGGCCATTGAGCAGACGGTGGCGGCGGAAGGGATCGACCTTGAAAGGAATCGTCTCGCCTGACGGGGTCGTCACTGCCTGTTGCTCAAGGTCAACCGTCAGGCGGTAGCCCTCGTTCGCCTCGACTTCCGCGAACAGCTGACCAATCACCTGTTCCGGCAGCATGATGGGCAGCAGGCCGCTCTTGAAACAGTTGTTGAAGAAGATATCAGCGAAGCTGGGCGCGATGATCGCCCGGATCCCGTATTGCTCGAGCGCCCACGGCGCATGCTCGCGCGACGAGCCGCAGCCGAAGTTCTTGCGCGCAAGCAGAATGCTGGCGCCCTGATAGCGCGCGCGGTTAAGCTCAAAGTCCGGATTCAGCTTGCGGCTCGCCGGGTCGATGCCGATGTAGCCGCGATCGAGGTAGCGCCACTCGTCGAAGCAGAACGCGCCGAATCCGGTGCGATGAATCGACTTCAGAAACTGCTTGGGAATGATCGCATCGGTATCGACATTCTCGCGGTCGAGCGGTGCGACCAATCCATTAAGAACAGCAAATTTTTCCATGATGCCTCCTCAGGCCAAGCTACGTGCGTCGACGAAGTGCCCGCTCACCGCAGCTGCTGCGGCCATCTGCGGGCTCACGAGATGGGTACGGCCACCCGCCCCCTGGCGTCCTTCAAAGTTGCGGTTCGAGGTCGATGCGCAGCGCTCACCCGCCGCCAGACGGTCGTTGTTCATCCCCAGGCACATCGAACAGCCCGGCTCGCGCCACTCGAAACCGGCGGCCAGAAAGATCCTGTCCAGCCCTTCCTGTTCCGCCTGCGCCTTCACCAGTCCGGAGCCGGGCACCACCATCGCCAGCGATACATTGGCCGCAACCCGGCGACCTTCAACCACACGGGCCGCGGCGCGCAGATCCTCGATGCGGGAGTTCGTGCACGAGCCGATGAAAACCTTGTCGATGGCAATGTCGCCAATCGGGGTGTTTGGCTCCAGCCCCATGTAGGTCAGCGCGCGCTCCATGGCTTCGCGCCAGCCCGGATCGCGCTCGGCGGCCGGGTCGGGAATCCGCCCGCTGACGGGCAACACCATCTCCGGCGACGTACCCCAGCTCACCTGGGGTTCGATTGTGGAGGCATTGATCTCAACAACGCGGTCGAACACCGCGTCCGGATCAGAATGCAGGCCGCGCCACGACACCACCGCCGCATCCCAGTCCGCGCCGGCCGGTGCATAGGGACGGCCTTTCAGATAGTTGATGGTCGTCTCGTCCACCGCGATCATGCCGGCGCGGGCACCCGCCTCGATTGCCATGTTGCACACGGTCATGCGCCCTTCCATCGACAAGCCCCGGATTGCACTCCCGGCAAATTCAATGGTGTGGCCGCTGCCGCCCGCCGTGCCGATGACGCCGATGACGTGGAGCACGATGTCCTTGGCGGTGACGCCTGCGGCAGGCGTGCCCTCCACCCGGACCAGCATGTTGCGGGATTTCTTCATCAGCATGCACTGCGTCGCCATCACGTGTTCAACGTCGGACGTGCCGATGCCGAAAGCCAGCGCGCCAAACGCGCCATGCGTGCTGGTGTGCGAGTCGCCACAGACGATGGTCGTGCCCGGCAGGGTTGCGCCCTGCTCCGGCCCGATCACGTGCACGATGCCCTGGCGCCTGTCTTCCAGACTGAAGAAGGGAATCCCGTGGTCGGCACAGTTGTCGACCAGCGTGGACACCTGAAGCGCCGAGATCTCATCGTCGATGCCCTTCGAGCGCTCGGTGGTCGGCACGTTGTGGTCCGGCGTAGCAATCACGCTGCTCGTGCGCCACACCTTGCGCCCGGCCAGCTTCAAACCTTCGAAGGCCTGCGGACTGGTCACCTCGTGCATGATGTGACGATCAATGTAGATCAGGCAGCTGCCGTCGTCGCCTTGCTTGACGACATGCGCGTCCCACACTTTTTCGTAGAGGGTCTTTCCCATTCTCGTTGCTCCAGGTCATGCGATCCATTGCGGTGACGCAATACTGGCAGAGATGGGAAAGCCTGAATAACGGTCAATTGCCATGCCAGCCATCTCATTTGGAGATGGTTGTTGCGGAACTGCCGTTCCAGGCTGTTGAAGTCGAGAACGGCCGGACCGCATCCGGGTGAATTCGTTTGGGACGATGGACGTGGTTAATAACCCGTGAACGCGTTCGATTCAGCAGGCGACGGTCGCCATTGAGTGGTAAGTCTTTCTCGACCGGAAGCAGGTCGGCCAAAACTGTCGGTTGGACTTCCTCTGTTGAATGGCTGGTATCGCGCTGGATTCTGCCGTTTAGGTTGCCAATCTGAACGTAGGCTCGATTGGAATCGTCGGCAACTAGCCAAGCTTGTGCCACGCCACACACAGGGGACGGTCGCATTTCGTGCCTAGCTTCACCACTCTAATCCTGAATGCCATTGCGATATACAAGTGGTTCCCATATTATTTTCGCGGTATGCTCAGCCACTACTGGCAGGTTTGGGCCATACAATGACAAAAAGTCTAGGGATTCGGGGGCGTAGTTGGAAACGACAAAGGAATCGCCAGGTAGCAACCCTCTTGCCTCAGCCCAGCGCGAAACGGCTGGTGCGAAGACGTTCGAGAAGTACCTGTACCAGTACCACTGGGCACTGTGTCGCATTCTTGGCGCTCATGAAACCGATAACGATTACGTTGTCTTCATCGAGCTTCATGAGGACGTAGTTTTTGCGACTTCGACCGATGACTCAGTCGCGAGTTTTGAATTCAATCAGATCAAAAATGTCAGCTCCGCCCCTTGGAACACGAAGAAACTGACATCTGTCCCTAAGGCTACCGCCAAGAAGGTCACGAATTCAATTCTCGGAAAGATGCTCCAAGGCGTTCGCGATAAGCCCTTTGTCGACAAGCTGAACTCGCTTGATTTGGTTGCAACCTGTGGCTTTAACCTGCCACCTAAAGCGGACGGCCTGAAACTCTCGATCATCACAATTGGTGATCTCCACGATGACTGTTTGAAAGACATCCAGGCTGCGATCGACAAGGAGCTTGGGACTTATCCCATCCCAAAATCCTTGAGATTCATCACACCCGATATGCCAGCCTCCGGCTTTCAGAATTTCACTATTGGAAAAATATCCAATCTTATTGACCTGAAAACACCGGGGGCCATGTGCACCGCATCAACGATCTATCGTGTGCTGATCGATGATCTGTATCGTAAGGGAACGGTGGCTTTTGATTTTGCTGACTGGAACAGCCTTGTAAAGAACAAAGGAACCACTCACGGTGATGTTGAGCGGGTTATCTCGTCCTATACAGAGAAGAAGGGATATGAGGTCTTCGAAAAAGACTTAGATGACATCATCAAGGATCTCGAACTGAGATCGAACAAGCGAATACAGGTACGCAGAGCGTTTGAGCGCTATCACAACGCCGTTCGCCTGGAGCGCTCATTGATTGCCATTGACAACCAGCAAGCCGTCAAGGATGCGGTTGAAAGCAACTTTGAAGCATTCGAAGAACAAGGTGTGAGGGAATTTATGGAGCTGGCACTTGAGGCTATGCCCGAGACGACCAAAAAGAACCTAGTGGATTTGGAAGCAATCCAGGCCGCGATCATTTACGAGCTGTTGAGCAAATGCCATGAAAAATGAGCCGACCATCGACAACTTCAAACTGCTGATCAGAAATCTCAGGACAAAGCAGCATGAAAAACTTAGCATTCAAACGACTTGTAGTAGCGTCCGATACCCTAAAGTCCGGAAATCAGTTCGAGTTCAAGCCCCGCTTCAACCTGATAACGGCGAACGACAATAGCTTTGGAAAATCGACTCTAGCAAAGTTGCTGTTCTGGACTCTGGGTGGAGACCCCGTTCTGGATGTCACATGGACGGGATTTGATGTTCGCTGCCTGGTTGATTTCAGTGTCGGCAATGAGACTTATCAGGCAGGACGATATGGAAACATAATGTTCCTTCGTCGTCCCAACGGCCAATGGGAAAAATTCCCCAAGATCACGGGGGCGTACTCGGAGGCCTTTGCTGAGATTGTCGGCTTCGAGGCCCTGTTACCTAAGGAAGCTCTGATCTATTCAGAGCCGGTAAAATACTGAGGTCATAACCCGCGCTGCCACCATGAAGCAAACGACCTTCGCCTCGCTGGCTTTCGAACGGAAGAAGAAACAGACGCGCCGGGAGCGCTTC
>JALNWS010000227.1 GCA_023230755.1 Azoarcus sp.
CGTGGGCTGGATGGGACGCAGGGGGTCGTGATCCCGGCCGTCAGCGTGCGCCACCTCATGCTGCGCGAGGATGTGGTAGAGGCTGCGCGTGAGGGGCGTTTCCACATCTACCCGGTGAGTACGGTGGACGAGGCGATGGAAGTGCTGACCGGCGTGCCTGCGGGTGAGGCGGACGCAAAGGGCGTGATGCCGCGCGGCTCGCTCAACCAAAGAGTTGCCAGCGTGCTTGCGGACATGACGGCAGCCCGCCATGCCTACGCGGATGGAGATGCCGATGGCCGTCGTCGGCGCCGCGGCACGCACTGACAGACCCTTGCTGCCCCGGTCAGGTGGATCGGGGCAGCAAGGGCGGCTGCGTCTGTACCATGAGCTCGCGAAATCGTCTGCAAGGTGCTTAAAAGGCCGTCTGAAGGCAATCTGCGCGCTACGGCGGGCTTGCCAAACCCGGTCTTTTGCCGTGTAAACCGTGCTTGCAGCGCCCGAGTCAGGCATCATGGCGCGCTTCGATGGCTTATCCGGCGCAAAAGGCGTTCCCATGTACCCGATTCTTGATATTGACGCCCAGTTGCTGCTGGCCACCCTGTTTGCTGCAAAAAGAAAGCCGACCGAGCTGGTCGGCATCGTGACCGCGGCCGAGCTGCTGGGTTGCCCGATCAACTCCACCAATCTGTGGGCGGAATCCTTCCGCCGTCTTGTCACGCACGGCCTCATCGTGATGGAGAACGAAGCCTACGCGCCGACCCCGGCCGCTCAGGCGATGGCAACAGGTCTGCCGAAAAAGGCCGATATTTCAGAGCGCGTGTTCCTGATCCGGGAGAAGCTTTCTGCCTATACCCCCGCCGAGAAGAGCCCCTCGATCCCCATGACCGGGGCGCAGTTCGATGAAGCAATCCGCGCGCACAAGGCAATTGCGCAGCAGGGCGGCAGAAATCTGCTGATGCCCAAACCGAAAGTGGACGATGACCAACGCCGTCCGGCACGCAGGCCCTTTGCAGGTGGCAGGCGCAGGAACTGAGGCGCTGCGGTTTCCGGCTGCCTGGGCCCGGTCAGTGCGCTTGCGCGGCTCGCCCATGCAGTCAAGCCGATCAGAATGCATGTTCCGAGTCTGGGCATCAAGTGGCGCCGGCGTCGGCCGTACGCGACCTCTCAATGCGTGTGCCGGTGGTGAATATCGGGAAAATGCGGATGCTTGTGAGCGATGGCCACGTGTTCATGCCAATGAGCGTGCGCGATGTCCATGTCCCACTCGAACGCGTGCTGATGCTGGTGGTGCGCGTCGTGTGTGTGTATGTGGGCATGTTCGAGCGGCCCATGAACATGCTCATGCTCGTGGTGTTCGGTCAGGTGCAAGCAGACGCCCAAGCCCATCAGGCCAGCTGCAAGCCAGAATGATGGATCTGTCGATTCGCCAAGCAAGGCCAGCGCGACCGCGGCGCCAATGAACGGTGCGGTGGAAAAATAGGCGCCCGTTCGCGAAGTCCCAAGACCACGCAAGGCAATGACGAACAGGACGAGGCTTACTCCATAGCCGAGCAAGCCAATGCTCATGGTGGCAAGGACGATTACGGTATTGGGCATCATTGCGCCGAGCGACAGTGCCAGAAAGCAATTGACCGTACCGGCAATAATCCCCTTGCTGCCCGCAACGAACAGAGCGTCCGCGGCCGAAACCTTGCGCGTCAGGTTGTTGTCGATCGCCCAGCACAGGCAGGCGAGCGCAATGGCCATGGGGCCCGCCCAGTCGGAAACATCGGTTTTTCCCGCCGGCCACGACAGCACGAGACCACCGGCAACAATGGCGGCCATCCCCAGCACGATGCGGTGGCCGGCGTTCTCCCGGAACACAAACCACGCGATCACGGCCGTGAGTACTGCTTCGAGGTTCAGCAGCAGCGATGCAACCGAACCACTTGTAGAGGTCAGCCCGAACAACAAGGCGACCGGGCCAAGCACTCCGCCAAAAAGGATCGCACCCAATAACCAGGGCCAATCAGTGGGTAGAAGGCCGGACGGGCTCCAGCCCCGAGCCCTCACCAAGCGAACAAGCGTGAGACCGACGCCGCTACCGAGATAGAGCAAGCCCGCGAGCAATACCGGGGAGACCTCGCCGGTCAGCACCTTCGCGAAAGGGGTGCTCGCGCCGAACAGGGCAGCTGCAAGCAAGGCGCTCAAAACACTGCGGTTCATTGCATTTCATCTTCCGTGATTGCGTCACCAGCGAGAATCGTACGACCGCACGATCTGCGACGTGCGCTGAATCCACACATGCGTGCACATTATTCGACGGGGACACCTTGATCGCGGTCGGCAGTCTGTGGGGCGACAAACTGGGACCTGCCATTCTACCTTTGCGAGGCAATATACGGCAGTTGGCCTGTCAGCCAAGCGCGAACGTTCGATGCCGAGCGGCAGTTGACGGACACTTCAAAAATCAAACGACTCTGACCCCTCTGGTCCCTTTCGTGCCGGCACGGCGGTGTTCTGGCTTGCTGTGCTCGCGCTCGTGACGCTGGATACGGTGGGCGCTGGCGGCATACGCGTCGAGCCTCCACCCATTGCGCTAGGCAGTGGGCAGGCTGGTTCGGGCGGGCACTGCTCGGGGCGCTGACGAATAAGCGGGTATGGCGGACGACGGAGAATCAAAGGGGTCAGAGTCGTTTGAAAGTTTCAAACGACTCTGACCCCTTTGATTTTTGCTTTGACTCTGACCCCTTTGATTCGACCCCTTTGATTCGACCCGGAGCGACGGGCCTGGTGAACACGAAAGTTCATTCTAGTCCCGTACGCCACCGGGTGTGCCTGATCAGCCGTTCAGTCATGTCGCGGCAAAAGAGGCGGATCGCACAGGGGCCCTGGCCGCAGCCTGCCACGCGCGCGGTGGAGGAGTGCGTGGGAGATTGAAGGATCTCGCAGCGGCTCAGCCCCATTGCCTGCGTTCCACCCTATTACGTTGAATGTCTTACGAAGCGGCAAATGATCGCTTGCTCGCTTCATCGCATCCGCCCGCACCCGAACCCCAATGCTCACTCAAATAGCTCACAAATGTGGAGATCCGGGCGGACAGCGCCGTGTTCCGGTAGTACACGGCGTTGACCGGCTGGCGCACCTCCAGCGTTCGGGTGGGGAACAACTGCACCAGGCGTCCTTCGGTTCGGTCACGATGGGTCATGAAGTCCGCCAAACAGACGATCCCCGCGCCTTCAAGTGCCAGCTGGCGCAGGGTTTCACCGCTGGAGGCTGCAATGGTGGGGGTGATACGCAGCGGCAGGTCGTCCTGTGCGGGTAACGGCCATTCATTGAGTGCAGCCGGCTGTGTGAAGCCCAGCAAGACATGCTGAGCGAGGTCGCCGGTGCTGCGCGGCCGACCGTGCTGTTCAAGATAGGAAGGCGCTGCCAGCACGCGCAGACGGCAGCTTCCGATAGGCCGAGCATGCAGCGTTGAGTCCTTGAGCCTTCCGATGCGGATGGCAACGTCGGTGCGCTGCTCCAGCAGGTCGATCAAGCCTTCGTTGCTGGTTAGCTCCAGCGTCACTTCCGGATAGCGCTCACGGTAGCCGGAAATCAACGGAACAACACCGTGGAGCATGAAAGGCGTGGCGGCATCTACACGCAGGCGTCCAGCCGGCCGTTCGCGGCGGATCGAAAGATCTTCTTCGGCGCCCTCGACGCAGGCGATGATCTCTCTCGCACGGTCGAGAAAAATGGTGCCTTCCTCAGTCAGCTCCAGACGTCGCGTGGTGCGGCGAAGGAGTGTCGTGTTCAGCTTGTGCTCCAGCCGCCCCAGGGTTCGGCTGACTGCCGATACGGTCAGCCCCAGATGGTCGGCCGCACGCGACAGCGCACCCGCATCGACCACCGCGATCAAAGTCCGCATTTCATCCAGGGTTGTCTTCATCGTTGATATAAACGCAAATATGTTTTCAATACTATGGACTTTATAGCATAAGTGATTTGACTCACCATCGCATCCTTTCAACGCTCAACACAAGGATGCAAGCATGCCAATCGCGCTATTCGCGCTGACTATCAGCGCTTTTGCCATCGGGACGACAGAGTTCGTCATCGTTGGCCTGATCCCGACCATCGCTGCTGACTTGTCCGTCAGCCTGCCGTCAGCCGGGCTTCTCGTCAGCCTCTATGCGCTCGGCGTCGCGGTCGGTGCTCCGGTGCTCACCGCCTTGACGGGCAAGGTGCCACGCAAGGCGCTGCTTCTCGCCCTGATGGCACTGTTCACGGCGGGCAACCTGGTCGCCTGGCAATCACCAGGTTACGAGTCCCTGATCGTGGCGCGCATCCTGACCGGACTGGCCCACGGCGTCTTCTTCTCGATCGGGTCGATCATCGCAGCGAGCGTGGTGCCCAAGGAGAAGGCCGCAAGTGCCATCGCGATAATGTTCACTGGCCTGACTGTGGCCTTGGTGACGGGTGTGCCAATGGGCACGTTCATCGGTCAGCACTTTGGCTGGCGCGCCACGTTTCTCGCCGTCGCAGCCTTGGGTGTGATCGCGTTCATGGGAAGCCTGATCTTCGTCCCCAGGAACGTACCGCACAGCAAGCCGGCTACGCTTCGTCAGCAGATCGGCGTGCTGGCGCAGCCCCGGTTACTCCTCGTCTACGCGATGACCGCCGTGGGCTACGGCGGTTCGTTCATCGCCTTCACGTTCCTGGCTCCGATTCTTGAGCAGATAACGGGCTATTCAGCGAGCGCGGTTGGCGGGGTCATGCTGGCTTATGGCATCTCGGTCGCGGCTGGCAATCTGTGGGGCGGCAAACTTGCAGATCGGAGCGGGCCAATCCCGGCGCTGAAACTCATTTTCCTGTTGCTCGCTGTCGTGCTTGCGGTTCTGAGCATCACCGCTCCGAATCGCTGGTTGATGCTTGTCACCGTACTGGCGTGGGGTGGTGTTGCCTTCGGCAATGTGCCGGGTCTTCAAGTCTATGTGGTCAAGCAGGCGCAACGCTTCGCTCCGCAGGCCGTGGATGTGGCTTCGGGCCTGAACATCGCAGCCTTCAACGTCGGCATTGCGGCTGGCGCCTGGGTGGGCGGCTTGATCGTGACCCACGTTGGCCTGATCCACACTGCATGGGTTGGCGCGCTGGTGGTACTCGTCGCGTTTTTCCTGACAGTTTGGGCCGGGAGGCTGGATCGGCGCGATGCAGAGATCGAACTGTCGGCAGGTATTGCGCCAGTCACGCCGTGAGGGGGGCAGCAGGCACTGGCTGAGTTACCAAGAAGGAATTTGAAGGGCAGGTGTCTTGCACTGACTAGCCCTAATTGATCTGACCTGTGAGAGCAACATGATGCGCGTGAACGCACTTGAGAGATTGACAACGGAAGGCTTCAGCGTCGGTGTCGAGTTGCCGCTTGATAGCGATTGGTCAAAAGCGGGCGAACGGCTCAGACGTGGGGCGGGCCGTCCATTCGGTGTTCCGGATGTTTCGCTCCACGCTGACCTGGCCAAGCTGGCGGACCGCCTAGGCTTCCGTGCACTGTGGGTACGAGACGTGCCCGTGTATGACCCGAGCTTCGGTGATGCGGCCCAGGTGTTCGAGTTATTCACCTACCTTGGATACCTTGCAGCCGCAACCGAGCGCATCCTGCTTGGAACCGCCGCCGTAGTCCTCCCAATCCGCGAACCGATCTTGACCATGAAGTCCGCAGCCAGCGTGGAATACCTCAGCAACGGCCGATTGATCCTGGGCGTAGCCAGCGGTGATCGCCCGGTCGAGTACCCTCTGTTCGGGCGGGACTTTGAAACTCGTGGCGCGGTCTTTCGCGAGCAAGTGGCAATGCTTCGGCAGTGGCAGTGCACGAAACTGCC
>JALNWS010000228.1 GCA_023230755.1 Azoarcus sp.
CACCCATGATCTCGGTTGAAAAAATCGGTGGCACGTCAATGTCGGCATTCGGAGATGTGTTGCGGCACATCATGTTGTACGACAAGACGCGCATTTACGGTCGTATCTATGTGGTGTCGGCCTACTCGGGCGTGACCAATCAGTTGCTTGAGCACAAGAAGACGGGTGCGCCGGGCATTTATGCGCTGTTTGCCGAGCGCAAGGACTACCACGGTGCGCTGAATGGACTCGCCGTGAGCCTCAAGAAGCTCAACGCCGGTTTCGCCGAGCTGGGTCTGCCCGTGGAGGTGGCCGATGCGTTCGTCGATACGCGAATCGGTGAAGCCAGGAAATACCTCGATGCCATGCACCACGTGCTGGCCAGCGGTTACCTGAGCCGCGAGAACGTGCTGCTGGCAGCGCGCGAGGTGCTGGCGTCGATCGGCGAATCGCACAGCGCGTTCAACGCGGTCGAGATGCTCAAGGCCAAAGGGGTGAATGCTATCCTGCTTGATCTCGCCGGCTTCCACGATGACGAGGCGCTGACCATCGACCAGCGCATCAGCAACAGCTTCAAGGACCTTGATCTGGCGAACAACGTGGTGGTGGCCACCGGCTACACCAAGGGAACCGAGGGCATCATGCGTGAGTTCGACCGCGGATACTCCGAGGTCACTTTCAGCAAGATCGCGGTGGAAGTGCGTCCGGCCGAGGCCGTGATCCACAAGGAGTTTCACCTTTCGTCCGCTGACCCCAACATCGTCGGTCTGGAAAACGCGGTGATCGTGGGCGCGACCAACTACGATGTTGCCGACCAGCTGGCCGATGTCGGCATGGAGGCCATCCATCCCAAGGCGTCCAAGCCAATGGAGCGGGCCGGGATCCCCATCCGCCTGAAGAACACTTTCGAGCCTGAGCATCCGGGTACGCTGATTACCAAGGATTACGTCGGCGAGCGCGCCCGCGTGGAGATCGTGACCGGCAGCGACAAGGTGACCCTGGTCGAGATCCACGACCCCAGCATGGTTGGCACGGTGGGCTTCGACCTCGGCATTCTGGAGATCTTCCGTCGGCACGATGTGTCGTACATCCTCAAGGCTACCAACGCCAACTCGATCGCCCACCTGTTGTGGGAGAACTCGGTTACCCCGGCGCTGATCGACGAACTCGACGCCACCTACCAGGTGGTGACCATCAAGCCGAGCGCGATCGTGTGCGCCATCGGTTCGAACATCAGCATTCATGGCGTACTTGCCCGCGCCACCCAGGCACTGGCCGACGCCGAGGTGAACGTGAACTGCGTGTCGCAGACCCTGCGCCAGGTGAACATGCAGTTCATCGTCGAACGTGAGGACTACAAGAAGTCGATCATCGCGCTCAACCTCTCGCTGTGCGTCAATTCGGGCACGCCGGTGCCGGTGGCCTGATGTGTCGAGGGGCGCGCCGCATCGGCCGGCGCGTCCCCTGCACAAGCCCGAGCGTGCCGACGGGCGTCAAACGGTATCGAAGGCCGCTGCCGTTCTGTCGGTAGCGGGTTCGGCGCGGATCTGCGGCAGAAACTGGGGATATTCGCGCTGGATGAAGTCGAGCATCCCTTCGCGGATGCGGCAACGCAGGTCCCACGCTTTGGCCGCATCGGGCGCGCTGACGAGGGCACGCAACTGCACCGCGCGGTCGCTGGCGTCCACCACCTGCAGAAGCTGTACGCGGCTGTCCCACTCTGGCGCGAGCTTGCACAGGCGTTCGAGTTCGGTGCGCAAGGGCGCGAGCGGCATGCGGTAGTCCACCCACCAATGGACCGAGCCGATCAGTTGCGAGCTGTCGCGCGTCCAGTTCTGAAACGGGTTTTCGATGAAATAGTTGAGCGGCACCACCAGGCGGCGCTCGTCCCACACCCGCACGACCACGTAGGTGCTGAAGATCTGCTCGATCCAGCCCCACTCCTTTTCCACGATCACCACGTCGCCGATGCGGATCGGCTGGGTTAGCGCGATCTGCAAGCCGGCCAGCAGGTTGGCCAGCACCGGCCGCGCGGCAAAGCCGACCACCAGCCCCGCTACACCGGCCGAGGCCAGCATGCTGGCACCGATCTGGCGTACTGCGGGAAAGGTCATGAGCATGGCCGCGGCGCCGACCGTGACCACGAGAAAACCGGTGATGCGTGTCAGCACGCGCGTCTGGGTTCGCACGCGGCGCGCCTGGTACTCATCCTCGATCTCGCTGCCGCGATAGTCGTCGAGCACGCCGGCGCCGACCCCGTGCACTGCCCTCAACGCAGTCCAGGTGAGTGCGCCGATGGTCAGCAACACCAGGAGCTGGTGCGCCGGGCCGAGGCCGGGGATGCCTTCCGGCAGGCCCTCAAGCCCGAGCAGCGCGCCAAGCGCGAGCATCGCCCAGCGCATCGGCATGCGCGTACCGCGCACAAAGGCTTCGCCGACCGCGCTGCCGCGGACGAACCGGGTGAGCGCAACGTAGATCAGGCTGTGTGCCGCCAGTGCGAGGGTCAGCGCCAGGGCGGCTGCCACCAGGCTGCCCATCCAGGGGCCGACGTGGCCGTCGAGCCAGGTTTCGAGGGCTTGGGGGGCGGGAATGGCGAGTTCGTTCATAAGCGTCTCATGTCCTGTGGCGACAGCTTGTCGCAATGCACAAGGTAAGGGGGTGGAGATGGCAAATGGTTCCGCTGCGGCGCAGGCAATCCTCGCCGGGCTTCATCAAACCCATCTGCGCGCTCGCGAACGCAATCCAGGGTCGTGGTCGGCCAATACACACGATTGAGCGCACAGCGGTGTTGTGACCGCTGGCCTTGGGCGTGACGCCGCTATCAATACGCGATTCGTGTGAAAGACATATCCAGGCGGTGTGCCTGAATCAGGCGTCAAGCCTCGTAATCTGCTCCCCGTTCGACTTGGTCACGAGTGAATACTCTCAAAGATTCGCGCCGTCTTCAAATGCGTCGCATCTCACGCATATCGAATACATCGTCAGGTTTCAGGTGATTGGTCATGTCTGAAATGGCATCAAGTCACGTACCAAGAAGTCTCATGGATGGAAATCAGAGAAGGACGAAACTCTGTCCTTTTATTGAAAAACAACATTCATTATCAAAGCCTTATATTTTGCGACTGAGTGGTTTTGCTTTTGCTCAAGCAAAATAATATTAGCTTTTTCTTTTCCTCAATCATTCCCAATATGGGCGTGCTGCAGAGTCGGCCGTGAAGGGATCTGGTCTTGCGGCGTATCTCGTATGGCTTAGCCGGAATTGCCAGGCAGCATGCTGAAAAACAAATATATACGGAGAAGACAATGAAACTGCTGCACCTTCTGATGGCGATCGTAACCGTCGGAGTGACTCTTCCTGCGTCTGCCGCAGAACCCATCATCATCAAGTTCAGTCATGTCGCTGCGGAGTCTGCGCCAAAGGGGAAAGCCGCTGCATATTTCAAGAAACGGGCAGAGGAACTGAGCAACGGCAAGGTGAAGGTTGAGGTCTATCCGAACAGCACGCTTTACAAGGACAAGGAGGAGATCGAGGCGCTTCAGATCGGTGCTGTACAGATGCTGGCGCCGTCGCTGGCCAAGTTCGGCCCCTTGGGTTTGAAAGAGTTTGAGGCCTTTGATCTTCCATATATCTTTGACACTCGAGAGGCACTGCACAAGGTCACAAAAGGACCGGTCGGTGCTCAATTGCTGCGGAAGCTCGAGCCAAAGGGCATTGTCGGCCTTGCATATTGGGATAACGGATTCAAACATCTCTCCAACAGTACGCCAATTAAGAGCCCCGCAGATCTGAAGGGCAAGAAGATGCGTATTCAGTCCTCCAAAGTGCTTGAGGAGGAGATGCGTGCCTTGGGCGCAATTCCGCAGGTCATGGCCTTTTCAGAGGTATACCAGGCGTTGCAGACTGGGGTTGTCGATGGCACGGAGAACCCACACTCGAATCTCTACACACAGAAGATGCACGAGGTCCAGAAGTACTTGACGCTCACGGGGCACGGCTATCTGGGCTATGCAGTGATCGCCAATAAAGCATTCTGGGACGGATTGCCAAGTGACGTTCGGAGCGCGCTCGAGAAGGCGATGAGTGATACGACCGATTACGCGAACGAGATATCAAATCGTGAAAACGAGTTAGCGCTTGAGGCGGTACGGACCTCCGGCAAAACCGAGATCTATAACCCGACAGCGCTGGAGTTGGCCGCGTTCAAGAAGTCGCTTGCGCCGGTTCACAAAAAAATGGAATCGCGTATCGGAAAGGAAACACTCGAGGCGATCTACAGCGCGACTGGCTCCGATCCCTCAAAACTCTGACCCCAAGGCCATTTGAGCCCCTCCGGATTTGAATTCGGAGGGCGCTTGGCAGGGAGGCATTCAATGATCAAGACCATCGACCGCCTTGAGGAGATCGTCATCTCCGCGCTCCTGGCGCTTTCCACCTTATTAATCTTTGTATCCGTCCTTCATCGCTATGCGTCCGGCTGGGCCATTCCCGGCGTGCAGGATTGGTTGCTTTCGCTTCATCTGGGCTGGGCCCAGGAACTGAGCGTCATCATGTTCGTGTGGATGGCAAAGTTCGGCGCCGCCTATGGCGTACGGACCGGCATCCACGTTGGCGTCGATATATTCGTCAGCCGGCTCGAGAATGGACTACGCACGTGGGTGGTGCAGTTCGGCCTTCTCTGCTGTGTTGTCTTTACATCCCTGATTGGCGCATTTGGCGCAGTTTTCGTGTGGCATAACGGAATGGCTTACGACATTCTCAGTTTTCTGGGGAAGGATGTTGGGCGCTTTTATGAAGGCCCGACGACCCCGGATCTTGAATGGCGGACCTGGATGGTCTATCTGGCCATCCCCCTCGGCTCATTCCTTATGTCATTCCGCTTTCTGCAAGTGATGCGAGTGTTCGCCAGAACCGGAGAGCTACCAACACACGATCATGGTCATGTCGAGGGGCTCGATTCAGACCAGAACCCGGACGAATTGCTGGCGGGTGAGGCGATCTCCATGGGTGAGGATGTTGCGCATGCTCAAAAACACGCGGGCAATAAAATGCAATCAGGGGCAGTAAGTGAAATGAACAAGAAAGGAGACGTGCGCCCATGACCTCCGTAAACATTCTTTTGCTCCTGCTCCCCTTGATGGCAGTTGGAATGCCGGTTGCGGTAGCGCTTGGCCTGACCGTACTGACGTTCATGTTTCTGTTTACGTCGATACCGCTTGAGTCTGTGGCATTGAAGATGTTCACCGGTATCGAGAAGTTCGAGATGATGGCGATCCCGTTCTTCATACTGGCCGGCAACTTTCTCACGCATGGCGGGGTGGCCCGACGCATGATCAACTTTGCGACCAGCATGGTCGGTCACCTCTGTGGTGGCCTGGGCATGTCGGCCGTGGTGGCCTGTGCGATCTTCGCCGCGGTGTCGGGGTCGTCCGCGGCGACGGTTGTCGCGATTGGTTCGATTCTGATCCCGGCGATGCTCAAGCAGGGCTTCCCCCTTCGCTTCAGCGCGGGTGTTGTCGCCTCTGCCGGCGGGCTCGGAATACTGATACCGCCATCGATCGTCATGGTCATGTATGCCGTTTCGACCGACTCGTCGATCGGGGCGTTGTTCATGGCAGGAGTGATTCCGGGGATCCTGCTCACCGTCATGCTCGGCTTCACAACCTGGTGGCAGGCACGCAAACACGGTCAGGGGCATTGCATTTATATGTCATGATCCTGCTTGATCCCGAGTATCGCCATCCTGTAGCCGTCATCCCAGCCGGCGAGTTTTCGCTTCTTGGCGAGGCTGATCTTGCCGAAGGAGGCCGTG
>JALNWS010000229.1 GCA_023230755.1 Azoarcus sp.
CCTGTCGCCGTCGGTACGAACGTTCGTAGTCGCCCAGGTTATGCGCGATCCCGATGCACAAGGGGATTCGCAACCAGCGATTGAGCAACAACATCATGTTGACCGGCTTGAACCGGTTACAGACCACCACATCGAACCGCTCCTCACGGCAGAAGCGGTATAGGCGCCACAAGGCGCGAAGTCGCGCGCCCTTGAGCTGCGCATCGGAAAACTCGAAATAGACCGAGCGTTCTGCGCGACTCACAGGATCGTCCGCAGCCGGACGTCCCTTGAGGAAAGCGGAGACAACTTCGTAACGATCGGCAGGCAGACTCAGCACGATCTGTTCGGCCAGATCGGCGAAGCTGTGATGCTTGACGTTATAGTCCGGCTGAAGCTGAAGAACCTTGATTCGTTTTTTCATGATTGGATCGCCTGAAACCCGGCTTCACTCATCTCCCAGCAACCATTGGCTGCGAGCACGCCTAGCGATTCTGCATCCTGTTGCGGCAATGAGGCCCACGCGTTCTTCTTCCAGACAGGGAAGTGAAAATAGGGGAATGTCCGCCCCCCATCGCGATCGTTGCTCAAGACACCGTGGTCCCAGAACCAACGCTGCGGGAAGTCGAAGCCCCCGTCAATCCAGGGCACTTTCGCATTTGGGGTACTGAAAGCCTCGACAAACTCTGCCCGCCGATACCAAGGATTTGCCTGTGCGCCAAGCCGGAACATCCACTCTGGCCAGTTCTTGTGGCGGATGAAAACCCGGCTGAATGCGCCCTCGTCGAGCGCGTAGTGCTTCTGGTCCGCGAACAGCGTCTGCCAGTTCCTGATGCGGAAAAAGGCTTCGCGCATGCGCTTCGTGTTTCTCAGCAGACAGCAATGGCCTGACACCCGTCGCCGGTGGGTGGACAGCAGATCCTTGTGGGCCAGCCGCTCCGGGGTGAAATAGGCCCGCAAGTCACCGAACACAAGGTCGAGATCACCGAATGCCCAGAAGTCGTAGCAACGCAATTCCTCTTCATGGATGTAGCCGAGCGCAGGCTTCAGATCGCACAGCTTGTAAGGGTTCTGCGGCGCGAATTCGATTCCCAGCACCAGGGAGACGCGCGCGCAATACGCGTCGTAAGCGATATCCACGATGCGCACGTTGGGCGGGCAGTGCTCGATCTGGCCGCAATCGGAGTACAGCAGCCAGTCCACGCTCGGGTTGGCACGACAGCTCTCCAGGAAGAACGGCATCCAGAACGGCCACCGCCCAAAATACGGAATGACGAAGCACAGGCTCGGCAGCGACAGACCTGGGGCGCTCATCCGCATACGCCCCCGAGCACATCCCGCACCATCGGCAGCGCGAAAAAGCGTCGCCGTGCGGCCTCGTCCGAGAAGGCTTCGTGCAGGCGCATCAAACTGTGACGGGCACACTCGTCCTTGCGCGACGCTGACCAGCCGGCATGCTCGACCAGCAAGCGTGCGAGCGCCGCATCATCTCCAAGCGGGAACAGGCTACCGGCCTCACCGACCACTTCGGGGGCTCCACCGCAGTTGGTAGCAATCACCGGTACACCGGCGGCCATCGCCTCAAGCAGGACCATGCCGAAAGGCTCGTGATCGGAACTGAGTGCGAACACGTTGAAGGCGGCGAAGGCCTGCCACGCATCCGGCACCTGGCCCATGAAGCGAACCTTGTCACCGAGACCGAGCGACTCAACCTGTGCACGCAAGGTTTTCTCCAGCCGCCCCTTGCCCAGGATGACAAGCTGCGCCGCCTCGGGCAGTTGCGGCAAAGCCCGGGCGAACGCTCGCACCAGCGTGGCCTGGTCCTTGTCGGGATGAAGACGGCCGACATTGCCAACAATGAAGGCATCCGGCGCAAGGCCGAGGCGTTCACGCGCAGCGGCACGCGGCAACTGCCCCGCCCGCACCACATCGACGTCGATCCGGTTGTGCAGGGTTTCGATCCGCCCCTCGGGCCAGCTCGGCACCCCACGGCGAATGTCATCCCGGATCGCATCCGAAACCCCGAGCAGGCCGAGCCGCTTGCCGAACCAGCGCGCAAAAAGCTGATGCGAAAGCCGCTCATAATCGCCGAAGGCGTGATGCACACCGATGACGGGGAGCTTCGTCGCCCAGCACGATATGTGGATGGGCTTGAACCGGTGTGCGATGACAAGCCGGAAATCCCGATCAGCCACGATCTGGCGCAAGCGCCGCATCGCATCCAGTTTCAGCCCGCGCACGTCCTTGCCGTCATAGTTGAGGAAGATGACCTCGTCTGACGCCGAACCGGCTTCGACCTCCGCGCTCGGCGGGTCGGTCAGATAGACTGTCGTTACTTTGTAGGGCGTGTCGCGAAAGAGCGTGGCGTACTGGCGGGCCACATCCCGGAACGGGCCATAATGGCAGTGGCAGAATTGCAGGATTCGGGCTTGAGTCAAAACATCTCCAGACGGCCGGCACTTGAACACATGAACAAGGGTCGGGCCTATGCGACCCGAACACAGCCCTGAATTATAGCTGGACGCCGGAAAAGGAATTATCGCCGGCGGTTCAGGCGCCCGCTTCGTCCCTGAACTGCATCGAATGCAATCGTGCGTAGTGCCCACCCGCAGCGAGCAGCTCGGCGTGCGTGCCGCGCTCCACCAGATGGCCCTGGTCCATCACCAGAATCATGTCCGCGCGCTCTATCGTCGACAGACGGTGCGCGATCACCAGCGTCGTCCGTCCGCGCGTGGCATGATCGAGCGCAGCCTGGATATGCCGCTCCGACTCGGTGTCGAGCGCGGAGGTCGCCTCATCGAGAATCAGGATGGGCGCGTCCTTGAGCAGTGCCCTCGCGATTGCCAGGCGTTGCCGCTGGCCACCCGAGAGCGACACACCGTTCTCGCCGATCTCGGTGTCGAAGCCCTGCGGCAAGCGGTCAATGAACTCACGCGCATAGGCCGCATCCGCAGCCTTCTCCACCGCGTCGCGCGGCGTACCCGCAAGATCGCCATAGGCAATGTTGTTCGCCACCGTGTCGTTGAACAGCGTGACCTGCTGTGTGACCAGTGCAATCTGCTGGCGGAGGTTACGCAAGGCGAAGTCCTGCACTGCAATGCCGTCAATCAGGATCTCACCCTGGTCGTGGATGTAGAAGCGCGGGATCAGGTTGGCCAGCGTCGACTTCCCGCTGCCCGAACGCCCCACCAGCGCCACCATCTGCCCCGGTTCAACCTCGAAGCTGATGCTGTCCAGCACCTTGCGCTCCGTGCCCGGGTAGCTGAAGCTGAGGTCCTTGACGGTCAGGCGCCCTTCGACCCGCTGCCGGGTGATCGTGCCCTGATCGAGTTCGGGCGCCTCGTCGAGCTGACTGAAAATGCTCTCTGCCCCCGCCAAACCCTTCTGAATTGTTGAGCTGACTTCGGACAATTGCCGGATCGGCTTCGGCAGCAGGCCTGCGGCGGTGATGTAGGCCACCAGCTCACCCGCAGTGGAGTCGCCGCGCAGCCACAGCACCAGAAACAACAACACGGCCATCGCGGAATACGTGACCAGCTGCAGCGTCGGGGTGTAGGTGGCCCCGGTTTTTACCATGCGTAACTGCTTGCGGGTGTTGTCTTCGCTCGCGGCGCGGAAACGTGCCGACTCGTAGGCCTCACCGCCAAAGCTGCGCACCACGCGGTAGCCCTGAATGGTTTCCGAGGCGACATGGGTGACGTCCCCCATCGCTGCCTGAATCTTCTTCGCCTGCTTGCGGAATTTCTTGCTCGCACTGCCCACCAGCACGCCGATCACGGGAAGGATGGCGACCATGACCAAGGTGAGTTTCCAGTTCATCCACAGCAGATAGCCGAACAGGAAGACGATGGTCAGACCTTCACGGATCACCACCTTGATGGCATCGGTGGCCGCCCCCGTCACCATGGTCACGTTGAACGTGATACGGGAAATGAGGTGGCCGGAGTTGTTACTGTCGAAATAGCTGTTGGGCAGCCGCAGCAGACTGTCGAACAGCGCCAGTCGCAAGTCGTGGACCAGACCGAGCGAAACCTGGGCGATGAAGTAGTTACCCAGGTAGGAGCCAAGCCCCTGCCAAGCCGCGATCGCCACGATCAGTGCTGGCACGGCCTGCATCAGCGCAAGCTCCCCGAGCAGCGGGATGCCGGAAAAAACGGCGAGCTCGGGGTTGTTCAAGCCATCGACAAAATACTTCAATACGCCAGCCAGCATGGGCTGAGACGACGCGAAGATGACGAAGCCGACGATACTGATCGCAAACAGGCCGACATAGGGCCGGACGTAGGTCAGCAGCCGCAGATAGATCTTCAGGCTGGAACTTGATGTGGCGTCGGAATGCGGCATTCGGGTTCGGTCAGAACGGGGCTGTCGATGGTAGCACGATGACCTGACAGCATCGAAAAAGAGCGGATTTCAAACGACTCTGACCCCTTTGATCCTTTGATCCTGGGCGTACACGAAAAAACGGGCGCCGAGGCGCCCGTTTTCGCTAACTCGTCGGGAGACGAGATTAGAAGGTGTGACGAATACCAGCAACGAATACGTTGGAGTCCTTGCCCGTCACTTCCATAGCTGCGGTACCGGTCCCGACCGTCTCTGCATCAACTACACCGTAGGCGAGACCGTTGTCGTTGCTCGTACGGTTGTAGCCTGCGTAAAGCGTGGTGCGCTTCGACATGGCGTGGGTGTAAGCAACAGTCCAGCTGTTCGAATCAGCATCACCGCCTGCGGCTTGATCAACAGTCGCACGGCCATAGGCAACGTGCACATTGCCAGCGGTCGACACCGGCACGATCACGCCAAGTTGCCACAGCTTCGCATCAATGCCATCGGCGTTATTGAGATTCTTAGCAGCTTGGTACGAACCTGCCAGGGAAACAACGCCGAAGTCGTAGCTACCACCGACCAGCCATTCTTTCGCGTCTTTCTTAGCAGCGGCATTGGACTTCACGCCTTGATAAACAGCACCGACCTTGACCGGGCCGTTTGCATATTCAAGACCGAGACCGTATGCGTCATCACCAGAGACGTCGCTGGTTGCAACTTCAGTTGCACCCAGTGCATAGATTGCACGAGCCTTAACAGCACCAAAGGTGGCGTTATATGCAACCGAGTTATCCCAGCGTGCAGTGCTAGCCGGCTGGATGGTCGACTTCATACCGCCCGACAGAACGGCTTGCGGGGAGATCGCAGCGCTTGCGAGCGCGTCGTACTGGAAGTCATAGCCAGGCGCGTACTGACGGCCCAGCGACACGGTACCGTAGCTGCTGGACAGGCCAACATACGACTGACGATGGAACTGACGGGTGGATGAAGCCTGCCCGTTATCAATATCAAAACCTTGCTCAAGCACGAACACAGCCTTCAGGCCGTTGCCCAGATCTTCCGAACCCTTGAAACCCAGACGGCTGCCCGACAGGCCACCACTCTGAATGCCGCGCAGGTCGTTCTTGCCAGAAGAACCGAAAGCCATGTAGGCATCAGCAACACCATAAACGGTAACGTTCGACTGAGCGAAGGCAGGTGCGGACATCAGGCCGGCGATAGCCAGCGCGATCAGTTTCTTTTGCATGTGTTTCTCCTCTAGTTGAAGTTGAGAATGCAGCTTGGCTGGATCCCGACTTACCTCTCATGCGAGAAGTTGAAGCGATTCTGCGCATTGAGCCATGACTCACGCAAGCGTCAACGTCAAAAACCGTCGCCGGAAGCGCATTCTTGTTGCGCAGGTGCAACACC
>JALNWS010000230.1 GCA_023230755.1 Azoarcus sp.
CATGCTGCCATTTTTGGCGCACTCGAGGCTTTGGCCGACGGTGAAACCATGCGCTTCGTGAACGACCATGACCCGCTGCCGTTGCTCGATCAGATCCAGCAGCGTTACGGCCGTCAGGTGGGGATCACCTATGTGGCGCGTGAGCCGGGCAACATCATCATCGATTTCAGTGTTCAGGTGAATGAGTCCGCCGCGGGGAATGCAGCGGCCGGCACGGCGGCTGGCAGTTGCGGTGGTGGCAACGGCTGCGGGTGCTCTGGCGGCTGAGTTGCGTCAGCGGGCCCGTTGCGGACGGAACTGACGGGTGTCGCGATAGTAGTCGCGGCATTCGCTGTCTGGCGTAAGACCCGGAATGCCCAGCAGAGGCAAGGGCGACAGCGCTCGCGGCGTCAGGACCGTGGCTGGGTGTGAAAGGTGGGCGGCTAGCCAGGCGTCGCACTCGGCCTGGGCCGCCGCAGCAGGCAGTGCCAGCCACCCGGGCTCGACAACGCGGTAGATGGCCTTGGCACACAAGCCGAAGAAGGGGCGCCGCAACTGGTCCCAGATACCGTGGCCGATGACAAGAAAGCGGGTGCTCTCCGCCAGTTGCGCGCGGCGTTCCCAGAACGCCTCTTCCCAGGCATGGGCCGCGAGTAGCGCCGTGATCGCGGCGCTGGACGATGTGACCACGATGCCGCATTCATCGAGTTGCGTGAGGGTGTCACGTATCGGTCCGCGTCCGCTCGGCGTGGCGTGCGCCTGCATTTCCCGGATATGAAGTGCGTTGCAGCGGGATTTCGTCTGCGGCCAAGCACACCACGCCAGCGCGTTGAAGAAATCGTGCCAGTCATTGGGCCGCGTCGGCACCTCACCGGTTTCAAACACATGTGCTTCGTAGGGCGTTTGCACCCCAGGTGGTGGCACGAAACGGATGGGCATGTTGCCTGGGCCGCGTGCGTCGGGGGCCGTGTGCTGCAACAGCATGCTGAGAGTGCCGGCGTCGGGCAGCGTGGTGTCGGAAAAGCGTGCGAGCAATTCGGCAATGGGTTCGTAGAGAAGGCGTCCAGCAAGGGCGGCGGGTGCTTCGCAGTCGGGAGTCATGCCTGAGTCCGGCGTCGGTAAATGGGGAGGGCGTGCCGGCGTCCGGCGGCGCACGGAAAGGGCTGCAAGCATAGCAGCAGGGGCGCACCGTGCTCGGGGCTGGTGTCACCGCTGTGTAATAATGCCGAAACATTCCTGATGGATGCTCAAGGCGAGCATTCAAGAGTCAGCGCAGAATCCATCGTGTCGAGCCGAGGTCGCATATTTCGTCGGGATGGGGCCTGACGAGCTGGCCGCTCAGGCCAATCTGGTGTTCTTGCCCATGTCGATCGAGTTGCCCTTCAAGCCACCCCATCCGCCTGTCCTGCCTTTTTTTGTCGCCCCCGATGCGGGCGCTTGCTGCAGGATAGACGATGCCGGGCAGCACGATATCCAGGAGGCGTGGACCGCGAAAAATGGATGTCAGCTGCTGCTGCGTCCGGTCTGTCCGTCAGATGTCGCCAAATCACGATCCTTTGTGCGCGGATTGTCTTACGGCTCACGGTATTTCCGGTTCGGGCGTGGAGACTTTCAGTTTGCAGAGTCCGAATTGCAGGGGCTATGCGACCCCGACCCACATGGATGTACGGGATTCATCGTGCTTGCTCAAACCGGTGTGCAGCCCGTGGAGATCGCGGCCGCACGCTACTGCATTGAACCCGACGACCTGAATTGCGAATTTGCGGTCGTGGTGACTGACGCCTGGCAGGGGAATGGGGTGGGTCGCCGCCTGATGGATGCGTTGATCAGGCACGCAAGAGGGCGGGGCTTGAAGACGATGTACGGTCAGATCCTGGCGACCAATACGCGCATGCTCGAGTTCTCGGAACGTCTTGGTTTCGGGATTGAGTCCAGCGCGCACGGGGCTGTTGTGAGAGTGGTCCGCAAGTCTTTGCTGGGCGGCGCTGTCGGCGCTTGAGAAGCACAAATTGATTGCAGTCAATCCAAAATCGGGGCGCGCTCGCTAGCATGCAGCCAATGCAGGTGAGTTGCCATCCACCCGCCCTTTTTGACCCCCTTGGATTTGACGGAGAGAAACAGATGAACAAGCACACCCTGATCGTGGCTGCAGTGCTCTCGGCCTTGCTCGCCGCATGTGGCGGACAGGATTCCGGTTCTGCAGGCAGCACGGCCGCACCGGCAGCGCCCGCACCCGCACCCGCACCGGTCGCGGCAGCACCCGCGCCGGAACCGGCTCCGGCACCGGCCGCCCCCGTAAATGCAGTTGGTGAGAGCGTGTACAAGAAGACCTGTGCCCTGTGCCATGCAGCGGGTGTGGCCGGCGCGCCGAAGCCGGGCAACAAGGACGAATGGGGCCCCCGCATCGCCAAGGGTATCGACATGCTTCACAAACATGCACTTGAGGGCTTTACCGGTGAGAAGGGCATGATGCCGGCTCGCGGTGGTGCGGCAACACTCAAGGACGAAGAGGTCATGGCGGCCGTCGATTACATGGTCGGCAAGTCGCAGTAAGCGTCTGCGACACTGCGTCGCGACACATACAAGAGAATGGAGGCCTTCGAGGCCTCCATTTTTTTGCCGCTTTGTCGCTGCAGTCTGTGAGTCTTAGCGCGTATGTGATGCGTGGCTGGCGTCGCGCAAGCGGGCGAGGACCTCGGCGTCGATGTCTCCGAGGGGCACGATGCGGCCACCGCTTGCTGCGACAAAAGCGGCTGCCTCGGTGGTGCTGGCGAATGCGGGCAGGTCCGGGCCTCGCATCGGTCCGCGGGCCGTTGAGCCCAGTACGAAACTGGCTTGGTCGGCATCGAGCCAGTCTCCGCTGCGATGATCAACGACGTAGCGCTTCGCGATGTCGGATGCGCTGTGCTCGGCGTCGAAGCGTCCGGGGTCCTGCAGAAAGATCAGCAGATCCACGGGGGAGTCGAAGAAGTGTGCCGAACCGTCTTCGAAGATGATCTGCGCCACCCATGTCGGAAAGCGTGCGGGATACATGCCGCACACCGGGCAGCGTGCATCCGCAGGGGCGGGGCGGGCGTCATGCTTGCCCAGGCCGGATGCGGGATTCCACGGGAAAGCCGTCGATGTGCGGGACGGCGGAACGATACAGATGTCGTCGGCAGCCGGCGAGAAGTCGGCGCCGGGACGCATTGCGTACTGCCACGACAGCGCCGTTGCGGTCGCAATGCACAGGGCGGCACCGCTCAGCAGCAGCCTGCGCATTGTGCCGCTGCCGTTCATGGTCGCGTGAAGTCCAGTTGCGGGTCGCGCAGCAGGGCTTCGATCAAGGCAGACAGATTGTCTGCGGGGGCGGCGTCAATCCGGGTCAGCGGGTCGGCCACGGCAAGGCCATCGGCAAGGTGCAGATGGTTGGGGTGGGTGGTGAGTGTCGGGTGCGTCGGTGCGGTGTCGATGCCCATCTCGAGTTCGCGTTCGCCGGCCTGAAATTTCCAGCGCAGCGAGTAGGCATCGGCTGCGGCGTAGCGCACGGTGAGCTGTACGCCGTTTTCCAGGTTGAGTGCGAGTGCGTCCTGCGTCAGTTGCGGCGCGCCCTGGAGGCGGTTGCCGAATCGGGCCACAACATGGTCGAGCAGTTCAGGGTGTTGGCTCATCAGCGGTTGACCTCCTTCAGTCGGGCAGCAAGCGCTTCGCGGGCTGCTTCGCAGGTGTCGCCCAGAATGCGGGCGGCAAGGTAGAGCTCATAGGCCGGATGCTCGACGACCGTGCCGCGGGTGATGCTGTCGAGGAGCGTGGCCTCGTCCGCGGCACCGGCGAAATGGAGTACCACCCTGCGGTTTTCGCGCGTTTCGTAGATGACCTTTGCGGTCTGCTGCAGTTCTTCTGCGATCTCGGGTGATACGTTTTCGTAGATTGATTCCATCGCTTACATCCTCTTGTCGTGCAGGGCACCGCCATCGAGAATCGCCATGTCGGGCGTCACTTCGTCGAAGCGCAGCACCTTGCCGCCTTCGGTCTCAGCAAACTTGCGTGCATCGTCCGCACTGGCAAAGGAGGCGATGGTCGGACCCATCGAGCCGGTGCGCCTCGAGCCGTGTACATAGGTAGCCGTTCTGGCATCAATCCAGTGGCCTTTGGGGTTGTCCCAGTCGGCCTTGGCCATGTCCTGAACGTAGATTGCACTCACGCGCCGGGCCTGCTCCGGATTGAGGTAGATCGAGAACATCTCTACCGTGTCGCAGAAGAAGTCGGGCTGGGTGATGCCGTCGTAGTGGATCTGTGCCTTGGGGCCGGGATAGTCGGCCAGCAGCATGCCGTCGAGGGCGCAACTGGTACTGCGATCGATCTCGACGGCAAGGATGCTGGTGTCCGTGCCCTGCTCGCCGCCACAGGCGGCGAGCAGGCCGGCGGCGAGCAGCACCGCGAGGGTGCCGCGCAGGCGGATGAAGGGGGAGTGTTTCATTTTTGTACTCACGTTCCGATTCGGTTCCGGATTCATTGGGGATCTCACTTTCTGAAGCGCCACGCCGCAATGCCGAGCGGCAAGGCGATCCAGGCAAACATGACGATGCCCAGCAGCACAGGGTTGGCCAGACTGGGCGGGAAGACGGTGGCGAGGCCGTAGAGCGCGCGCACATCTTCGAGCGAAAAGATGTTCAGGATGCGGAACACGTCGGCGGGGTTGAGCAGCAGCAGGTAGGGGAAGAGGTCGCCGCCCCACTGTCCGCCGCTGACGACGAGTGCGCCGAGCAGCAGCAGATCGAACACCAGCACGAAGAAGAACCACATCGCGATCGCCAGACCGGAGGCGCGGGTGCGGTCGCCGGCGAACACCGACAGCATCACCGCCAGGCTGAGAAAGGCGCAACCGAGCAGCACCGAGCTGAGCATGAAGCCGAAGTAGTGGAACAGCGCGTTGAGCTCGAGCTGCGACGACAGCACCACTGCCACCAGACCGAAGCCGGCAACGGTGGAAAAGGTGAGGGCGGCAGCAAGGCCGAAATACTTGCCCAGCAGCAGTTCCACCCGGGTGATCGGCATCGACAGCAGCAGATCGAGCGAGCCGCGTTCGCGTTCGCCGACGATGGCATCGAAACCGAGAATCAGCGCGATCAGCGGAATGAGATAGATGACCAGACTGACGAGGCTGGCGATGGTGACGTCGATCGAACGAAACCCGACCGCGCCTTGCTGCGCGGCGCCGAAATACGCAATTACGAGCGCGAAGGCGGTGAACACCAGTGCGACCGCAAGCACCCAGCGGTTGCGGATGCGGTCCCAGAATTCCTTGCCGGCAATGGTGGCGATCTGTGCGATTTCCATGTTCGCCTCCTTAGTCCGAAAAGCCGAAGAACACGTCTTCGAGCGAGGGTTCGCGCACGGTGAGGTCGCGCACCCGTCCGTCGAGCCCTGCGAGGGCCTCGATCACCGCCATCTTCGATTCGCGCCGGCACTGCACGGCGACGTGATCGTCGCGGGTCTCGATCGCGATCACCGGCAGGTGGCCGAGCGCGTTGCGCACCGCGTCGAAGTCTTCGGGCGCGACGTGAACGCTGAACCACAGCGGCAGATCCATCTGTTCGCGCAGCGCCTGCACCGTGCCGCTGGCCTGCACCTTGCCGGCCGCCATGATGGCGAGCCGGTCCACCCGCTCCTGGATCTCGGCGAGGATGTGTGAGGTGATCACCATGGTCACGCCTTCGCTCTTGAGCTGGCGCAGGATGGCGTAGAA
>JALNWS010000231.1 GCA_023230755.1 Azoarcus sp.
ACATAGGCGCTGCGCTCGATGAAGCTCAGGGGCGACAGCGGTACAAAGTTCGCTGCATTCTTGTCCAGGCCCTGCTCGTAAGGATTGTTCGACACCCTTTTCTCCTCCATGACGTTTTTATGGAATACCTTGCCGGTGGTCCGGCGGTCACCGCGCGTCTGAAACCTCGAAACTGCCAGGCAAGCTGGCTGGCAGTGGTCGATCTGCGCCGCGGGAGCAGAATGACAAACAAACTTGTCGCCAATTTCGAGGAAATGTACTGAATCTTGTCGGCGCTGCCCTGGGGCTTGCTGGCCGACTAGAATCAGTCCGTACCCGGAAAATACGGGGGTGCAGGAATGAGTGAGTCGGCATGACATCAGGGCAGGTTCCAGCCGTGGCTGGGGACACGAACAAACCGGTAATCAGTGACCGTCGCTATCGCGAGATGACGGCTGCGGGGCTCGATCTGCTCGACGAGGGGGTGACGGTTTTCGACCGCGATCTGCGTCTGGTCGCGTGCAATCGCACCTTCCTGCGCCTGCTCGACTTCCCGGACACGATGGCCGAGCCGGGGCTGCCGTTCGAGGCTTTCATCCGCCATAACGCAAATCGTGGCGAGTACGGGCCGGGCGACCCCGACGCGCAAGTCCGCGAGCGGGTGGAGGCCGCGCGTGCGTTCAAGCCGCACGAAACCCGGCGTCGCCGTCCGGATGGCACGCTGCTGCTGATCCGTGGCTTTCCACTGCCGCACGATGGCTTCATCGCGCTGTACTCGGACATCACCGAACTCGATGCGAAGCAGACCCAGATCGAACGTCAGCAGATCGAGCAGGAGGCGGCAATCGAGCGCCGCACCGCCGAACTGACCCGCGCCAATGCCGAACTCACCGCCGCCATCGAGGACAACCGCCGGATTACCGCTGCGCTGCGTTTCAGCGAGGCTCGACTGCGTCAGATCACCGACACCATTCCGGCGCACATCGCCTATTTCGACAATCATTGGATCTACCGTTACGCCAACCGCAGCTATGCCGAGTGGTTTGGCTGGACCAGCGAGACCATGGTGAACAAGCCCATCCGCCAGGTGATCGGGCTGCAGGTGTTCGAGGCCGTGGAAGATGCCGTGGAGCGGGCGCTTGGCGGAGAGGAGATGTCCTACGAGTACTCGCTTACCGCCCCTGATGGCATGACGCGCTTCGCCCGCAGTACGCTCGTGCCCGATATCGGGCAGGACGGCGAGGTGATGGGATGTTTTGTGCATGCGGTGGATATCACCGAGCAGCGGCGCACCTTCAATGCCTTGGCGCAGGCGCAGAAGATGGAGGCCATCGGCCAACTGACCGGTGGCCTTGCGCACGACTTCAACAACATGCTGACGGTGGTGATGGGCAATCTCGCCGGTTTGCGCGAGGCGCTTCCTGCTCACCCGGTGATCGGCGAGTTCGTCGATCCGACGCTGGAGGCTGCGGAGCGCGGCTCCACGCTGATCAAGCGTCTGCTCGCGTTCTCGCGCCAGCAACCGATGGCGCCCGAGCCGGTTGAGGTCAACGAGCTTGTCCTGAGCATGGCGCGCCTGATCCGGCGCTCGGTGCCGGGCAACATCTCCATCCTCACCCAGTCGAAAACCGATCAGCTGGTCGCCATGGTCGACGCGCATCAGCTGGAGAGTGCGCTGCTCAATCTGGCGCTCAATGCGCGCGATGCGATGCCGAACGGCGGCGCACTGTGCATCGAGTCTTCGCTCGAAGCGCTGGGTCGGGCCGAGGCGGCCGACCTCGAACTGCCCCCCGGCAACTACGTGCAGATCGCCGTGAGCGACAACGGCATGGGCATGGATGGAGCGACGGTCGCCCGCGTGTTCGAACCCTTTTTCACCACCAAGAAGTTTGGCATGGGCAGTGGTCTGGGCATGGCCATGGTGTACGGATTCATCAAGCAGTCCGGCGGCGGTGTGCGCATTCGCAGCCGGCAGGCCGTCGGGACCACGGTGGCGCTGATCCTGCCTTGCGCAGCGCGCCCGGCGACAGCGTTGCAGCTGGATGCGCCGGCACCGGCCCGGATGGAGCTCAAGAACCGTCTCGTGCTGCTGGTTGAGGACGATGACGATGTGCGCAAGGTGGTGCGCAAGCAACTGGCCTCGCTGGGCTGCACGGTGCTGGAGGCCGAAAGCGGCAACGAGGCGGCCGACATGGTCGAGAACGTGTCTTCGATCGCACTGGTGCTGTCCGATGTGGTGATGCCCGGCGGCATGGACGGTCGTGCGCTCGCGCGTTTCGTCAGACGCTTCCGCCCCGATCTTCCAGTGGTGCTGATGAGCGGCTACGCGAGTTCCGAACCGCTGCGTCGAGGCGATGATGACGTGCCGATGCTGGACAAACCCTTCAGTCGCGATAAGCTTGCGGCGGCGCTCACATCCTTGGGGCGCTAGACGTGCAGATCAACAAGAAGATGACGGGGGCTGGATGCAGGTCAAGGATAATGTGCTCATCCATGTGGTTGAAGACGACGTAACCGTTGCACGACTGATTGAAGGCGCCCTGCAGCGTTTCGGTTATGCGTGCGAGGTGTTTCATACCGGCAGTGACTTTCTGCGTCGCCTGAAGGGGCAGCAGCCCAAACTGTGCATTCTCGATCTCGGACTGCCGGATATGGACGGCATGGAGGTATTGCAGCAGGTCCGTGCACGGCATCGCTTCGGCCTGCTCATTGTCACGGGGAGGACGGATACCTCGGACCGGGTGATGGGGCTGGAGCTGGGCGCGGACGATTACGTGCTCAAACCCTTTGAGCCGCGCGAACTCATTGCCCGTGTGCGCAGCGTGCTGAGACGCTATGAGCCGGCGCAACCCGACCCTGCGCTGGGCGCGCCCAAGGTGGCGCAGTTTGCGGGCTGGTGCTTCGAGCTCGGTACGCACCGGCTGATCAGCGCCGACGGCAGGGAAGACACCCTGGGCCTGGCTGAAGCGCAGCTGCTGATCACCATGCTCGAGCATCCCAACCAGATTCTGTCGCGCGATCAGCTGCTCAGCGGTCGCGATGTCTCTGCGCTCGATCGCAGCATCGACCTGCGAGTGTCGCGCCTGCGCCGCCGGCTGGAGGAAAACCCGCAGCGCGCCAAGGTGATCAAGACGGTGTACGGCGCGGGCTACCTGTTTGCGTCGACCGTCAGCTGGAAATAGCGCTTCATGCGCGAATCAGCGCTGCCACAGCATCCCGATGGAGAGCACGATGCTCAGGAAGCAGATGATCCAGAACACGATCGGTGCGGCGCCACCCTTGAACTTGACGCCCGCCATCTCGAACTCCAGCGGCCCGGTCGAAATCCGCAGAATGAGGGTGACGAACAGCGCGCCCAGCCCGGCCATGGGCAAGCCCACCAGCACCGGAAACTGCTCGCGGATCAGATCACGCCAGTAGCTGCCCGGGGTTTCATGCACGGACACGAGCTTCATCAAGGCGTAGGAGCCAAAGCCGATCAGGATGACCACGACCACCCAGCTTGCGACTGCCTGAAATTTGCGCGTGTGCGCATCGGGTTCGTGAAGCGCATGGGTTTCGCTGTCGAGGTCCGGCATATCCTTGTCCATGTACGTGAGCTTTCACAGTCGATATTCGACGGTGCCGCAAACACATGCTTCGGGCATGCATGAAAATGTCTTCCGCTTCAGCGCCCGGCGTGAGCGCGAAGCACGGCACTGCGCGTCGGGTGTGCCTCTGGAGCATAGGTGTTCATCCTGGCAGCCGCAAATGTCATTTCCCCGACGCGTTGGCGGCGGGCAAGGGCAGATGGCCCGTCTTGACCAGGATGGTGCAGCCCTCGCGGCTGAAGGGTTTGTGCTGGCTGAGGTGCGGGCTGCGAATCCAGGTGCCTGCAGGGTAGCGCCCGAATTCATCCTCGAATACGCCGTCGATGACGAGGATTTCCTCGCCGCCGTAGTGTCGGTGTGGATTGAAATACGTCCCCGGCGCCCAGCGCACCAGAGCCGTATGCTCGGTGCCGAATTCGGCAAGTGGCAGCACTGACAGGCCGGGCACAAGCCCCGGATACCAGGTCGCGGTCGTGGTATCGATCGCAAGATGAGCCCGATCCGCCGGGTTGATGTGACGCAGTTTCACGAACAGCACGCAGCCCGTGGCCGAGTGCGGCGCGTGCGACGACCCCGGTGGATTGCGCAGATAGGTGCCTGCACCGTAGTCGCCCGACTCGTCACTGAACGTGCCCTCGAGCACGAAGATCTCCTCGCCCAGTTCATGCAGGTGGCGTTCGAACCTTGCGCCCGGCAGGTAGCGGACAATCGAGGTTGCACGGGCTACCTCTTCTCCATCGCGCTCCAGCATCCGCCGCTCGACGCCACCGGCCGGCGAGCTGACCCACGGCAGGTCCTGATGCTGTACGACGGCGCGCTGGGTGAAGTCGGCGTTGATGTGCATGGAAAGATGTCCGCTTTGTGGTTCTCTGACAGGAACATTACTGTACCAAAGGGCAGTGTCACGCGGAGCCGCGGAGGTCGCGGAGAGGGGGCGGGTGTTCTGGTGTTGAATCAAAGGGGTCAGAGTCGAATGGTGCTTACTTACTAATCAGTACATAAGTTAGCGGACATTTCTTGTCGGGATGCGATAATGCGGCATGAGCAAGAGAGACGGTCGTTCGATATCGCACGAGGCGATGGAGGAGATTCGGATTCGGGCCGTGCAGCGGGTCGAAGCCGGTGAATCTCCGGAAGTGGTCATCCAGGCGCTGGGATTTTCGCGTGGTCGAATCTACGAGTGGCTTGCGCGCTACCGGGAAGGCGGGCTTGAGGCACTGCGTGCGAAGCCTGTTCCAGGGCGAACGCCCAAGCTCGATGGTAAGGCGCTGGATTGGCTTTACCGCACAATCACGATGTCGAGCCCCGAGCAGTTCAAGTTCGAGTTTGCTTTGTGGACCCGGGCGATGGTGAGAACCTTGATCCGACAACAGTTCGGCGTGGCGCTGTCCGAGGTAAGTGTGGGTCGGCTGCTCAGAAAGCTGGGCTTGTCGCCGCAGCGCCCGCTGGTGCGGGCCTACCAACGCGATCCCGAGCTCGTTTCGGACTGGATCACGAACGAATTCCCGCGTATTCGAGCCGAGGCCAAAGCCGTAGATGCGGAGATCTTCTTTGCCGACGAAGCTCAGGTCCGCTCTGACTACCATAGTGGAACGACTTGGGCGCCGACCGGGCAAACGCCCATCGTCAAGGGTACCGGTGCGCGGTTCAAAGTGAATCTGATCTCGGCCATCAGCCCGAAAGGACAGTTGCGCTTCATGTGCACAGAAGGCAACGTCACGGCAGACGTATTCATCGAATTCCTCAAACGGCTGATCAATGGGCGCGAGAAGCCCGTGTTCTTGATCGTTGACGGCCACCCGGTCCATCGCAGCGCCAAGGTCAAAGCTTTCGTCGAGAAAACAAAGGGGAGCTTGCGCCTGTTCAGGCTTCCGTCTTACTCCCCCGACCTGAATCCAGACGAGCACGTCTGGGCTCACCTGAAGCACCACAAGATGGGACGCAGCATCATCAAAGGCCCCGACCAGATGAAAAAGATCGCAGTCGGGTTCCTGCGGTCATTGCAAAAAATGCCCGACCTTGTGCGTGCCTTTTTCCGACACCCAAGCACACGGTACGTCATTTCATGAATGTCCGCTTACCAACGTACGGGTTAGTA
>JALNWS010000232.1 GCA_023230755.1 Azoarcus sp.
CCGCCCATGCAGCATGCAACTGTCGCGTTTGAGCATCACCGGCGAAACCGCGCCGGCAAAGCTCACCCAGGTGCCGTTACTGCTGAAGTCGGTCAACACGCATTGGCTGCTCACCCATTCGATTCGGGCATGACGACGTGACACTCGCGGGTCATTGATGTTCATGCCCACTTCGTCACCACGTCCGATCACCAGCGGACCGTCCGAGGGCAACAGCTTCAGATGCTGATCAAGCAGATCCAGATCGAGGCGCTGCAGGACCTGCGGGCGCGAACCACCGGCAATGGTGTCGATTGATACCGTAATCGTGGACTCGGCGGTGCGCGCCCAGTCGATGCGCCACACCCTGATGGGCTCCGACTTTCCCTTGACCATGATCCGGTCAAGGCTGCTGCACGACAGGCGCAGATGTTCGGGCAGTCGGCGAAACACCGGCTCGCCGATCAGGATTTCATTGGCTTCGGCCCGATCACTCAGACGCGACGCGACATTGACCGCATCACCGTAGCAATCGCCATCCTGCTCAATGATCGGACCGTGTTCGATACCGACCTTGAAACCAAGGGGCGTATGACGGAACTGGTCGGCATTGATGTCGTGAAGGATGTCCTTGGTACGGATACAGGCCTCGACCGCAGCCACTGTATCGTCGAAGGTGACCAGCACGCCGTCACCGAGGTATTTCACCACGTGCCCGCCCGCGCGCATGAAGTGCGCGCCAAGCGTTTGCGTACAGCGGGTCACGACATGCGTCGCAACGACGTTGCCAGCCGACTCGAACAGGCCCGTACTGCCTGTCAGGTCCGCAAACACAACAGATTTTCCCGCTTGATCCACACGCCCCCTCACTTGCCAAGAAATGATTGTGCAAGCCCGCCGTGTGACAAATTCACTTGACGGGCCAGTGATCCTAGCATTACCTGCCGTGCTCGTCATCGGTAATGGACGCATCGGGCAGGCCCAAGGCGTAAGCGCTGCTCCCGATCAGCGTCGGTGGCCGGGATGGCGGAAACAATTGGTGGTGTGATCATTCACCATGCCCACCGCCTGCATGAACGCATAACAGATGGTTGGCCCGACGAACTTGAACCCTCTTTTGCGCAAGGCCTTGCTCATCGCCGCGCTGGCTGGCGTGCTGGCCGGCACTTCTGCCAGCGACGCAAAGGTGTTGACCCGCGGCCTCCCGCCAACGAACTGCCACAACCAGGCGGACGGATCGATGCCCTCGGCCTGCATCGCCAGCCAGGCTTGCGCGTTGATCGCAGCGGCCTCGATCTTGGCACGATTGCGGATGATGCCCGCGTCGGCCATCAGTGCGGCCTTCTTGCCATCATCCCATTGCGCAATCCGTTGCGGATCGAAACCATCGAACACTTCCCGGTAATGCGCCCGTTTTCTCAAAACCGTAATCCAGGACAGGCCGGCCTGAGCCCCCTCCAGCAACAGGAACTCGAACAGCCCTGCTGCGTCGTGACGCGGCACGCCCCACTCGTGATCGTGATACGCAAGGTACAACGGGTCATCGGACACCCAGGCACAGCGGGCGTTCATTTCAGATCCCGCAGCGCCTGCGCCAGCATGGGCGCCACCCCGACCGCATTGCTCGGATGCGCGATACAGTCGGTACTCCACACCTCGCCCACCCCGGCAGCACGCACCGTCTGCAGTGCGTCGTCGGCAAACAGGGCGTGGGTCACGGCCACGTCGACTGACGAGGCCCCGGCCGCCAGCAACTGTGCGGCCGCCACCGCCAGTGTGCGTCCGCTGCTGGCCACGTCGTCGATCAGGACCACCTGCCGCCCGGCGAAGGCCATATCCGGCAGGGTGACGTGAACCTCGCGATCACCGTGACGCTGCTTGCTGCACACACCATGATCGAAGGCGTGGGATCGCGCCGCCGCAGCCACCCACTGCGCGGCCTCTGCGTCGGGGCCCAGCAGCATTGCGCCGGGGCGCCGCTCGGCAATCAACTCCGCCAGCAGCGGCGCGGCCGACAAGGCCAGCGCTTGAGCGACCGGCACCGCCTCCGACAAGCGGCTGACGCGGTGCAGGTGTGGATCGACGGTGACCACCGCATCGAAAAGCGACGCGAGGAATTCGCCGACCACATGCTGACTGACCACTTCGCCCGGCGTGAACGCGATGTCCTGACGCATGTAGCCGAGATAGGGCGCCAGAAGCACCAGCCGGCCAGCCCCGAGCGTGCGTGCAGTGCGCGCGCAAAACAGCAGCTCCACCAGCTTCTCGTTCGGATGATCAAGGCCACGCAGCATTCCCACCCGCGACGGCAGCGACGGCGGCAGGCGCAGCTTCAGTTCGCCATCAGGGAAACGGTGACGCACCACCTGCTCGCAGGGCACGCCCGCAGCCTTCGCGACCCGTGCGGCCAGCGGCCACTCGTCGTCGAAGCACAGCAACAGATCGATCATGCTCAGAACTCCACGTAGCGTAGCGGAACCTCGTCCGCCGTGCCCAAGGTATAACCCGAACTGCGCGCACAAGCCTGGCGGGCAAACTCAAGGTCGGACGGAAACTCCGCATACACCCGGAACAGGGGCTGCCCCTTGGCAACCCGCTCCCCGAGCTTGTGGAACAGATCCACCCCCGCATCCTGCACCTTCGGCGCGCCGGCCACGCGCGCAATACGGGCGACCTGCAGGTTATCAATGCCGATGATCACGCCGTCGGCCTCAGCGAGCACGTCGAAACTCAGGCCGCCACAATGCGGCTGATCCTGGCGGAAGGGTTTGGCGCCCTGCGCGTCGATAATGGCCTCCATCTTCGCCAGCGCGCGACCCGAGTCGAGTATGTCACGGGCAATCGCAAAACCTTCACCACCGCGTACATCGGGATCGAACTCCAGCATCCGCCCGGCCAGACGCAGTGCTTTCTGGCGCAGGTCATTGGGGGCGGCGGGGTCGTTCTCGAGCACCCGCATCACATCACGTGCCTCCAGCACGGGTCCGATGCCGTTGCCAATTGGCTGACGCCCATCGGTAATCACGACATCAAGCGTCAGGTTGATACGTCCCGCGACGTATTCGAAGAGCCTGCGCAGACGCTGAGCCTCGGGCATCGACCGGACTTTGGCAGTCGGGCCCACCGGGATGTCGAGCACCAGATGGGTGGAACCCGCAGCAATCTTCTTGGACAGAATGGAAGCGACCATCTGCCCCGGCGAGTCGATCGACAAGGGCCGCTCGACCGAAATCAGCACGTCGTCGGCCGGAGACAGGTGCGAGGTGCCGCCCCAGGCCACGCATCCCCGGTGTTCGCGCACGATCTCGCCAAGCGTTTCCATCGGCAGCTCGACATTGGCAAGCACCTCCATGGTGTCGGCGGTACCCGCCGGCGAGGTAATCGCCCGCGACGAGGTCTTCGGGCACAGCATGCCGTGCGCGGCAACGATCGGCACCACCAGCATCGAAGTGCGATTGCCCGGAATGCCACCGATGCAGTGCTTGTCCACCACCGGGCGCTCGCGCCAGTCGAGCCGCCTTCCGGAAGCGGCCATGGCGTCGGTGAGGTAATAGACTTCCTCGCGGTCGAGTTCATTCTGATTGCAGGCCACGACGAAGGCCGTCAACTCGATCTTCGAATACCGGTGCTCGGCGATGTCGTGCACGATGGCGCGAAAATCCTCCTGACTCAGACGCTCGCCTGAGATCTTGCGATGCAGGGCCGGAATCGAGGACGCCGGCTCTGCTTGCGAAATCGACGCCGGATGTCCGTCGGCCACGCCGAGCAGGTCAAAGGCATCCTCGGAGACACCCAGTTCGGCACAAGCGACGATGTGCTCATCATCGACCACGTTCAGCGTCGCCAGAATACGCTTGCCGTTGGCCCTCACTTCGACCTTGGACAGCGCCTGAAAGCCCTCGGCCCGGTACACCGCACAGTCGCGGTGGAGATAGGCCACGTTTTCGCGATAGGTATCGATCGCCACCCGGCGCAGAACGAGCTTCAATGCGGTCCCTGCGCCGGTCGGGGCATCGGAACACGGCGTGTCCGCAGGCGCGGATTGCGGGCTGGCGGTCGGCCCGGATTTTTCAGGATGGGTCATGATCATCAAGCCTACACCTGCGCGCATTCGGGGTACACGCCCCACTTCACGCCACTCCTGGCAGAGCGTCGCTGCACACCGGGCGGGGAAATAGTCTCGCCCTTCTCCGCCTCATCGAGTAGCATCGCAGCCCTCTTTCGTTGCTCCGTATCTACACCATGAGCCTTGCGCCTGCCCGCGCCTGCGGCGTCGACTTCGGCACCTCCAACTCCACGATCGGCTGGTTGCGCCCGGGCGCTCCAACCCTGCTCCCCCTCGAAGGCGACAAACAGACCCTGCCCTCAGCCGTGTTCTTCAATGCCGACGAGGACACCACCTGCTTCGGTCGCGCCGCACTCGGCGAGTATCTGGAGGGTTACGAAGGCCGCCTGATGCGCGCGCTCAAGAGCCTGCTCGGCAGCAGCCTGATCGACGGCCATACCGAAGTGCTGGGTCGCGCGCTGCCTTTTCGTCAGCTGCTGGCGAGCTTCATCGGCGAACTGAAGCAACGCGCCGAAGCGCAGGCAGGCAGGCCGTTTGACCAGGCCGTCTTCGGCCGTCCGGTACATTTCGTGGACGACAATGCGGAAGCCGACCGCAAGGCGCAGGACACCCTCGAAGAGGTCGCCCGCCAGGTCGGCTTCCGGGACGTCAGCTTCGAGTTCGAACCGATCGGCGCGGCGCTGCACTACGAGGCCTCGCTCGATCATGAAGAACTGGTGCTCGTTGCCGACATCGGCGGCGGCACCGCCGACTTTTCGCTGATCCGCCTCTCACCCGAGCGTGCACGCGTCGAGGATCGCCGCGGCGACCTGCTCGGTAATGCCGGCGTGCATATTGGCGGCACCGACTTCGACCGTGCACTCAGCCTCGAATGCGTCATGCCCCTGCTCGGTTACCGCGGAAAGATGAAGAACGGCGCCGAGATTCCGTCGAGCATCTTCTTTCAGCTCGCCACCTGGCACACCATCAACTTTGCCTACGCACGCCAGGTCACTTCCGATCTTCAGCACATCTACCGCGACGCCACCGCGCGCACTGAACTGGATCGGCTCTCACGCCTGATCGCACGTCGCGAAGGCCATTGGCTGGCGTTGCAGGTGGAGCAGGCCAAGATCGACCTGTCGGCGGCGCCCGAGGTGGAGCTGGAACTCGATCGCCTGGAAACCGGCCTCCGCCACACGATCACCCGCGACGCGTTCACGTTTGCCACGCGCGCGCTGGTCGGGCGTGTCGCGGAGACGGTCAGCACCCTGCTCAATCAGGCGGGCGTGGCACGGGATCAGGTAGATACGGTGTATTTCACCGGCGGCGCCAGCGGGGTTCCGCAGTTGCGCAAACAGATCGCCGCGGAACTGCCACACGCGCGCAGCGTCGAGGGCGATCTTTACGGCAGCATCGGCGCCGGGCTCGCAGTGCAGGCAATGCGCCGTTACGGCTGAACAAGGCACCGCGGAGCATCGGCCGGACGGAGCAGCCGGGCACATCGCGGAAACGAAAACGCCGGCGCCTCTCAGAAAGGGGCGCCGGCGCGATCACGATGCGTTCAGGCTGCGGTTTCCGGCGGCAGGGCAACCGTGTTGCCCGTACTGAAGCGGTAGTCGTTGAACAC
>JALNWS010000233.1 GCA_023230755.1 Azoarcus sp.
ACGAGCCGGTTTGAACCGAGCCGCTCGACCACCCTTTCCTGCAGCACCCGCAGGAGTTTCGCCTGCAGCGCCAGCGGCATACCTTCGATTTCATCGAGAAACAGGGTACCACCATTGGCATATTCGATCTTTCCGGCGCGACTGCGCGTGGCCCCGGTGAAGGCCCCCGGTTCCACCCCGAACATTTCGCTCTCGAACACACTTTCGGGCAATGCCGCACAGTTGATCGCGACAAAATTGCCCTGCCGACGCTGGCCGGACTCATGCAGGCCACGCGCAACACGCTCCTTGCCCGTTCCGGTTTCGCCATGTACCAGTACATCGACATCGGTGTCGGCCAGTTCGGCGACGAGTTCCCTCACCCGGCACATCGCCTGACCGTTTCCAAGCAGGCCGTCGATACCCGTTGTTTGCGCCAGTTGCCGACGCAGCGCGCGGTTCTCCAGGACCAGGCGGCGCTTCTCCATTGCACGCCGGACCACATCCAGCAACTGTTCTGGCGCGAACGGCTTTTCGATGAAGTCGTAGGCGCCCGCACGCATGGCCTCGACCGCCATAGATACATCGCCATGCCCCGTCACCAGGATCACCGGCAGATCCGGATCGATGGCGACAACCCGTTGCAACAGCGCCATGCCGTCCATGCCTGGCAGACGCACATCCGTGACAAGGACTGCTGCGGTCGCAGTCCCCACGCGCGCGACAACCGACTCTGCACGGGCGTGATCCTCTACCTCGATATCGGCCAACGCAAAGGTCTGGCATCCGGCAGCACGGACCGCATCGTCATCCTCGACGTACAGCACCTTCAACTCGCCGCTACTCATGGCTCTCCTCCTGGCCCCCGGTGTCGCCATCCACGTTGCCCATTTCGGGCCAGCTCGCCCGGACAACCGCCCCACCCGCCAGACGCTGATCGAACACGATCTGCCCGCCCGCGGCCACGACCAGGTCGCTGACGATTGCCAGCCCCAGCCCCAGCCCCTGACCGAGCGGTTTGGTGGAGAAAAACGGTTGCGTGATCTTCTCTCGCAATGCGGGATCAATGCCGGGGCCATTGTCTGCGACCTCAAGCACCAGCGCGCCACCGCGGCGCCCCACCCAGATCTCGATCTCGGCGCCGGCACGCCCGTCGAGGGCATCCAGCGCGTTGCCAATCAGGTTCAGCAACACCTGCTCGAGCGCCTGAGGTTGAAGCGGCAGCGCAATATCCTCCGCATAGGTCTTCAGGTCCACCCCGGCGGCATGAATCCGGTGCGTCAGCCATCCGAGCACCGTCCGGACGGTCTGTGCAGCAGGCGCCGAACCTCGCACCGACTGCTGACGCGAAGCGAACACCTTGAGCTGGGCCGTGAGCCGCGCCATGCGCTCCACCAGACCAATCATCTGCCTAAGGTTTTCGCCGAGCGGCTCATACCGGCCGCGTTCGAGAAAGGTCAGCCCGTTGCCTGCGAAGGCGCGCATTGCAGCCAGAGGTTGATTCAGTTCGTGCGCCACGCCGGCTGCCATCTGCCCCAGCGCGGCCAACCGGTTGGCGTCGATCAGGGCCCGTTGCGCGCCACGCAGCTTCTTTTCGGCTGCGGTTCGCTCTCCGACCTCACGCAACAGTTGTGCATTGCTCGCGGCCAGATCTGCCGTGCGTTCGGCCACGGTGCGTTCCAGCGCGGCCTGCGCGGCGAGTCGCTCGCGGATGCGGCGCGCGCGCTGTGCCCAGTACATCCCGGCCACACCGAGCACGCTGAGCGCGAGGGCCGCTGCCAGAATCTCCACCCGTGCAGCTTCGGCTGCCGGCGCGGCATCGAGCATGACCATCATGCGCCAGTCCACCCAGCCAAGATCCTGCTGCCTCACAACATAAGTCTTGCCATCGAGACTCAGCCGGTTTGTGTCCCGCCACACCAGCGGCAAAGGCGCCAGGCGCCCGGTAAAATACTGACGGGTATCGGCCAGCGCCTTGCGCGACTCGGCCGACAGGGGGGCGAGGGTGGAAAACTTCCATTCATTGTGTGAAGACAGCGCCACGACCCCGTGCCGGTCCACAACCATGATGGATTCACCACTTTCAGCCCAGGTGCGCTCGAGCAACTTGAGCTCCACCTTGACCGCGAGCACGCCAACGACCTTGCCGCCATCGAGCACCGGGTGAGCGATGAAAAAACCGGGAATGCGGGTGGTCGCGCCCACGGCAAAGAAGGCACCGGAATTGCCACGCAGCGCGTCCTGAAAATACGGGCGGAAGGCGTAGTTTTCGCCAACAAAGCTCTCCGGTTGCTGCCAGTTACTGGCCGCAAGCGTGCGCCCGGAGGGTGCGATCAGATACAGCACGGCGGCGCCGGTGCGCTCATTCACCTTTCCAAGCAGGCGGTTGGCAAGATCCACCCGGCGCGGGTCATCGGCATGAGCCAGCAGTTCGCGCAAGCCCGGATGCTGCGCGAGCACGACGGGCAGGCTTTCGTAGCGCTGCAATTCGGCATCGAGGCTGGCAGAGAGCAGGGCCAGTCGCTGACCGGCGCTGCTTTCCAGCTCATCCATCCCGGAGCGCAGCCGCCACTGGTAGCCGAACCATAACGAGGGCAGAACGGCGAAAATCAGCAGCGCAGCCCGAACCCGGGGCGTCCACCGCAAGGAAATGCGAGCACGCATCGATCAGGGCCTGCCTGCCGTGCCCGAGTCGCAGGCGCGCAACTCCGTCACTCCGCCATCGGACGGCAGCACCGCGGACATCGGCACACAAGCCGAACCTTCCGCACACCACTGATAATCTGCGGTAAAGCCGGACCGCGTCAGGCGCAGCACCTCGTGCGTGGTGCGGGGATGCCACTCCCACACCCCGTCGTGCAGCACCGCCTCGGGTGCCGGCTCCATGCCGGCGCCGTAACCACGCACCCGTACCGCTTCGAGGACCAGTTCCGCATTCTCCACGCGCCAGTCCTCTTCCCAGAGGATCTTCTCGATCGAGTGCGTCCACGCGAGGGTGAAGCTGTTGGCCGCGAGCGTTACCGCGGCCACAGCCGTTGCGAGACAGACCGCCATCAGGCCGTCAGCGGCGAGAGCCTGCGCGCCCGCCAGATATGCGTGCCAAGCACCATCGAGGCCAAAACGAAACCCAGCTCGTCAGTCACCGGCAAGGCGACCACCAGCAGCGAGGCTGCCACGAAGGCAAGCACGCGTTCAATGACGTTCATCGGCGTACGGAAGAATCCAACCACGGCAACTCCCCACAAGGTCACGGCCAGCAAAGCCTTGAAGAATACATAGATTGTGGCATCAAAGCCCTTGTCACCCTGCAGCATCAATTCAGGCGCAAACACGGCCATATAGGGCACGACGAAACCGGCCACCGCAATCTGCACCGCCCGCACACCAATCTTGAGCCCCGACTCCTTGGCAATCGGTGCTGCAGCAAACGCTGCCAGCGCCACCGGCGGCGTGAGGTCGGCAAGAATGCCGAAATAGAACACGAACATGTGCGACACCACCAGCGGTACCCCAAGCTCCAGCAGGGCCGGCGCCGCAATCGAGCTGGTGATGATGTAGTTGGGAATGGTCGGAATCCCCATGCCCAGCACCAGACAGGTCAGCATCGTCAGCACCAGGGACAGCAGCAGGCTGTGCGCGCCGAGCTGAATGATATACCCGGCGAATGCCGTCGCCGCGCCGGTCAGCGTCAGCGAACCGATGATCACGCCAACCAGCGCACATGCCACGCCCACCGGCAGCGCGTGCATGGCGCCATCGGCCAGCGACTGCACCGCGACCTTCAGCGTCGTGCGTCCATCCTTGTAACCGGCCAGCAGAACGGCGAGCACCGCGATCACACCCATGACCGCCACGATACCGACAGAGGCGAAGGCCGAGCAGGCCAGGCCAAGTGCGATCCAGAACAGCAGCCGCAAGGACAAGCCATTGAGGCGCCCGGAATAGGACGCGCCGAAGATCAGGACCACGGTGAGGGCCAGTCCGACCATGCCCGAGAACAGCGGCGTGAAGCCTGCGAACAGCAGATAGACCAGGGAGATCAGCGGCGCCAGCAGATACCAGCGCTTGCGGATTGCCACCCAGGGATCGGGACAGTCTTCCTTGGCCAGACCTTTCAGGCCGGCGCGGCCCGCTTCCAGATGCACCATCCAGAACACGGTGAAGAAGTAGAGCACGGCGGGAATCGAGGCCGCCTTGCAGATCTCGATATAGGGCACGTTGATGGTCTCGGCCATGATGAAGGCCACCGCGCCCATCACCGGCGGCATGAGCTGCCCGCCCATCGAGCTGGTCGCTTCAACCGCGCCGGCAAAGTCGGCGCGGTAGCCGAACTTCTTCATCAGCGGAATGGTGAACTGGCCCGTGGTCACCACGTTGGCCACGCCCGAACCGTTGATCGTGCCCATCAGACCGGAGGACACCACCGATACCTTGGCCGGGCCGCCCTTGGTGTGGCCGACCGTACCGAGGGCGAAATCGTTGAACAGGTGAATCATGCCCGCCTGCTCGAGGAAGGCGCCGAACAGGATGAACAGGAAGATATAGCTCGACGACACATAGGTCGGGGTGCCGAAGATACCTTCGGTCCCGAAAGCCAGCTGGCCAACGACCTGGTCGAGACCATAGCCACGATGCGCAAACACCCCCGGGAGGTACTCACCGAACAGTGCATAGGACAGAAAGCCGAGACAGATCAAGGGCAGGGCGAAGCCCATGATGCGCCGCGCAGCCTCGAACACCAGCACCAGGGTGACGATGCCGACGAACATGTCTGCGTCCGTGAGCTCACCTGCGCGCTGGACCAGTTCCGCCTCGAACACCCAGTGGTAAGCACCCAGCGCGAGCGCGCCGAACCCGACCAGCTTGGTCAGCAGGCTCGTGCCCGATTCACTGCCACCGCGAAACGGATAGATCAGAAATGTGAGCAGCAAGAGAAAGCCCACGTGCATGGATCGCACCACGGAGCTCGAGACCGGGCTGAATGCCGCGGTAATGATCTGGAAGACCGAAAACAGGATGGCGACGTAGAAGACAACGCGCAGCATCCCATGGCCGGCTTCAGCGGCCGGCGTGGAGGCAGTTTGAGTCATGGAAACTCCGGACTGGATGTCGCTGGGCGACGGGGCAGACGGGTGCAGGCGCCCCGCTCCGCTCCACTGTCGTTGGTGGAATGGGGCAGGACACGAACGGATTGCGCAGGCTTACTTGATCAGGCCCTTTTCGCGGTAGTACTTCTCTGCACCCGGGTGCAGGGGAATCGGCAACCCCTTCACTGCATTCTCGAGCTTGATCTGGCGCGCGGCAGCATGCGAGGTCCCGAGGCGCTCGAGGTTCTCGAAGATGCCACGGGTCATCTCGTAAACCACGTCCGTGGACACCTTTTCATGCGTCACCAGCAGGTTGTTGATCGCTGCAGTCGGGACATCGACCGCCTGCCCATCGTAGGTGCTGGCGGGGATGATTGCCGCACCGTAGGCCGCATCGCCGACCTTGGCCACGACATCAGCCGGGATCGCCACGAAGTTCACCTTCACTGCCGTCGACAGGTCGCGCAGCGCGGCCACGCCAAGCCCGGACGATTGCAGGGTGACGTCGATCTGGCGGTTCTTCATCAGCTCGACCGACTCGCCGAAGGGCAGGTATTCAACCTTGGAAAAATCGCTGTA
>JALNWS010000234.1 GCA_023230755.1 Azoarcus sp.
CTGACCGCTGTGCAGTGGTTGAAACCGATCTGGCGGACACCGTGCCAGTGCTGAAGGCCGATCACGACCGACTGCTGCAGGTCATGATCAACCTGTTGTCGAACGCCGCCAAGTTCGTGCCCGCGCAGACCGGTCGGGTGAAAGTGAGACTGTACGTTGACGACGAGGGGATCCGTGTCGACGTGGCGGATAATGGAGGAGGCATCGCGCCTGAATTGTTGCCGGTGGTGTTCGAGAAGTTCCGGCAGGGTGGCGATGCGAGTGCCCGGCCGCAAGGCACGGGTCTGGGGCTTCCGATCAGCCGGCAGATCGTGGAGCACTTTGGAGGTCGGCTTTGGGTAAACTCCAGGCCGGGAGAAGGCGCAATATTTTCGTTTGTGCTGCCGCTGGCAGCGGGCGGACGGACGAATGACATAAAATAGGCGTCAGGGGAGGGAATGCATGGCCAAGAAAATACTGATTGCGGACGATGAGCCGAATATTGTTATCTCGCTTGAGTTCCTGATGAAGCGGGAAGGCTTTGATGTCACGGTGGCGACGGACGGCGAGGAGGCGGTTAACCGCATTCGCGGCGAGCGGCCTGATCTGGTGCTCCTCGACGTCATGATGCCCAAGAAGAGCGGCTTCGAGGTGTGCCAGGAAATCAAGGCGGATCCGGAACTGCAGTCCATCCGCATCCTGATGCTGACGGCGAAGGGACGCGACACGGAAGTCAGCAAAGGACTCGCGCTGGGAGCGGATGCCTACATGACCAAACCTTTCTCCACCAAGGAGCTCGTAGAGCGCGTACGCAGCATGCTGGAGAACTGAGCGATGTCTGCACGCATACGCTTCGTCCTGGCGGTCATCGTGCTCGGTCTGCTGATGACCGGCCCCTTCATCCTCACTGCAGTGCTGGTGTGGATCGAAACCAAGGGCAGTCAACGCGACTTGCTCATTCAGGTCATCGAACCACACCTGCCCTTGGGGGCGCTGCTGACCATCATGGGTTTCGGCGTCGGTATCGGGGTGCTGCGCAACCTGTTCCGCCAATACGTGCAGGGTTTGCTGCGCATGGCCGAGAATCTGCGGCTGATGCTCGGGGCCAACGTCGGCTTTCGTGTCGTGGCCGAAGGTCCGCCCGAAGTTCGGGCGCTGGGAGAGGCGGTCAATGAACTTGCGCAGCAGCGTGATAACGTCACGAAAGACGTTGAAGCCCAGATCAGCACCGCCAAAGCTTCGGTCGAGCAGGAAAAAAACCGTCTCGCCGCACTGATGTCGGAGCTCACCCAAAGCGTGGTGGTGTGCAACCTCGACGGGCGCATCCTGCTCTACAACCACCGCGCCAGGCTCCAGTTCCGCGCCATGTCCGACGCCCCGGGCGTGGCTGGAGGCGGTGAGCTGATGGGGCTCGGACGCTCCATTTACGGTGTGTTCGATCGCAATCTGGTGATCCATGCGCTCGAGACCATCAACCAGCGCCTTCATCGCGAGGGTGTGCAACCGGTCGCCCACTTCGTCACCACGACGAAGGCAGGGCAATTGCTGCGGGTGCAGATGGCGCCGGTGCTGTCAGCGACCGATCGGCTTGGAAACGAGGGCGAAGGCGAGGGTGCCGAGCGCGTCCTGACCGGCTTCATCCTGATGCTCGACAACATTACGCGCACCTTCGAGAACGAATCGCGTCGCGACCAGATGCTGCATACCCTCACCGAGGGTAATCGTGCAGCGCTGGCCAATGTGCGTGCGGCTGCCGAGATGCTCGAATATCCCGATCTGCAGGGCGAGCTGCGTGAGCGCTTCCGCACCGTCATCCGCGACGAAACTCAGGCCATGAGCCGGCGTCTCGACCAGACCGCAAACGAATTCGCTGATTCGCTCAAGGCCCGCTGGCCGCTCGAAGAGATGCTCGGCGCCGACCTTATCGCGGCCGTGCAGCGGCACATCGAACAGCGGATCAATCTCCGCACCAAGCTCGAGGAAGTCGACGAGTCGTTGTGGATCAAGGTCGACAGCTTCTCGCTGATGCAGGCGCTCACTTACCTTGCCAGCCGTCTGTCGGACGAATTCGAGGTGCGCGAGGTTCGTTTCCGCCTCAGTGCCGCCGGGCGTCACGTGCACCTCGACCTGATCTGGTCGGGGCAGGCGATGAGCACCGAAACGGTGATGAACTGGGAACTCGAATCCATGCAGTTCGCGGGCGAGAGCAGTCCGCTTACGGTACGTGACGTCATCGAACGGCACGATGGCGAGATGTGGCTCGAGCGCGAAAAAGTGCGCCATCGCGCATTCTTCCGGCTCCTCATCCCGGCCGCCCTGCCGCAGGAGGTGATCGAGTCCGCCACGTTCACGCGTGGCGAAGGCCGTCCCGAGTACTACGACTTCGACCTCTTCAAATGGTCGGAGCGGTCGCACGCGCTCGACGACCGCCTGCTCACCGAGCTGGCCTACACGGTGTTCGATACCGAAACCACCGGACTCAACCCCTCCCAGGGCGACGAGATCATCCAGATCGGCGCAGCCCGTGTGCTCAACGGTAAGCTGCTGCGCAACGAATCGTTCGAACAGCTTGTTGATCCCTGCCGGCCCCTGTCGTCCGAATCGATCAAGATTCACGGCATCTCCGAAGACATGCTGAGGGGGCAGCCCACGATCGACGCGGTTCTGCCGGCCTTCCATGCCTTTGCCGCCGAAACGGTGCTGATCGCCCACAACGCGGCTTTCGACATGCGTTTCCTGCAGCTCAAGGAAGATCTCACCGGCTTGCGTTTCGACCAACCTGTGCTCGACACGCTGTTGCTGTCGGCGGTGATTCACCCCAACCAGGAATCGCACCGGCTCGACGCCATTGCCGACCGCCTTGGCCTCACCATCATCGGACGCCACACCGCGCTCGGTGACGCCATCGTGACCGCAGAGGTCTTTCTCAAGCTCGTTCCTCTGCTGGCAGAGAAGGGCATCCGGACCTTGCGCGAAGCGCGTGAAGCCGCGGAAAAAACCTACTACGCACGGATCAAGTACTGATGCCTGTCTGCGTGCTCCACAACATCGCCGGTGAGTCCCGGCCTTGAGCGCTTTTTCCCGACGGCTTCGTCGCTATTACGGCTGGTACACAGGCACCTTCCTGTTCTTCGTGGTGATGCTCGCCATCGGCGAACAGCTGGGCCTGTCGCAACATCTGATCGGCCACGTCTTTCTGTTCGTCACCATTGCCATCTACGCCAGTATCGGCGTGATGAGCCGCACCACGGACGTGTCCGAGTACTACGTCGCCGGGCGCCGGGTGCCGGCCGTGTTCAACGGCATGGCGACCGCAGCAGACTGGATGAGTGCCGCGTCCTACATCGGTCTGGCGGGCACGCTCTACTTTTCCGGCTTCGAGGGGCTGGCCTTTGTCACCGGCTGGACGGGGGGCTTTGTGCTGGTGGCCCTGCTGCTCGCGCCTTATCTGCGCAAGTTTGGGCAATACACCATTCCCGATTTTCTCGGTGCGCGCTACCAGGGCAATGTCGCACGTCTCGTGGGGCTTGCGGCCACCGTACTCGCGAGTTTCGTGTATCTCGTGGCCCAGATCTACGGTGTCGGGCTGGTGACCAGCCATTTCGTCAGCGTCGAGTTTGAGATCGGTCTGTTCATCGGCCTCGCCGGCATTCTGGTGTGCTCCTTCCTCGGCGGGATGCGGGCGGTGACCTGGACCCAGGTCGCACAGTACGTAATCCTGATCATCGCCTATCTGGCGCCCGTGGTCATTCTGTCCTACAAGCTCACCGGGATTCCCGTCCCGCAGCTCATGTACGGCACTGTGCTCAGCCAGGTGACCGAGCGCGAAGCCGAATTGCTGGTCGATCCGGGCGAAATCGAGGTGCGCAACCAGTATCGCTACCGCTCACAGGATTACGCGGCCAAGATTGCCCATCTGCCCGAGGCGCTCGATGCCGAGCGCCGGTCGCTGATCGAACGCCTCAACATCATGCGCCTGGAGAACGCCTCTGCACGCGAGATTGCCGCCACCGAACGCTCGCTGCGTGATCTGCCACGCACGCCCGAAGAGGCGCGTGTCCAGTGGAACAAGGCACAGGCCGAAGCGCTCGAACGCTCACGCGCGCCACCCCGCCACGCAGATGCACACCCGGGCAGAACGCCGCAGGAACGGACGGCCTCCCGCAACAACTTCCTCGCGCTTGTCTTCGTGCTCATGGTGGGCACGGCGGCGCTGCCGCACATCCTGATGCGCTACTACACCACGCCGGGCGTGGTCGAGGCGCGGCGTTCGGTGTTCTGGTCGCTGTTCTTCATCTTCCTGCTCTACGTCACGGCCCCTGCCTACGCGGTGTTTGCCAAGTGGGAGGTGTATAACCACGTCATCGGCTCCAGCCTCTCCATCCTGCCCGACTGGGTCGCGTCGTGGGGCAAGGTGGGGCTGGTGCACATCGAAGACATCAACGGCGACGGCATTCTGCAGCTGGCCGAACTGACGATGAACACCGACGTCATCATGCTCGCCACCCCGGAGATCGCAGGCCTTCCCTACGTTGTCACCGGCCTGGTCGCCGCCGGCGGGCTCGCCGCTGCGCTGTCGACCGCCGATGGCCTGCTGCTCACCATCTCCAATGCGCTGTCGCACGACCTGTACTACAAGGTCATCAACCCGGCTGCCTCCACCCACCGCCGGCTGGTGATCTCCAAATCGCAGCTGCTGGTCGTCGCCGTCGTGGCCGCATGGGTGGCGTCCATGCGACCGGACAACATCCTGTTCATGGTCGGCCTCGCGTTCTCGATCGGCGCTGCATCGTTCTTCCCCGCACTGGTGCTCGGCATCTTCTGGAAACGCGCAAACCGCCCCGGTGCCGTGGCAGGCATGGTGATCGGGCTCGGCGTCACGCTCTACTACGTGGCGCGCACCCATCCCTTCTTCGGCGGCTCGATGGCCAACGCCTGGTTTGAGATCAACCCGATCTCGGCCGGCGTCTTTGGCGTGCCGCTCGGTTTTGCGGTGATCGTCATCGTCAGCCTCCTGACCCCGCCGCCGCCGAAGGAGATCCAGGATCTGGTGGATTACGTGCGCTATCCGCAGATGCCTGTGCCAGAGGGCAGCTCGTCCAGTAGCTGAAGAGGGGCAATTGTGGAGTTATTTGTTGATATTGCCAGTCCCCATTTTTGTGAGTTCGCCCCTGGCATGATTCGCCATGCAGGCGTGCCGAGTCGCCCAGAAGATTGCTAACTCAAGGTCTGTGGTCGGGATTGGAATGCTTTGCCGTGGCCTCAGTGGCGAGCGAGAGGACTAGCTAAATCTGTCGGTTTGCCCCGTACAGAGTTTTCTGAGCTGCCTGTCCGGCAGTGACGGGTTCGGGGACGTGACCATTGAGGACAAGGGCATTTCTGAGCTGCCTGTCCGGCAGTGACGGACTCCGCTGGAACCACTCCGGTTACTGCGATTTTCTGAGCTGCCTGTCCGGCAGTGACGCCGCCCAGCCTCGAGGCCGCTGCGCTCAAGCTTTTCTGAGCTGCCTGTCCGGCAGTGACGGTCATTCATCAAGCCTGTGCTGCTGTTCGTCATTTCTGAGCTGCCTGTCCGGCAGTGACGTTGAGCGCACCGAAGAGCGCCACTGGATACCTTTTCTGAGCTGCCTGTCCGGCAGTGACGTCGA
>JALNWS010000235.1 GCA_023230755.1 Azoarcus sp.
AACATCAATTGCTCGATTGCCGAATCGCTGGAACGCTTCCGTCCGGTGACCGAGGCGGCGCAGGCTGCCGGCGTGAAGGTGCGCGGTTACGTGTCCTGCGTGGTCGGCTGCCCTTACGAAGGCGAGATCGCACCGGAAAAGGTGGCCGAGGTGGCAGAAACCCTGATTTCAATGGGGTGTTATGAAGTCTCGCTCGGCGATACCATCGGCAGTGGCAATCCGGTCACGGTACAGCGCATGCTCGACGCGGTGATGCGGCGGGTCCCGGTGGCACAGCTTGCGGGGCATTATCACGACACTTACGGCATGGCCGTCGCCAACATCTTCGCCTCCCTGCAGATGGGGGTCGCGGTGTTCGATGCCTCGGTCGGTGGCCTGGGTGGATGTCCGTATGCCGCAGGTGCGTCGGGGAACGTTGCCACCGAAGACGTGGTCTGGTTGCTGAAGGGCATGGGCATCGACACCGGCATCGACTTTGATGCGCTGGTCGATACCGCGGCCTGGATCAATGCCGAGCTCGGACGTACGCCAGCCTCGCGGGTTGCCCGCGCGGTGCTGGCCAAACGTGCGCAGGCGGCACCGGCAAACTGAATCGGAACTTTCATGAGCGTTGCGTCACCCTGTATCAATATCTGCCACATGAGCCCGGACACCGGATGGTGCGAGGGCTGTCAGCGCAACATCGACGAGATCACGCGCTGGAGCCGTGCAAGCGATGCAGATCGGCATCAGATTCTGCTCGCCGTGGCGGATCGGCGTGAGCTGCTCGGCCTCGCGCCCCTGGCGCAGTCCGAAGGAGCGCGGGTATGACGGATGACGACGAGTGCGTCGGCGTGTGCATGATTGATTACGATGAAGGCATCTGTATCGGTTGCGGTCGCACCGTCGATGAGATCAACGGTGTGCCGATCCCGCCGCCGCCTGCCGATCTGAAACCCGCCGAGCCTGCCCCCCTGCCGCCCAACGTCGCTGCACGGGTAGGTGAGGGCAGCGATTGAGCGCAGCGCTGCACTTTCCGGCCAGCCTGCAGGTATTCGAGCGTGGCTGGCTGTCGGCCAACAACATCCTTCTTACCGATGGCGACGAGGCCACGCTGATCGACTCGGGTTACTTCAGCCATGCGGGCCAGACCGTCGAGCTCGTACGCGTGGGGCTGGACGGGCGGAAACTGCGTCGTCTGATCAACACCCATTCGCACTCCGACCACATCGGTGGCAATGCGGCCTTGCAGCGTAGCTTTGGCTGCTCGATCACGATTCCGGCGGGCATGGCCGATGCGGTTGCCAACTGGGACGAAGACGCGTTGCTGTTGCGCACGGCCGCCCAGAAATGCGAACGTTTTGCCGCCACCAGTCTGCTGCAAGGCGGTGACCGCTTTGTCGCCGGCGAACTCGAATGGCAGGCGATCGCCGTACCGGGGCATGACATGGATGCACTCGCCTATTACAACGTCGAGCGCCGCATCCTGATCTCGGGCGACGCGCTGTGGCGTGACGGCTTCGGTATCCTGTTTGCCGAAGTGCTTGGCAGCGGTGACGGCCTGGGCGAAGCGCGGCGCACGCTGGAGGCGATTGGCCGCCTGGCGGTGGATGCCGTCATCCCCGGTCACGGCGCCCCCTTTTCGGATTTCGACGAGGCGCTCGAAAGGGCCTTTGCCCGGCTGCGTGCGTTCGAGGACGACGGTGCACGCATGGCACGCAACGCGATTCGCGCCTGCGTGACCTTCGCGTTGCTCGATGCGAGGCGAATGTCGCTCGATGAGTTGCCGCAGTACCTTGCCGAAACGCCCTTGTACCGGGAGGCCAACGCGCGTTTCCTCGGACTTGGCGTGGACGCCCTGGCGGACTGGCTCATTTCAGATCTCGAGCGTGCCGGCGTGGCGCATCGCGAAGGCACGGAACTGGTGGCCAGCTGAGACCGTCCTGAGTACCATCGATCCACTATCAGGGGGCCGGGCTTACAATCTGGTCCCTCCCGGGATCAAGTCTGCATCCAGACTGTCTGACATGAGCAGGTCGGGCATCAAGTTTTCGCAGCCTGCATCCGCTATAGTGACTCATCCTTAACTCAGATCCTCGTCATGCAGATTGTGCTGATCAGTGGCCTGTCAGGCTCGGGCAAGAGCATTGCGCTCAACGTGCTCGAAGACGCGGGCTATTTCGTCGTCGATAACTTGCCGGCAACGCTGTTGCCGCAGCTGGTGGCAACCCTGCGCGGCAGCGGCTACCAGCGCGTGGCGGTGGCGGTGGATGTGCGCTCGGGCGGCAGCATCGCCGCGCTGCCACAGCAACTCCAGGTCGTGCGTGGCATCGTGCGCGACGTGCGCTTCATCTTTCTCGAAGCACGTGACGACACGTTGATCGCACGTTTCTCCGAAACCCGCCGCCGTCATCCGTTGGCTGAAGGCGGCGTGTCGCTGGGCGAAGCCATTCACAATGAGCGCGACGCCCTTGCAGAGATCGCGGAGCTGGGGCACCGCATCGACACCAGCGACATGCATGCCAACACGCTGCGTACCTGGATCAAGGATTTCATCGATGTCGAAGCCGAATCGGGCATGACGCTGATGTTCCAGTCCTTCGGTTTCAAGTACGGTATTCCGATGGATGCCGATCTCGTGTTCGATGTACGCTGCCTGCCCAATCCGCACTACGACCCGATGCTGCGCCCCCTGACCGGTCGCGACAAGCCGGTGATCGACTTCCTCGAGAAGGCGCCCGAAGTCGGGCGCATGGCAGAGGATATCCGGCGCTTCGTTGCCAACTGGCTGCCGAGCTATCTGCGTGACAATCGCAGCTATCTCACTGTCGCCATTGGCTGTACCGGCGGTCAGCATCGTTCGGTGTATATCGCCGAGTGGCTCGCACGACGCTTCAAGGACAGCGCTCAGGTGCTGGTGCGCCATCGCTCTGCCGCGCGGCGCGATGCCGACCGCGCCGCCGCTGGCAAGTGATCCGTCTGGATGCCGGCTGGCGTGCCCTGCTGCGGCCGGGAGACTGGCTGGTCGTGTGCGCCGGGCTTGCACTCTGTATTTACTCCGCGCTGGCATTCTGGACCGGCGGTGCGCCCGACGGCATCATCGTCCGGGCGGCAGGCAAGGTCGTGGCTGAGGCCGATCTCTCGCGCGCCCGGAAGATCGAGGTCACAGGACCGCTCGGCATTACCCTGATCGAGATCGAGCCCGGGCGCGCGCGGGTGGCATCCGACCCCGGACCACGACAGTACTGTGTGCGTCAGGGCTGGCTGAGCCGCGCCGGTGCCGTGGCCATCTGTGCACCCAACCAGGTCAGCCTCACCCTCACCGGGCGCGGCAGCGAGTATGACTCCCTCAACTATTGAACTCGTCCCCACGGTCAAGGATCGTCGCATCGCCCGCCATGCAGCGGCTGCGATCGTGCTTACCGTTGCGGAGGCAGTGATTCCGCTGCCCTTGCCCGGCGTCAAGCCAGGTCTGGCCAACATTGTCACGCTGGTGGTGCTGGCGCGCTGGGGCTGGCGCGAAGCCGTGTGGGTGGCACTGCTGCGGGTGCTGGCCGGCAGCCTGCTGCTGGGGCAGTTTCTGGCACCGGGTTTCTTCCTCAGCCTGTCGGGTGCGCTGGCCAGTCTGCTTGCGCTCGGCGTGGCGATGCACTTGCCGCGGCGCTGGTTCGGGCCGGTCAGCCACAGCATCCTGGCGGCCTTCGCCCATATCGGCGCACAGCTCGTGGTTGCGCGAGTATGGCTGGTGCCGCATGACGGAGTGTTCTACCTCGTGCCCGTGTTCGCGGGGGCTGCGGTGATCTTCGGAACCGTTAATGGCCTCGTGGCCGGGCGACTGCTGCAGGAACTCGACGCGGCAGATGGCACCGTGGAACGCGAGCCCGATTGAGTCGTCCAACCCGCATCCTGACTATGTTCCATACAGGCGCGGGAGAGGCGAGATGCACAAGGGATTCTGGCGCTGGCTGGGCACATTGGTGGCAGTCGTCTGCGGCTTGGCGTTCGGTCTCTTTGCGGGCGTCGAACTGGTGCGTGCAGAACATACTCTCCCGCACGGGGACGCCGTGGTGCACCGGCGCCATGTACCTCCGCCTGCACTGCGGGGGCACATGGAAAACACGGTCAACCGGCACTACATCATGTAACGCTTGAGCCAGTCCTGCATTCTCTTCCAGCCGTCCGCCGCCTCGGTCGGACGGTAGCTCGGACGGTAGTCCGCGTTGAACGCATGCGGGGCGTCCGGATAGACAACCAGTTCTCCCACTTTGCCCGCCTTCTTGAGCGCTTCCCGCATGGCGTCGACATCGGCCACGGGAATGCCCTGATCCTTGCCGCCGTACAGGCCAAGTACCGGTGCGTGCAGGCTGTCGACAAGGTCGATCGGATGCTTGGGCATGAGCTCGGAGGGCGCTCCGTCGATGCGTCCGTACCAGGCCACCGCGGCACGCAGCTTCGGGTTGTGCGCGGCGTAAAGCCAGACGATGCGCCCACCCCAGCAGAAGCCGGTGATCGCCAGGCGGGCAGGGTCGCCACCGTGCTCGGGCGCCCAGGCTGCACAGGCATCGAGATCGCCCATGACCTGTGCGTCGGGGACCTTGGAGACGATGTCCTGGAGGATTGCGCCGATGTTATCCATCTTCGTGGGGTCGCCCTGGCGGAAATACAGTTCGGGTGCGATGGCGAGATAGCCCAGCTTGGCGAGGCGACGGCAGATGTCGCGGATATGCTCATGCACACCGAAAATTTCCTGGACCACCAGCACGGTCGGCAGATTCTTTCCGCCCGCCGGTCGTGCAAAATACAGCGGCAGTTCGCCTGAGGCGGTTTTGATCGCCGCATTGCCGGTATCAAGCCCGGCGCTGTCGGTATTGATGACGGTACTGGCCTGAACCGGCTGCACCGCAAGCGCAAAGCCCGCAGCAGTCAGCGTGGTAATGAAGGCGCGGCGATCAAGCTGTGCCGAAGGCAGCAGACTGTCGAACTCGGCGCTGGTGGCTTTTGCAGCTTGGGTCATGAGCATCTCCTGTTGTTTGGGGGCGGCGTGGGCAAGGCAGGCGGCCAAACTGTGGCTGGCGACCTTGTGGATCGGTCGCTGCACAAAACGTTCCCAGCGGCGGAGCCTGCGAGCGTCATCGAACATTAACTGCATTTTCTCTCAAGCGTGCAGCTTCCTGCATGCTGCAGCGCAGGAGTAAATGTGCTTGCGGTCGTAAATGTTGCAGTGCAACAATAACCGCACGAGATCCTCGTGCACCGGAGAATCACCATGGAAAAGAAGAATCCGTTGAAGGCGCGCAATTTCCCCTCGGCTCAGGACGAGGCGGCCACCGTGCGCCTGCCATCCCGTTATGCAGGGCCCGGCAGTTCGTATGGAATGGCCTACGCAGACACCGAGTTCCTGTTGCGCGAAGAATTGCGCCCGGTGCGCATGCAGCTCGAACTGATGAAGCCAGAACTGATCCAGCAGGATCAGGGCGTGGAGTCCACCATCGTCATCTTCGGCAGCGCACGTTTCAAGGCGCGTGAAGAGGCCGAGGCCATGCTGGCCTCGGCGCAGGATGCCGGCCACCCCGATGCGATCCGCCACGCTGAGCGCATGGTGGCCAACGTGCGCTACTACGAGGAGGCGCGACGCTTTGCCGA
>JALNWS010000236.1 GCA_023230755.1 Azoarcus sp.
CCGGGCGATGCCTTGCCTCGTCACGTGTGCGACAACTGCGGCACGATCCATTATCAGAATCCCAAGCTCGTCGTCGGCGCACTGCCCGAGTGGGGAGACCGCATCCTGCTGTGTCGGCGCGCAATCGAGCCCTGCTATGGAAAATGGACGCTGCCCGCCGGCTTCATGGAAAACAACGAAACCACCGCCCAGGGTGCGGTGCGTGAGACGCTCGAAGAGGCCTGCGCGAGGATCGAACTGGGCGAGATGTTCACCCTGATCGACGTACCCCATATCAGTCAGGTACATATCGTGTATCGCGCACGCCTGCTCGACCTCGACTTCCGCCCCGGCGAGGAATCGCTGGAGGTGGCGTTGTTCGAAGAAGCCGACATTCCGTGGGACGACATTGCGTTCCGCACCATTGCGTTGAGTCTGCGTCACTTCTTCGACGACCGACGCAGTGGCAAGTGGGCCTTCCACACGGACAGCATCGGGCCCGCACCGAAAGCCTGAATCCCTGCCACGGCGCGCGCGACGGCCCCGTAACAGCTTGCGCTGCGGAGAGTTGTCTGTTTTCATTCAATAACGTGGCGCGCCGCGTTTCGGTGCGCCCAGCCGGGGGTTAGCGGAGGACGCGTGCTGATCGAACATGAGACGACGCTGCTGGGACCGGACGGATTGGCCATTCATGACGACGGCCAGCATCCGTGGATCCTGTCGCTCGACATGAACGGCACGCCCTATCGCTGGATCTCGTGGCAGGCAGCCTGCCACTACCATGCGCGCGATCTGGTGGCCTGGAGCATCGGCGACCATTCCTTCCGCTTCCTCGGTGGCACCTCGCGCCTCACCGGAGAGCGGTCGCAGATCACCACCCAAAGCATCATCGCCATCAAGGGACGCACGCAGCGGCCAGGCGCCCTCACCAAGGTGCCTCCGCTCAACAATCGCGAGCTGTTCCGGCGCGATCAGTTTCTGTGCGCCTACTGCGGTCATCGGCTGCCGGGCAGCCAGCTCACCCGCGACCACGTGATGCCGGTCTCCCGCGGCGGACGCGACATATGGATGAACGTCGTCACTGCCTGCCGTCCCTGCAATCAACGCAAGAGCGGGCGCACCCCCGAACAGGCGCGAATGGCGCTGCTCTATGCGCCCTATGTGCCGAACAAGGCCGAGTACCTGATTTTGTGCAACCGCAACATTCTTGCCGACCAGATGGATTTCCTTACCCGCCATCTCCCGCGCCAGAGCCGGCTGCTCGCAATAGACTGACGGCTGACAAGCGTACTGCGCCAATCCGGGGCGTTATTTTGTGCTTCGCACCAAGCTGGCGCACAAACTCCATCAATTTCAATAGTTTGTATAAACAATGGCAGCGGCACGCCGCATCAGCCGATGCTAAATTCAAGCCATGAAGACAGCACAGCTCCATTTTCTCCTCGACGGTCGCGACATCAGGCTGGATCGGGTCAGCCCAACGACGACCCTGCTCAACTGGTTGCGCGAAGACGAGGGGCGCACCGGCACCAAGGAAGGGTGTGCCGAAGGCGACTGTGGCGCCTGCACCGTGGTCGTTGCCGAAGCACGTAACGGCGAACTGGTCTGGCGCAGCGTAAATGCCTGCATCCAGTTTCTTCCCACCCTGCACGGCAAGGCCTTATTCACGGTGGAAAGCCTGCGTGCGTCCGAGGGCGGGCTGCACCCCGCCCAGACGGCGATGGTGAGTTGCCACGGCTCTCAGTGCGGGTTCTGCACACCGGGCTTCGTGATGTCGCTGTTCGGGCTGTACCAGACCGAGGCTGCACCGGACGGCGACGCCGTAGCCGACGCGCTGTCCGGCAACCTGTGCCGCTGCACCGGCTACCGCCCGATCATCGATGCCGCACAGGCGATGTATCGCCTGCCTGCGCCCGGCGGCAAGCTGCCTGCCCCACAGTGGCAGAATGCATCCGACCCTGCGGCACAGGCCCTGCTCGACCGTCTCGTGCACATGAATGCGGACGACGTCACGCTCGACCTCGTCCATGCAGACAGCCGCTTCACCGCGCCGCGCAGCCTCGATGAATTTGCCAGCTGCGTCGCCCGCCACCCCGACGCGACCATTCTCGCCGGCAGCACCGACATCGGCCTGTGGATCACCAAGCAGTTCCGCCGCCTGCCCCACCTGATCTACCTTGGCCGGGTGCGCGAGCTCACCAGCCTCTCCGAGACCGGCGGCTGGCTCGACATTGGCGCCGCGGTCACGCTGGAAGACGCGTTCGAAGCCATCCTGCCGCACTATCCCGAGCTCACCGAACTCTGGCGCCGTTTTGCCTCGCGCCCGATCCGCAACGCCGGCACCCTGTGCGGCAACATCGCCAACGGCAGCCCCATCGGCGACTCGATGCCGGCACTGATCGCAATCGGCGCCGAGGTGGTGCTGCGCCATGGCGATCGCACCCGCGCACTGCCGCTCGAAGCGCTCTATCTTGGCTACCAGAAAAAGGATCTCGCGCCGGGCGAATTCGTGCAGTGCGTCCGAATTCCCCTCGCACGCGGCCCGCTCGACGAACACCTGATCCGTGCCTGGAAAATCTCCAGGCGTCACGACCAGGATATCTCGGCGGTGTTCGCAGGCTTCTCGCTCACCCACCACCATGGTGTCGTCAGCAGCGCACGGCTCGCCTTTGGCGGCATGGCCGCCACGCCGAAGCGCGCCAGCCACGCAGAAGCCACGCTGATCGGCCGCCCTTTCGACGACGCCGCACTGAGCGATGCCAGAGCGGCGCTCGCACTCGACTTTCAGCCACTGTCGGACATGCGTGCGTCTGCCGAATACCGCATGACCGTCGCACAGAACCTGCTCACCCGCCTGCACCATGAACTCGCCGGCCATCCGACCCGCATCGACAACGTAGAGGCCGATCATGGTCAGCACTGAAGCACGCGGCAGCGCCGGCACTGCCTTGCCCCACGAATCGGCCATCCTGCATGTCACCGGCAGCGCCACCTATATTGACGACCTGCCCGAACTGCGGCGCACGCTGCATGCGGCAATCGGGCTCGCGACCGAAGCACATGCCCGCATCCTCAGTGTCGAGCTGTCGGCCGTGCGCGCAGCACCGGGTGTGGTCTGCGTGCTCACCGCAGACGACATTCCCGGTCTGAACGATTTCGGCCCCGTCGTGCATGACGACCCGATCTTCGCCACCGACGAAGTGCAGTTTCATGGCCAGGCGCTGTTCGCGGTGCTTGCCGAAGACATGCGCGCCGCCCGTGCCGCCGCCCGCCTTGCCAAGGTTGAATACGACCGGCTGCCCGCGCTGCTTGGCATCGACGAAGCGCTCGAAGCCGGCACCCGGGTGCTGCCCGACGTCGCACTCCGGCAGGGCGATGTCGATACGGCCATCGGTGCCGCGCCGCATCAGCTCGAAGGCACGGTGCGCCACGGCGGGCAGGATCACTTCTACCTCGAAACCCACATCGCCTACGCCATTCCGCAGGAAGACAACACCTTCAGGATTCATTCGTCGAGCCAGCACCCGGGCGAAGTCCAGTTGCAGGTCGCCCACGCGCTGGGGCTGGAGGCCAAGGACGTCACCGTCGAATGCCGGCGCATGGGCGGCGGCTTCGGCGGCAAGGAGAGCCAGCCCGGGCAGATCGCCGCGATTGCCGCCATCGGCGCGCTGCGCACCGGGCGCCCGGTCAAGCTGCGCCTCGACCGCGACGACGACATGGTGCTCACCGGCAAGCGCCACGACTTCCGTATCGACTGGCATGTCGGCTTCGACGACGAGGGCCGCATTCTCGGCGTGCGCTTCCGCCAGTCCACCCGTGCCGGCTATTCGGCCGACCTCACCGGCGCGATTGCCGACCGCGCGATGTTCCATGCCGACAACGCCTACTACCTGCCCAGCGTCGCGATCGACTCCCACCGCTGCAAGACCCATACGGTGTCGAACACCGCGTTTCGTGGCTTCGGCGGGCCACAGGGCATGTTCGGCATCGAGGAGGTGATCGACGCCATTGCGCGCAAGCTCGGGCGCGACCCGCTAGACGTGCGCAAGCTCAATTACTACGGCACCACCGAGCGCAACACCACGCACTACGGTCAGGTCATCGAAGACAACGTGATCCATGAGATGACAGCCGAACTCGAAGCCGGCTGCGACTACCGCGCCCGCCGCGAGGCGATCCGGAAATGGAACGCAAGCAGCCCGGTCATCCGCCGCGGCATTGCGCTCACCCCGGTCAAGTTCGGCATCTCCTTCACCGCCACCCACCTCAACCAGGCCGGCGCACTGCTCAACGTGTATACCGACGGCACGGTGCTGCTCAACCACGGCGGCACCGAGATGGGTCAGGGCCTGTTTACCAAGGTGGCGCAGGTGGTGGCACGCGAACTGCAGATCGACATCGATCGCATCCGCGTCACCGCCTCCGACACCGCGCGCGTGCCCAACGCCTCGGCCACCGCAGCATCGAGCGGCGCCGATCTCAATGGCAAGGCGGCACAGGACGCGGCGCGCAAGATCAAGGCCCGGCTCACCGAATTTGCCGCGGCCAAGTACGCCGTGCGCGAAGACCAGGTCGAGTTCCGCGCCAATCAGGTTCAAGCCGGCACCACCGTCGTCAGCTTTGCCGAGCTCGTGCATGCGGCGTGGATGGCGCGCATCTCGCTGTCGGCAACCGGTTACTACCGCACGCCCAAGATCGCCTACGATCGCAACACCCTGTCGGGCCGGCCCTTCTATTACTACGCCTATGGCGTGGCCTGCAGCGAGGTCGCCATCGACACCCTGACCGGCGAATCGAAAGTGCTGCGCACCGACATCCTGCACGACGCCGGCCAGTCGCTGAACCCGGCGATCGATCTCGGCCAGATCGAGGGCGGCTTCATTCAGGGCATGGGCTGGCTGACCATGGAAGAGCTGCACTGGGACGCAAGCGGTCGCCTGCGCACCCATGCGCCCTCCACCTACAAGATTCCGGCTGTGTCCGACGTCCCCAGGATCTTCAACGTTCGCCTGTGGGATCGCGCCATCAACGCCGAAGACTCGATTTTCCGCTCCAAGGCGGTCGGCGAGCCGCCCTTCATGCTTGCGCTGTCGGTGTGGCATGCGATCAAGGATGCGGTGGCTGCGGCTGCCGACTATCGGGTCACGCCGATGCTCAACGCGCCCGCCACCGCGGAAGAGATCCTGCGCAGCGTGGACGACGCCTGCCAGCGGGCACGTGCCGCATGACCGCCGCACGCGTGCTCGACCATCTTGCCGCCAGTCTTGAGGCCGGCGAGCGCATGGTGTGGATCGGGGTCGCTGCGACACAGGGCTCGGCACCACGCGCACCCGGCACCCGCATGCTGGTCGGCATGGGCTCGACCTTTGGCACCATCGGCGGCGGTCGCCTCGAACTGCGTGCCATCGAAATCGCCCGCGGCATGATCGTCGATGATGCCGCCGGGCTCGCGCCCCCGCCCAGAATCGAGCGTTTTCCGCTTGGGGCCAGCGTCGGCCAGTGCTGCGGTGGCGTGATGCATCTTGCCTTCGACGTCGTGCGCCCGACCGAGCACGCATGGGTCGACGAAGCCCGCGCACTGGCACGCGCAGACATCGAGTGGGTGCGAATCCTCA
>JALNWS010000237.1 GCA_023230755.1 Azoarcus sp.
CCGGGTCCTGCTCGTCGCCGTGGTAGCCCGGGGTCAGCGGCACGCCGGCTGCGCCCATGATCTTCTTGGCTTCGGACTTCGAACCCATGGCATGGATTGCCTCGACCGGCGGCCCGATGAAGACGATGCCGGCCTCGTCACAGGCGTGGCAGAAGGCCTCGTTCTCGGACAGGAAGCCATAGCCGGGGTGGATGGCCTGAGCACCGGTCTGCTTCGCAGCAGCGATGATCTTGTCGATTACCAGATAGCTTTCCTTGACTGCCGGCGGGCCGATCAGCACCGCCTCGTCAGCCATGCGCACATGACGGGCGTTGGCGTCGGCCTCGGAATACACGGCCACCGTCTTGATGCCCATGCGACGTGCGGTCTTGATCACGCGGCAAGCAATCTCTCCGCGGTTTGCGATCAGAATCTTTTCAAACATGGTCTCGCTCCCTTATGCCTTCGGTACCCAGCTCGCCAGACGCTTGGAAAGGAAGGCATCAAGCCCTTCCTTTGCCTCGGGCGTGGCACGCAGGCTGGAGATGCGACGGGCGGTGTCTTCCACCACCTCGTCACTGACGGGCCGGTTGGCCACTGCACGGATCAGGTCTTTTGCCGCTGCCTGGGCCTTGGGGCCGCCTTGCAGCAGCGCGGCGACAATCTCGCCCACCTTGGCATCGAGTTCATCGCTGCCAACCACTTCGTGGGCCAGACCCAGCTCGCCAGCACGCCCGGCGCTGATGCGCTCGGCGGTCTGGAAGTAGCGGTAGGACTGACGCTCGCCGATGGCGCGAATCACGTAAGGGCTGATCGCCGACGGAATGATCCCGAACTTGACCTCGGAGGTGGCGAACACCGCCCTTTCCGCCGCCACGCAGATGTCGCAGGCGGATGCCAGGCCCATGCCGCCGCCCAGCGCCGCGCCATGCACGCGGGCGATGGTCGGCTTGTTCATTTCCGCCAGCGTACGCAGCATGCCGGCCAGACGACGTCCGTCGGCGAGGTTCTCCTCCACGCTGGCGTTGGCCGCGGCCTTCATCCAGTTGAGATCCGCACCGGCAGAAAAGCTCTTGCCGCGGCCGCCCAGCACCACCACACGCACGCTGTCGTCAGCGTCGAGCTGGCGGCAGGCGGCGGTGATGTCGGCGATCAGCTGCGCGTTGAAGGCGTTGTGCACATCGGGGCGGTTCATCCACACCGTCGCCACGCCGTTGTTCAATTCAATTTCAAGTGTTTCGTACATCGTGTCTCCTCGCCTCGGGGGGCGCTGCAATCGGTATCCGCAGCCGGATTACATCCGGAACACGCCGAACTTGGTCGGCGCGATCGGCGCGTTGAGCGCGGCCGACAGCGACAGGCCGAGCGTGCGCCGGGTCTGGGCCGGATCGATCACACCGTCGTCCCACATGCGCGCAGTGGCGAAATAAGGATGGCCCTGGACTTCGTACTGATCGCGGATCGGCGACTTGAAGGCTTCTTCCTCTTCCTTGCTCCACGCCCCGCCCTTGCCCTCGATCCCGTCACGACGCACGGTGGCGAGCACGCTGGCCGCCTGCTCCCCGCCCATCACCGAAATGCGGCTGTTGGGCCACATCCACAGGAAACGCGGGGAATAGGCACGGCCGCACATGCCGTAGTTGCCGGCACCGAAGGAGCCGCCGATCAGCGTGGTGATCTTGGGCACCTGCACGGTGGCGACCGCGGTCACCATCTTGGCGCCGTCCTTGGCGATACCGGCGTTCTCGTACTTGCGCCCCACCATGAAGCCGGTGATGTTCTGCAGGAACAGCAGCGGGATGCCGCGCTGGCCGCACAGCTCGATGAAGTGCGCGCCTTTCTGCGCGGATTCGCCGAACAGAATGCCGTTGTTGGCGACGATACCCACCGGGTAGCCATAGAGCTGCGCAAAGCCACACACCAGGGTGGTGCCGTAGCGCGCCTTGAATTCGTCGAAGCGCGAGCCGTCGACCACACGGGCAATGATTTCGCGCACATCGAAAGGCTTGCGGGTGTCGCTGGGGATGATGCCGTAGATCTCTGACGGATCGTAGATCGGCTCTTCGCCACCGCCGAGCGCCATGCCCATCGGCTTGATCCGGTTCAGGTTGGAGACGATGCGCCGCGCCAGGTAGAGCGCATGCGCGTCGTTCTCGGCGAGATGGTCGGCCACACCGGACAGGCGGGTGTGCACATCGCCGCCGCCGAGGTCTTCCGCCGTCACCACTTCACCGGTCGCTGCCTTCACCAGCGGCGGGCCACCGAGGAAGATGGTGCCCTGATTCTTGACAATGATGGTCTCGTCCGACATCGCCGGCACATAGGCACCACCGGCAGTACATGAGCCCATCACCACCGCGATCTGCGGAATGCCCTTGGCGGACATGTTGGCCTGGTTGTAGAAGATGCGGCCGAAGTGCTCGCGATCGGCGAAGACTTCGTCCTGCTTGGGCAGAAAGGCACCGCCCGAGTCGACCAGATAGACGCAGGGCAGATTGTTCTGCTCGGCGATCTCCTGCGCCCGCAGGTGCTTCTTGACCGTCATCGGATAGTAGGTGCCGCCCTTCACCGTGGCGTCGTTGGCCACGATCATGCACTCCACACCCTGCACGCGGCCGATACCGGTGATGACACCGGCCGACGGCGCATCGTTGTCGTACATGCCGAAAGCCGCCATCTGGCCGACTTCGAGGAAAGGCGTACCGGGGTCGAGCAGATGCCCCACCCGATCACGCGGCAGCAGCTTGCCGCGCGCAGTGTGCTTGGCGCGAGCCGACTCGCCGCCACCGAGGCTGACCTCGGCCGCTTTCGTGCGCAGGTCGTCCACCATGCCGCGCAGCGACTTGGCGTTGGCCTGAAACTCTTCGCTGCGGGTGTTGATCGTCGATTTGATGATGCTCATGTCGCCCCCTGCTTACGCGGTTTCGCTGAACAGTTCGCGACCGATCAGCATGCGGCGGATCTCGCTCGTGCCGGCACCGATCTCGTACAGCTTGGCGTCGCGCCACAGACGGCCGACGGGATATTCGTTGGTGTAACCCACACCCCCCAGGGTCTGGATCGCCTCGCCCGCCATCCAGGTCGCCTTCTCGGCGGTGTAGAGGATCACGCCAGCGGCGTCCTTGCGCAGGGTGCGTGCATGGTCGGTGCGGTCGCAGGCCTGGCCCACGGCATAGGCGTAGGCACGGCAGGCACTCCAGGTGGAGTAGAGATCGGCGACCTTGCCCTGCATGAGCTGGAATTCGCCGATCGGAGTGTCGAACTGCTTGCGCTCGTGCAGATAGGGCACGACCGCATCCATGCACGCCGCCATGATGCCGAGCGGGCCGCCCGACAGCACGGCGCGCTCGTAGTCGAGGCCGGACATCAGCACGTTGACGCCGCGGCCGATGTTGGCCTCTCCGCCGAGCACGTTCTCCAGCGGAACTTCGACATCGTCGAAGAACAGCGGGAAGGTGTTGGAACCACGCATGCCGAGCTTGTCGAGGTGGGTGCCGTGGGAAAAGCCCTTCATGCCCTTCTCGATGATGAAGGCGGTGATGCCCTTGGGGCCGGCGTTGATGTCGGTCTTGGCATATACCACCAGGGTGTCGGCATCGCCGCCATTGGTGATCCACATCTTGCTGCCGTTGAGCACGAAATGATCGCCCTTGCGATCGGCGCGCAGCTTCATGCTCACGACGTCGGAGCCGGCATTGGGCTCGGACATCGCCAGCGCGCCAACGTGATCGCCCGAGATCAGCTTGGGCAGGTACTTCTGCCGCTGCGCCTCGGTGCCGTTGCGGCGAATCTGGTTGATGCACAGATTGGAGTGCGCACCGTAGGACAGGCCCACCGAAGCCGATGCGCGGGAGATTTCCTCCATGGCAATGATGTGCGCCAGATAGCCCATGTCGGTGCCGCCGTACTCCTCGCTGACCGTCATGCCATGCACGCCGAGGTCGCCGAGTTTCTTCCACAGATCGGCAGGAAACTCGTTCACACGGTCGATCTCGGCCGCACGCGGTGCAATCTCGGCTGCACAGAAATCGCGCAAGGTGTCGCGCAGCGCTTCGATGGTTTCGCCGAGGTTGAAGTCGAGGCTCGGAATATGCATGGTTTGTCTCCTTCTCCGTTTATTCGCAGTCTGGTGGCAGCCCGCGCCCGACGATGATCGGCGCCTCTGCGTGGTGATGAGATAAGAGTAGACCGAAGCGCTGCGCGACAACTGCCATCGAGGTTGCAAATCCTGCCAATCGGAATACGATTTTGTGTCATGAAGATCATTACGCCATCATCTGCCGAGCTGACGCTTGGGCGCGCAGCAACGCCGATTGCTTTCATCCGTGCGATCGTGCTCGGGTATCGCGCGCGGGGGATGGATCCGGCCATGGCCTTGCAGCAGGCACAGATTCCGCCAACGGCCCTCGACAACCCGCAGGCGCGTGTCACCGCAGCACAGATGGAAGTGATGTCCGGCATCGCCATGCAGGAACTCGACGACGAAGCCTTGGGCTGGTTTTCGCGCCGTCTGCCGTGGGGCAGCTACGGCATGCTGTGCCGCGCCTCGCTGACTTCACCGACGCTGGAGGTGGCGCTCAAGCGCTGGTGCCGCCACCACCGCCTGCTCACCGACGAACTCACGCTCGACTTCAGCCAGCAGCGCAACATGGCCACGATCCGCATTGCCGAGGCGCGGGATTTCGGCGACATGCGCGAGTTCTGCCTGGTGACCATCCTGCGTTATCTGCTTGGCTACACCAGCTGGCTGGTCGACTCGCGCATTGCCCTCAGCGAAACCAGCCTGCCCTTCCCCGCCCCGCCTCACGTCGACGCTTACCCTTACCTGTTTCCCGGCCCGCTGCGTTTCGACGCCGACGCCGCCGGCTTCAGCTTCGACGCCCGTTACCTGGCACTGCCGCTGCGTCGCGACGAGCGCGCCCTGCAGACCATGCTGCAACGCGCGCTGCCGCTCACCGTGCTGCAATACCGTCGCGACCGCCTGCTGGTGCACAGCGTCAGCCATATCCTGCACGCCAACCCTGCCAGCGCAAACACGGCCGAAGATGTGGCGGCGCAACTCAACCTGTCGGTCCGGACCCTGCACCGGCAACTGAAGGAAGAAGGCATCTCGCTGCAACGCCTGAAGAACGAGATCCGCCGCGAACGCGCGATCAAGCTGTTGCTGCAGACAGGCAAGCCGGTAAAACAGGTGGCCGCCGCAGTGGGCTTCGACAGTGAGAAGAGCTTCTCGCGGGCCTTCCGCGAATGGACGGGCGTGGCGCCGGGCCAGTTCAGGGACGGCGCCATCGGCGCCTGAGCGCCTGCGCCGGGCTGCGTCAGCCTGCGTCCATCTCGGCAATCGGTGCAGTCGCGAATGACACCCCCAGTCCAAGCAAGACCGCTTTGCCGCGGATGGTGAGGTCGGTCACGAAACGGAACTGCTGGCGCGCATCGACCGGATAGGCCTTGAGGCGATACCACGTTCCCCAGGGTTTCTCATGAACGACCACCATGACGGGCTGGCCGAAATGCAGATAGGCGCTCGATAGCGCGACGTCCGACAGGGCCTCCTGTACCAGGGCCGCATCGTGCTCGGGGTGCAGGTAGAAGTCGGCGATGCACTGCAGCCG
>JALNWS010000238.1 GCA_023230755.1 Azoarcus sp.
AGAGATCGGCGTCGCCGCGTTCAATCAGCGCGCGGCGCGTAGCCGCCGACGGCACCTCGCGCACGATCACGCGACGCAGCGCCGGCTTGGGTCCGAGCGCCCAGGCGTCGTTGCGCTCGTACACGAACTGCTGACCCGGTTCCCAGCGCGCGATCTTGAACGGACCGGAGCCGGCCGGCGTCTTGTGCAGATACTCGGTGGCCCAGGGGTCTTCCTTGGTCGCATGCTTCCTGGCGACCTTGGCGTTGATGATGAAGGGCACCGGCACCGCGAGGTCGGGCAAGGTCAGCTTCGAAGGCGCGGGCAGGTCGATGCGGAAGGTCTGCGCATCGACCACCACGAACTGCTCCGGACTGGTCATCGAGCCCGCCTTCATCTGCACACCACCGAAACCGCCCAGGCTCACTGCACGATCGAAGGACCACTTGACGTCCTCCGCCGTCACCGGCGAACCATCCCAGAAGCGTGCCTTGGGGCTGATCTTGAAGGTGAGCGACTTGCGGTCGCTCGAGTAGGTCCAGGATTCAGCCACCTCGGGCTCAATCTTGGTCGAATCGTAGGACAGCGAACCATCCTCGAGCGTCTTGACGCCAAACCGAACGAGGCGGTCGTAGACGTTGACCGTGATCTGATAGCTCGGACGGTTGGTCCCGGCGCGATGCAGGTCGAGGCTGTTGATGCCGTCACCGGTCACCACCACCAGCGTGTCGCTGCCGGCCGCTGCGTGGGCGGGCAGGTGACGCAGGAAAGGCAGCACGCTGGCGCCGACTACGCCTGCCTTGATGAAATCACGTCGTTGCATGATCGAACTCCTTGGTCTGTAGTGTCAGGCTGAAGCCAGCGCAGCCATGTATGCGCGCCAGCCTCCGAAATGGGTAATGTCCTCGGCACCCGCGGTGCCCATGGGCTCGCACAGAAACCCCTTCACCTGGCTGCCATCGGCCAGATCGAGCGTGCCGATGCCGAGCGGCTGCGGGATGCCGCGCATGAACTCGCCGAAGCGGGAAAGCGGCAACGCCCAGACTTCGAGAGCGATCGCTGCGCCAGCCTCGCTGCGCACCAGGCCGGGTCGCCGCGGCGGGCCGCCGGCCAAGCTGTAGAAGCGATAGTTCGGGGCGGTTTGTGTGGCGCGCACAAAGCGCGCACCGAGGCGGGTCAGCTCGTGGTTGAGCGGCAGACCCGACATGTGTGCGCCCACTACGGCGAGTGCAATCTCGTCACGGTTCGCGGCCGGCGAAACGCTGGCAGCCTGAGGCAGGGGCCAGCCGGTCGCACCCAGCGGTGCGGCGCAGTCCTGCTGCAGCACCCCGGCGACTGCCGCGATGCGTGCATCCTCCCCGCGCCCGGCGATCAGGGTGACACTGCCCGGCCTGCCGTCGGCACGCGTGCGAACGGGCACCGCGATTGCGCACATGTCGAGCAGGTTCACGAAATTGGTATAGGTTCCGAGGCGGGAATTGGGCCCCACCGGATCCGCTTCGAGCTCGGCCACGGTGCAGAAGGTCGGGATCGAGGGCACACACAGCAGGTCGACCGTATCGGTCACGGCCAGCGCCTCGCGACGCAGATCCTGCAGACGGTAGAAGCCGCGGAATGCGTCTGCCGCCGAGAACTTTTCGGCGCGCTGGATGATGGCGCGCGTCACCGGCAGCACGGCCTCGGGCTGCTCACGCAACAGCGCCTCGATCACGGTGTATCGCTCCGCCACCCAGACGCCGTCGTAAAGCATCTCGGCGATGGCATACAGCGGGCCGAAGTCGAGCTCGACGATCTCCGCTCCCCGCTCGCGCAGGGCGTCCAGCGTGGCATCGAAGGACGCCGCCTGAACGTCGTCACCAAAGAAGCGCCGACTCGCCGTGTCCGGCACCCCCACGCGGAACGTCGGCGCGGCGACGGGGTTTTCGGCCAGCACCAGCGGCCGCGAATACGAATCCGCGGGGTCGAACACCGCCGCCGCGGCGAACGCCTTGTAGGCGTCGCCAACGGTCAGCGCGAAGATCGAGATCGTATCGAGGGTGCGGCACGCTGGCACCACACCGGTCGCCGAAAGCGCACCGAGCGTGGGCTTGAGCCCCACGATGCCGTTCAGCGCCGCCGGCACCCGGCCCGACCCAGCGGTGTCGGTGCCCAGCGAGAAGCTCACAATGCCGTGCGCAACCGCCACCGCAGAACCGGAACTGGAGCCGCCCGGCACGATCGCGGGGTCGAGCGCATTGAGCGGCACTGGGTACGGTGTGCGCACACCGACCAGTCCCGTCGCGAACTGATCCAGGTTGGTCTTGCCGATCAGGATTGCCCCCGCGGCACGCAGCACATCGACGACGAAGGCGTCCGCCCCGGCCTCGTAGGCATAGGCGGGACAGCCTGCGGTGGTGGGCTCACCGACGGCGTCGATGTTGTCCTTGATGGCGAAGGGAATGCCCCACAGCGGCTTGCTGTCGGGATCAAAAGCGCCAAGGCTCGCAAGCTGCGCCTGCACGGCCACGGGCTCAAGCACATGCAGGAAGATGCCCGGATCGCCCGCCACCCCGATGCGGCGGCGGACCTCGTCCATCACGGCGGCGGGGTCGAGCCCCTGCGCATAGGCGGCGTGCAGGCTGGAGATATCGAAAGAGAGGGTATGCAACATGAAATGTCTTCCAGAAACGTCTGGAAGTGATTTGAGCAGGGATCACTGACGCGGCATACTGCTAATTTTCGCCATCCGTGCTGCAAAATTTGCATCACTAATCATGGAGCATTGTCATGAAGCATCTTCTGCCGCTGCGCTACATCGACGTCATTGCTCGCAGTGGCTCCATCCGCAAGGCGGCCGACAGCCTCGCGATCACCTCCACGGCACTCAACCGCCGCATTCTCGCGATGGAAGAGGAGCTGGGCGTACCCATCTTCGAACGCCTGCCGCGTGGCGTGCGACTGTCTGCGGCCGGCGAGATCCTGATCCATCATGTACGCAACCAGCTGAGCGACATGGAGCGCGTCAGGAGCCAGATCTCCGACCTCACCGGCGAGCGTCGGGGCCATGTATCGATTGCATGCAGCCAGGCCCTGCTGCCGTTCTTCCTGCCCAACCAGATTGCCCAGTACAGGCGCGCACACCCGGCCGTCACTTTCGAAGTACTCGTCCGCGACCGTGCCGCCGCCGAGCAGGCGCTGGTCGACATGAGCGCGGATCTTGCCCTCGTATTCGAGCCCTTACGGCTCATGGACTTCCAGATTCTGCAGCGGGTGCGCCAGCCGGTGTATGCACTCATGCGGCCAAGCCATCCGCTGGCACAGGTCGAGACCTTGCGCCTGCGCGACTGCCTGCGTTACCCGGTGGCCCTGCCCACCTCGCAATACGGCGTGCGCCACCTTCTCGAACTGGCGGTGCAGCGCAGTTCGCTCACGCTGCAGCCGGTGGTCGAGTCAGACAGTTTTGAATTTCTGCGCAGTCACGCGCTGGAGGAAGACATTCTCGCCTTCCAGATTCCGATCGGTCTGCCGATCGACACCGAAGGCAGCGACATGGTCAGCAGGCCGCTCGACATTCGCGACGTCCCGCCCGGCGTGCTCTATTTCGGCCAGTTGCGCGGGCGCATCCTGCCGGTTGCGGTGTCGCGCTTCGCCAGCCAGGTGCTGGAGACCCTCACCCATCGCTTTGAGTCGGACTAGCGCCCAGCAATGAACCTCATTGCACCTGCATGGGCTCAAGGACGACGACCACGCCAAACGCACCAATGGACACCAGGCGCTGGTTCACCATCGTGTACGACGCCACACCCAGCGGATGATAGTGCGACACGAACGCGGTAAAGGCCCCCAGCCCGAGCAGGCCGGCAACGGGGCTGCGCTCGGCGATGGCCTGCCGAATCTGTTCCCGATGCTGCTCGGGCGTCGGATTGAGCCAGAACGCTAGGGTGACAAGCGCCAGCGTAATGACCACGGACACGATGGAAGCTCTAGCCACTGCAATGTTTCCTGTAAATGACGAAACCCGGCTCACGCAGAGCCCGATATTCATGATGTCGTCTTCCGCGACATTCGCGCCTCCGCGTGCAACGGTGGCCAGCGTATCCCTGCGGCGCCTGCCTCGGCCAAATCCCTGACGGCCATACGCAACGACTGGCCCGTATAACGGTCAGAGCTTGCATGCATAATCGGGGACTTGCTCCAGAGGGAATTTACCATGGCCATAGGCTGGATCACCTTATTGAAAACCGTTCCCTGGGCGGACGTCATCGCCACCGCCCCGGTGGTGGCGGACGGCGCGAAAAAGCTGTGGAAGACGGTCGGGCGGAAGACGCAAGCCGAAGCGGCCACCACGGACCAAAGCGCGATGACGGAGGCACCCGAAGCGGACGCGGCGGCGCAGATGCAGGCCAGGCTGCTTGCGCTTGAAAGCACATCGCAGGATCTCCACGCCCAGATGCTGGCTTCCTCCGAACTGATCAACGCGCTGGCCGAACAGAATACCGAACTGGTGAAGCGGGTCGAAGCCAACCGTGTTCGTCTGCTGTGGCTGTCCGTTTCCGTTCTGGTCAGCTCCGCCGCAGTGGCAGTCTGTCTGGTCCTGCTGTTGCGCGCCTAGCAAGGCGACACCGGCGCCTTGCCGGCACGCCCTGCAGCCTCCCGGTGCCCGGCCCCGTGAGGCGTAAAATGCTTCTTCAGACAAGAACAACAAAGGAGACCGCATGACGCCGGACATCCAGTCATACGTACTGCAGTTGCCACTGTTGCTCAAGGCGCTGGCGACTCCCGCGCTGTTCTATGAAGTTGGCGTACTGGTGCTCGCAGGTTTTCTGGCCTGGGTGATTCACCGCACCATGCGCGACTCGCTGCACGCCGGGCTTGTTGCCGCTTCCAGCAAGGGCCTGCGTCACCTCACCCTGCGCACCGCCCAGCGCATCCTGCTGCCAGCGACAATGCTGCTCGGGGTACTGGTCGGCCGCAGTGCATTGAGTTCGGCACAACTGCCCGTCGGCCTGCTCGATGTCGCCGTGCCGCTGCTTCTGTCGCTGGTCGCCATCCGCCTGCTGGTATACGTATTGCGCAAGGGCTTCCCGGTGACCCCGGCACTGAAGACCTGGGAAAACCTGATCTCGGGCAGCATCTGGGCCATGGTGGCACTGCATCTGCTCGGATGGCTGCCCGCGGTCGAAGCCACGCTGGACGGCCTCGCCTTCAACATTGGCGCCTCGCGCATTTCGGTGCTGGCCACGATCAAGCTCGTTGCACTGGTCGCGCTCCTGCTCACGCTTGCGTTCTGGGTGTCGGGGGTGCTCGAACGCCGCATGCGTGCTTCGACGCACATGACACCTTCGCTGCAGGTCGCCTTTGGCAAGTTCAGCAAGGTGTTCCTGATCACACTGGCTTTTCTGCTCGCCATCGATGCGGTCGGCATCGACCTCACCACGCTCACGGTGTTCGGCGGGGCCCTCGGCGTGGGCATCGGCTTCGGCCTGCAGCGCATCACCAGCAACTTCATCAGCGGCTTCATCCTCGTGCTCGACCGCTCGATCAAGCCCGGCGACGTGATCTCGGTCGGCGGCAACGATGCCAAGTTCGGCTGGG
>JALNWS010000239.1 GCA_023230755.1 Azoarcus sp.
TCGACCGCCTTGTTTGGACGGTTCGATGACAGCGACAGGGTCTACTTCGAGCTTCGTCGCTGGTTCTGATCGAAACTGATCTCGTCGCCTTGTGCCGCGAGATCAGCGCAGCAGTTGTGCAGTCAGTTGCTGCTGGAGCGCAAGCATTTCCGCCGGGGGGGCAAACAGCCGGTAAAGACTGCGGGTTGTACTTGTTTCCTTCCCGGCATGTAGGGTGATGAGATCGTCAACTTCGTGCTGAGACATGTGCATCAGCACTGCGGGCGCACCAACCCGGGGACAGACCCGTTCTTCTCCAACGATCCGGTAGCCCAGCATCCGGCGGTAAAAGCCCGCGTGTCGTGGGTGAACTTCGATGAAAAGGTCGGTCATCCGGTAGATTCTGCGGGTCAGGACATACACCAGCTGAAACAGGTCAGCCATGACCTCGGCGGAGTTGTGCTCCGGATCCATCGCCATCCGGGTAACCTCGCAGACCCGGCCGCCGCGAGCGCGCGCCGCGTCGATTTCGGGGCGGTAGAGCGTATCGGCCATCAGCCCGTTCGGAGAGTCGATGCCGACCGTGAGCGTGGCAAAGAGGTGATCGCCGCGACAGGCGACGATTGTGGTCTGGTGTTCGGTCTGTGCGAGTTCCGGATGGTAGATCTGCAGGCCGCGCGTCGAGTACATTCTCTCGATCAGGGCAGAAATGTGGTGCTGCAGCCCGGTGAAGCCGTTGGCGCAACGAATGTGATACCCGTCGCGGATCATGGCGAACTCCACGCTTGTGTCATCATCCGGTTCCGGCAAACGCTCCGGTTGCGCTGCGTGCCCGGAAGGCGAACGCATCGAATCACGAGTCTTTGCTTCCGAGGGTGGTCTGCAACGAGCGTTCATGTTTGGATTCGGGACGCTTTCCTGCAAGGGAAGAGATTTGGAGGGGATGTGTTTCTGCAAATGCGAGCGACTTTATCGGTCCTTAAGATCGCCGGCTGTAAGCGATTGTGTAATTGTTCCTTCAGGTTGACTGACGTATCTTCGTAGCATGTGGGTAAATCTCAGGGCGTATCATAGGCGTCGTACAGAAATAGGGGTAGGGTGACCATGAGTAAACAAGCTTCGATCGTGTGGGCGGGGTTCCGTCGTTTTCTGGGCCTGGCGTTACTTGCAGGCCTGCTGGGTGGCTGCGCATCCTCGTTTCCGCCTGCGCCGATGGCTGCTGCGGATGCCGATTACAACTACGTAATCGGAGCGGGGGATTCCGTGAATATTGTGGTGTGGCGTAACCCGGAGTTGTCGATGTCGGTGCCGGTCCGTCCGGACGGCAAGATCACGACACCGCTGGTAGAAGACCTGCCCGCGCTGGGCAAAGATGCGACGACGCTGGCGCGCGATATCGAGAAGGAACTGTCCAAGTTCATTCGCGAACCGGTCGTGACCGTCATCGTTACCGGTTTTGTTGGTCCCTACAGCGAACAGATTCGTGTAGTGGGCGAAGCCGGCAAGCCACAGATTCTGCCTTACCAGCAGAAAATGACCTTGCTCGACGTCATGATCGCCGTCGGAGGCATTACTGAATTTGCCGACGGCAATGCCGCCACCATCCTGCGCACCGGCGAAGGTAACAAGCAGTACAGCGTGCGGATCAAGGATCTGATCAAACGTGGCGACGTGTCGGCCAATGTCGAAATGCGTCCCGGTGATGTGTTGATTATTCCGCAAAGCTGGTTCTGATCATTTTCCCTTCAACCAGCCTTGTCTGCCTTTCCTTATTGGGAAGGGCAGGCGTGGGCGTGACCAAGACTGACACATGGAAGAACTCGTAAGACAGCTTGTCGGTTACCTGCGCGACATGTGGCGTTTCCGTTGGTGGGGACTGGCGATGGCGTGGATTGTTGGCGCCGTCGGTGGTGTCGTGATCTACACGATGCCCGATAAGTACGAGTCCTCGGCTCGCGTATTCGTCGATACCCAATCCATTTTGCGCCCACTGATGTCGGGTCTCGCGGTACAGCCCAATGTCGATCAGCAGATCGCGATCCTGAGCCGGACCCTGATCAGCCGCCCCAATGTCGAGAAGCTGATCACCATGGCCGATCTTGATCTCGGGGTGAAGAATGCAGCCGAACGTGAGGCATTGATCACGACGCTGTCCAAGGGTTTGCAGATCCGGGGCACGGGCCGTGACAACCTTTTTACCCTGGCTTACTCGGATGAGCACGCCGAGCGGGCGCAGCGCATTGTCCAGGCCCTCGTTTCGCTGTTTGTCGAATCCGGGCTGGGTGGCAAACGACAGGATTCGGATACCGCTCGGCGTTTCATCGAGGAGCAGATCAAGAACTACGAGCAGAAGCTCGTCGACGCCGAGAACCGCCTCAAGGAGTTTCGCCTCAAGAATATGGCGCTGCTTGGCGATGGTGCGCGTGATTACGTCTCGCAGATTGCACAGTTGAACCAGCAACTTGCGCAGGCGCGGCTGGAACTGCGCGAGGCGGAGAATTCCCGCGATGCCATGCAACGTCAGTTGGTGGGCGAAGAGCCCGTGCTGTTGCCGCAGACGCCGAACGCTTCGAATGTGTCGATCCCTGAGATCGACGGCCGTATCGACGCGCTCAAGCGCAATCTGGATGACATGATGCAACGCTACACCGACAAGCACCCTGATGTGATCGGCGCCCGTCGTGTCATCGAACAGCTTGAGCAGCAGAAACTCGATGAAATCGAAGCCCGTCGCAAGGCTGGCACCGGACAGTTCGGTGCCCTCAACTCGAATCCCGTCTTCCAGCAGATGAAGCTCTCGCTGGCGGAGTCGGAATCGCGTGTGGCGTCGATGCGGGCGCGCGTCAGTGAGTACGAATCGCGACTTGCCCAGCTGGAAAGTTCGGCCAAGATGCTGCCCGAACTCGAAGCAGAGATGACTCAACTGAACCGCGATTATGCGATCAATAAATCAAACTACGACAGCCTGGTGGCACGGCGGGAGTCCGCCAATATCGCCGTGGAGATGGATAACCAGTCGGGTATCGCCGAGTTTCGCCTGATAGATCCGCCCAGCCTGCCGGTAAAGCCTTCGGCACCGAACCGCCTGCTGCTGATGCCGCTGGCCGGTGTGGCCGGACTGGCAGTCGGGCTCGCACTGACCTTCCTGCTCAGCCAGCTCAGACCTTCGTTCGTAGATGGTCGCAGCCTGCGCGAAGTAACCGGTTTGCCGGTATTGGGAACGGTATCAATGCTTTCGACTCCTGAGCGGCGCCGGGCGAGAGTGCGTGGGCTGTTTGCTTTTGGTGGCGGACTGGCGGGCTTCGTGGGGGCTATCGCCGTTGCCACGGTGGTTCTGAACATCATTCAGGGATAAGCGGAAGATACGATGAGCCTTATCGAAAAAGCAGTACAACGCCTTGATGCACTCAAGCAAGCCAACGGGGCGGACGAGACCGTCCCCCCGAAGGCTGCGCCGGTCGTGGCTGAGGCGGTACATGAGCAGGTGCACGATTCAGGCCGGACATCGTCTTCGGTTCCGCTTGCAACCCCTGTGCCCACACCCAATCCGAACGTGTCCCGTGAGGTGCGCATTGATCTCGAGCGCCTTGGCGCAATGGGGATGGTGACGCCTGATGTGCCGCGTGCTGCGATCGCCGAGGAGTTTCGCCTCATCAAGCGTCCGCTTCTGCGCAATGCGACCGTCAGCGGGCCGTCTGCGATTGAGAACGGCAGTCTGATCATGGTGACGAGTGCGATGCCAGGGGAGGGGAAATCCTTCACTGCCATCAACCTCGCCGTGTCCATGGCGATGGAACTCGATTACACCGTATTGCTGGTGGATGCCGATGTGTCCCGGCCCTCGGTGCTCAATCGGCTCGGCTTGCCGCCGGAAAGAGGGCTGATGGACGTGCTTTCCGGCGAGGTTTCCGATCTTGGCGACGTTCTGCTCCGCACCAATATCGAGAAGCTCTCGATTCTGCCCGCCGGCATGCCTCACCCCCGGGCGACCGAGATGCTGGCCTCGGAGTCGATGAACCGTCTGCTGGAACAGATTGCGAATCGCTATGCCGACCGGATTATCGTATTTGATTCGCCCCCCTTGCTGGTCACCACCGAGGCCCGCGTTCTGGCAACGCATATGGGGCAAGTCGTGATCGTGGTCGAAGCCGGGCGTACCACGCACGCCACGGTGAAACAGGCGTTGGCGACGATCGAGAACTGTCCGGTCAAGTTGATGGTGCTGAACAAGTCCCGTGAAAATGCTGCGGGCTCTTACTACGGATATGGGTATGGCTATGGTGCAGAACCCCGTTCTGAAGCGGCCTGATCGGCCTGCGGGCGCCCTGCGCCTGCTGGTTCTTGCCTTGGGTGCAATCGGTGCGTCGAGCGCTTTTTCGCAGACGGTCACCGTGACGCCAAGCGTGCAGACTCGACTGACCTGGACTGACAACGTTGGGGCCACCAGCGACAAGGAGTCCGACTGGATCGCCGAGATCTCTCCGGGTATCACGGTTTCGCGCAAAAGCGGCCGGTTCAATGGGCTCCTGAACGTTCGGTTGCGGAATTTGGGCTATGCGAACGACAGTAGTCGTAACACGTCATACTTTGCCCTGCAGGGGAAGGGTGAGATTGAGGCCGTTGAAAATCTGTTGTTTCTTGATTTGAACACAAATATCAGTCGAACCAATCAGTCCTTGTTTTCCGGACGTAGCAGCAGTGACGAACTGAGCGTCGACAAAAATAGCGAGACGCGCACCTGGTCGATTGGACCCAGACTCGAGTTCCGTTTCAGTGATACGGCCAAAGGATCTGTAAGTTATAAGTCCAGCTGGCTGGATTCCAGCGGGACGACCGTAGGTGGCGAACGGTTGAATGAGTTCGCTGCTCAGGCCAGTGATCCGTCTGCGCTCAGACTGTTTGGCTGGGGGCTCAATTACAGCCGCGGCGAGACGAAGTATGATAATGCGTTAAATGGTGATGTGACCGAGGAAATTGGTCGCGCAACGCTTTACATCAATTTGACGCCGCAGTTTCGCCTGCGCGCTATCGGCGGGCATGAGAAGAACGATTACGCCAGCACCAATAGCGAGAGCGGCAGCATATATGGCGGCGGCTTCGACTGGAATCCGACTGATCGCACGGCCATCTCGGCTACGACAGAAGAGCGTGTTTTCGGAACAGGCTACAATTTCAGCTTGAAACACCGCGCGCAGCGCTCGACCTGGGATCTGAGCTATGTGAAGGATATTTCTTCGTCGCTGCAAACTTTGGGTGGCGGCATCTATCAGGATCCTCAGTTCCTTGCATTTTTTAATGATGCAACGCTGGTGGCAGCCATTCCAGATGATGTGCAGCGTGAGGCTTTCGTGCGCATTCTGTTGGGATATCCTGCGACCGGCGGGACTGGCGACATCGTCTCAAACGCCCACTACGTATCGGAAACCTGGCGCGTAGCCTATTCCTTGCTTGGTGTTCGCAATTCGCTAACCGTTTCCGCCCAGCAGTCGGACCGCTCTCGCCTGAGTTCGATTACGGGCCTGTCAACCGAAGACGATTTCGCCTTGTCCAA
>JALNWS010000240.1 GCA_023230755.1 Azoarcus sp.
GATGTTCTGTGCGCGGTCGCGCCGGGCAACTTCGCGCCGGATCTGCGCATGCAGTTCGCGCATGGCGTTGATCGAGCCGAAATCCAGATACTTGCGGAAAACGAAGGGGCGCGAGATCCGTTCGAGTTCGGGCCAGCGCTCGCCTGCCAGCACCCGGGCCTTGATCCAGGCGTAGCGCTCCCATTCACGCCCCTGGGTAATGAAGTAGTTCTCCAGCATGTCGAAGCTCACTACCAGCGGACCCGAGTCGCCGTTCGGGCGCAGGCGCATGTCAACGCGGAAGACCTGACCGTGTTCGGTGACGTCGGCCAGCGCCTGGATTAACTGCTTGCCAAGGCGCTCGAAAAACTCGAAGTTGCTGATCACCTTCGTGCCGCCGGTGTCGCCGTCCTCGGGGTAAGCGAAGATAAGGTCGATGTCGGAAGAGACGTTGAGCTCGCGACCGCCGAGTTTGCCCATGCCGATGATCAGCAACTCCTGCTCCCAGCCCGAGGGCGATAGCGGCAGGCCGTAACGCTCGACGAGGGGCTCGCGCAATACGTCGTGCGCGTGACGAACGGCGACTTCGGCCAGCAGGGTCATGGTTTCCGTGACTTCCGACAGGTCGGCCAGGCCGCCAAGATCGCGCACGATGAGATGACAGATCACCCAGGTGCGCAAGTGGCGCAGGGTCGGGCGCAGTTGCGCTTCATCCGTGCCACGGACGTTGATGAATGCATGCATGTCGTCGTCGTTGATTGCGCGGTCGACGCTGGCAGTCAGACTTTCGGCCAGCCAGGGACGGCTGTCGAGCATGCGCTGCAGAAAACGCGACAGACCCGTGGCGTGGCGGATTACATCTGGCAACATGGCAGATTCGAGTGACATGGGCGAAGCGCTCCGGAACATTGGTAGAATTCGCGCCTTCCTGTCCGGTGGTGCTAGCAGCAAAGGCATGGGCTCAAGGACGTGATTGTAGCCAAGCCACCCGATGCCGTCTGATCTCGAGGGAGTTTCCGGACGCCGTGCCGGTCCCATGCACATGAGCACGAAACCGCTTTCACCCGATTCATCCCCCGCAGCCGAGGGCGCGGGGGCCCGCAATCGTCTCCTGCGCAGGCTGGGTATAGCGCTGTTGCTGGCGTGGTTCCTGGTTGGCGGGCTCTTTCTGGTGCTGCGCTGGGTGGTGGTGCCTCAGGTGGGCGATTATCGGGCCGAGATCGCTGCCGAACTGTCGCGCGTCAGCGGACTGCCGGTGGGCATCGAGGGGCTGAGCGCGGACTGGTCAGGGCTGCGCCCGCGCTTGCACATTACGGGCCTGTCGGTGAGCGATGTGCAAGGGCGGCCGGCCCTGCTGCTCGAACAGGTGGATGCCACTCTGGCGTGGTCTTCGCTGCTGCGCCTGCGTCCCTACTTCCATCGCCTTGAAATCGTTGGTCCCGCAATCGAGGCCCGGCGCGAAGCCGACGGCAGTGTCGTCATTGCCGGGCTGCGGGTTGAGGGCGAGGGCGGCGATGGCAGCTTCCTCGATTGGCTGCTCGCGCAGCGCAAGGTGGTCGTGCGCAAGGCGCGCTTGTCGTGGACCGATTTGCTGCGCGCGGCGCCCGTTCTGCAACTCGAGGATGTCGAGTTCACGTTCGAACAGGGTTTTCGCAAACAACGCTTTGCGCTCCACGCGCAGCCTCCGCAAGCGCTCGCGTCTGCGCTGGATGTGCGCGGTGAGCTGACGCGTTTCTCCGCTGCGGATCCGGCGGCAACGGTGGGGCGACTGTATGTCGATCTCGAGCGTGCCGATCTCGGCGGATGGAAGGCCTGGGTAGACTATCCGGTCGAACTCAACGGGCAAGGCGGATTGCGCCTCTGGGTTGATTTCGACGGCGAGGCAGCTACGGCGGTGAATGCGGATGTGGCGCTCAGCGCAGCGGCGATGCGCCTGGCCCCGGCCTTGCCCGAACTGCAACTGGCGCAACTGAGCGGCCGCATATCCGCGCGTCGCTGGGGGAGTGGATTCGAGTTCGAGTCGCGCGGGCTTGCCCTCGCTACCGGGGATGGAGTGGAGATGGCGCCGACCGATTTCCGTTTGCGCGTACAGCATCCGGACGCAGGCAAGGCCGGTGAGGGCATGGTAAGTGCGAATGCGCTTGATTTTGCCGTTCTGGCCCGGCTTGCCGCCCACCTGCCGCTGGATGACAGCGTGCGTGAACGCCTGGCCGCGTTCGATCCGCGTGGTGAGGTGACGGCGCTGCAACTCGACTGGAAAGGCTCGATCGATCGTCCGGCGTCATGGACGCTTGCCGCTCATTTCGAGGGCATCGGGCTTGCAGCACGCGAATCCTTGCCCGGCGTCGGAGGCCTGTCGGGTGAGATTGAGGGCAGTGATCAGTCTGGACGCTTTCTGCTGGCCGGGCGCGACACGCATGTTGATCTGCCAGAGGTGTTCGTCAATCCGCGTCTGGTCTTTTCCACTTTCAAGGCGGACGGTGGCTGGGTCCGGCGTGACGGACGGCTCGAGATTGCGCTCGATTCGGCGAGTTTCAACAATGAGGATGCCGAGGGAAGTGCGGCCGGCCGCTACTGGGTGGAGCCGGGCGGGGCAGGTGAGATCGATCTTTCTGCACGCCTTACGCGAGCGGATGGCACCACGGTGTGGCGTTATCTGCCCTCGGTGATCAATCACGATACTCAGCAGTGGGTGCGCAATGCGATCAAGCGCGCCACGGTCCCCGATGCCAGATTGCGACTGAAAGGGCGCCTGAGCGAGTTTCCCTTTCGCGAGGGGCAGGGGCAGTTTCTGGTCTCCATCAAGGTGGCTGACGGGCGACTTGAGTACGCCCCCGATTGGCCTCCGATCGAAAGCATCGATGGCGAGGTGCGGTTCGAAGGGCCAGGGATGAGCATCGAAGCCTCGAGTGGAAAGATTTTCGGGGTCAAGCTGAGCAAGGTGGTGGCGAACGTGCCCGACCTGGACGTGAAGCCGAGCGAAACCATGACGCTGACGGGTCGTGCAAATGGCACGACGGCCGATTTCCTGCGCTTTGTGAGCGAGAGCCCGGTGCGCAAGCGAATCGATGGCTTTACTGACAACATGCGCGCCGAAGGTAACGGCAGCCTTAGTCTCAGGCTGGTCATGCCACTGCGCCACGTGGTCGATACCGCGGTCACGGGTGAATACCGTTTCAGTGGCAATCGCCTGTGGGTTGTGAAGGGGCTGCCACCGATGGAGGAAGCGGCCGGCAATTTGCGTTTTACTGCGGAGCAGCTCAACGTCCCGGAAGCGCGAGCCCGTCTTTTTGGCGAGCCCATGCAGTTGAGTGCTGCGACCCTGTCCGATGGCCGGGTTCAGTTCAAGGTGAGCGGTGGCATCAATGCCAGTGCGGCGCAGGCGGAGATGGGATGGCCGATGCTGGACCACCTGTCGGGAACGAGTACCTGGCGCACCGACATTGCCATCGGGCGCGACGCCACCAGGGTCGCGGTGCGCTCGGAGCTTGCCGGTATCGGCTCGAGCCTGCCCTATCCCTTCAACAAAAGTGCGGCAGAGCGTTGGCCGCTGGCGGTCGATCTCGTATTCCCGACGGACGGGGTGACGACGATCGGCGCGAGTCTGGCCGACAGTCTGTCGGTCGCCGTCGAGCAAGGTGAGGATGGGGCCATCGTCCGTGGCGGCATCGGCGTGTTCCAGCCGGTGAGGATGGCAAGCAAAGGTGTGCAGGTGAACGCGAAGCTCACGCAACTGGACGTGGACGCCTGGCGTAGTGCGCTCGGCGTCAGCGATGAGGTCGAGCCGGAAGAGGCTTCCGCGTCGGGTGGGGCCGGGAGCATGCCTCCACTGGCTGGACTCAGCCTTGAGGCGGCACAGGTGCAGGCCTTTGGGCAACATCTCCATGCGCTCAAACTGAAAGCGGTGGCCGATGACGGCGGCTGGAAAGCCCGCATCGACAGCACTGAGGCCGAGGGCGATTTCGATTGGCGCAAGGCAGGCGATGGCACGCTCGCAGCGCGTTTCCGACGCCTGGCGGTCAACAATGGCGAGAACGCCGAGGGTGGTGCGACCACACGCAGCACCTTGCCGCGCAGCCTTCCTGGTCTGGATGTGAGGATCGATCAGTTCGCCGTTGGTGGCATTGAGCTCGGCCGCCTTGAGGTGCTGGCACGCAACCGGCGCGCACAATGGTGGCTGGAGCGCTTCCTGCTGGTTCATCCCGACGGGCGCCTGAGTGGCAACGGATTGTGGCAACCAGGGCGCAGCGCGCGCACGCAGCTGGATTTCGTGCTGGAGACTGCGGATATCGGACGCTTTACGCGGGCGCTCGGATACCCCGATGCCGTGCGTGGAGGACGTGCGACGTTGGGCGGCAAGGTGAGCTGGCACGGAGCGCCAACCCACATCGACTATCCCACGCTCAGCGGCAAGCTCGACCTTGATGCCGAGAAAGGGCAGTTCAAGCAGCTGGAGCCCGGGGTTGGGCGACTTCTCGGCATCCTCAGTCTGCAGGCGCTGCCCAGACGCATCTCGCTCGATTTTCGTGACGTATTCTCCCAAGGATTCGCCTTTGATCGCATTTCCGGTAGCATCGACGTCGCTGCCGGCGTGATGCACTCGGACAACCTCGAGATCCGCGGTCCGGCGGCGCGGGTGCTGATGAGCGGTGTTGCGGACATTGACAAGGAAACGCAGGACCTGCGGGTCACGGTACAGCCGACGCTGTCAGAATCGATTGCGATCGGTGCCGCAGCCGGGCTGATCAATCCAGTGGCCGGCGTCGTGACCTATCTGGCGCAGAAGGCTCTCAGTGATCCAATTGAAAAGCTTTTCTCCTTCGATTATTCGATCACAGGGAGCTGGAGTGATCCCGTGGTCGAAAAGCTCGCGTCGCCGGTGAGCGAACTGATACCCGGGCGCTCAAAGTCAGCGGCGAAACCCGCGGCGACCAAACCATGAGGAAACCGACCGATGTCCGTAGCTGATGCGCCCCTGTCCGGAACCGTAAAGATTGCTGCGATCCAGACCGTGTCCGGCCCGGACGTCCATGCCAACCTCGCGACGGTCGAAACTCTGATCGCCGAGGCTGCCGCGGGCGGGGCGCGCCTGGTTGCCCTCCCGGAATACTTTCCCCTGATGTCGACCGACGAAATGGCCAAGGTCAGGGCGCGCGAGCCGGAAGGACGTGGGCCGATACAGGACTTCCTGAGCGCGGCAGCAAAGCGCCACCGGATCTGGCTGGTGGGCGGCACGCTGCCGCTGGTGGCGGAGGCCGACAACAAGGTGCGCAATACCACGCTGGTATTTGACGACCTTGGAGAACGTCGGGCCCGCTACGACAAGATTCATCTGTTTGGTTTTCAGCGCGGCGCCGAGCGCTACGACGAGTCGGTTACCATTGAGCCGGGGCAGACAGTGACGACCTTCGAGTCGCCTGTGGGCCGGACGGGGCTGTCGGTGTGTTACGACTTGCGTTTTCCGGAGCTGTTCCGGGCCATGGGGATGGTGAATCTCATCATTCTGCCTGCAGCCTTTACTTACACGACCGGCCGTGCGCACTGGGA
>JALNWS010000241.1 GCA_023230755.1 Azoarcus sp.
GAGCGTTTCGGCAAAACCTCTGCCGAGCTGGTGGATGGCCTGTCCAAGCTGGACAAGATCGAATTCCGTTCGCAGGAAGAGGCGCAGGCCGAGAACTTCCGCAAGATGTTGCTGGCCATGGCGAGCGACCTGCGGGTGATCCTCATCAAGCTTGCCGACCGACTGCACAACATGCGTACGCTCGATTGCGTGCGCCCGGCCAAGCGCCGCCGCATCGCCAGCGAAACGCTGGAGATCTATGCCCCGATCGCCAACCGGCTCGGACTCAACAACATCTATCGCGAGCTGCAGGAGCTGTCTTTCGAGCACAAGTACCCGATGCGTTTCCGGGTGCTGGCCAAGGCCATCCGCGCCGCGCGCGGCAACCGCCGCGAGGTGGTGGGCAAGGTGCTCTCCACCATCGAGGAGCGACTGCCGCAATGGGGCATCACCGCCGAGGTGTATGGGCGCGAGAAGCACCTGTACAGCATCTATCGCAAGATGCTGGAAAAGCACCTGTCTTTCTCTCAGGTGCTCGATATCTACGGGTTTCGCGTCATCGTGCACGACGTGGCCTCGTGCTACCTCGCGCTGGGTGCCTTGCATTCGATGTACAAGCCGGTACCGGGCAAGTTCAAGGACTACCTCGCGATACCGCGCGCCAACGGTTATCAGAGCCTGCACACGACGTTGATCGGGCCTTTCGGCACGCCGGTCGAGGTGCAGATCCGCACCCGCGAGATGCATCACATCGCCGAGTCGGGCGTGGCTTCGCACTGGCTGTACAAGGAAGACGAAAAGACACTCACCGAGCTGCAGCAGAAAACACATTCGTGGCTGCAGTCGCTGCTCGAACTGCAGTCCACGTCGGTTGGCGCCGCCGAGTTCCTGGAGCACGTCAAGATCGACCTCTTCCCGGGCGAAGTCTACGTATTCTCGCCGATGGGCAAGATCTTCAACCTGCCGCGCGGCTCGACGCCGGTCGATTTCGCTTACGCGGTGCATACCGATGTGGGCAATCGCTGTGTAGCCTGCCGCATCAACACTGACCTGATGCCACTGCGCAGTGAGTTGCGTAATGGCGATCAGGTGGAGATCATCACCGCCGCGCACGCCGCGCCCAACCCAGCCTGGCTGTCCTACGTGCGTACCGGCAAGGCCAGGTCACAGATCCGCCATTTCCTCAAGAACGCGCAGCAGGAAGAGTCGGTTGCACTGGGCGAGCGCTTGCTCAACCAGGCATTGCGCCCGCATGGCCTGACCCTGGGGCAGATATCCACCTTTGCCTGGGACCGCTTCCTGCGCGATCGCGGCGTGCGCATCAAGAAGGATATTTTTGCCGACATCGGTCTCGGCAAGCGTCTTCCGGTCATCGTGGCGCGGCGGCTTTCGCAGGCACAGGACCAGGAGTCCGGTCGTCCCGACGTGGTCAAGCCGAAACCCGCCGGGGCAATTCAGATCCGCGGCAGCGAAGGCGTCGCAGTGCAGTTGGCACGCTGCTGTCAGCCGATTCCGGGCGATCCGATTATCGGCACCATTCGCAAGGGCCAGGGGCTGGAAGTGCATTTGCACGATTGCCCTGTGGTCGCCAAGCTGCGTGGCGACCGCGCGCGCTGGGTGGATGTCGAGTGGGAGCCGAGCGACGGGCGTCTGTTCGATGTCACCATCCGCGTGCTGAGCAAGAATTCCCGCGGTGTGCTGGCCCGTGTGGCCAGTGCGATCTCCGAGGAAGACTGCAACATTCAGACGGTCAATATGGACAACGAACAGGGCGATTACACGGCTCTCAACCTGACCGTACAGGTACGTGACCGCATGCACCTTGCCCGGGTCATGCGTGCGGTCAGGCGTGTCCCCGAGGTGGTCAGAATCGGCCGTCTCAAGGCCGACGGCCGCGTCTGACAGATCGATCCTGCCGTGGTGCGGCGCGTGGCAGGCAGACCGCCCGCGTCCGACCTGCTAGAATCCTGCGGGTCTACGAGGGAGAAATGCGTCATGGCGATCTACGAATCAGAACATACCAAATTCATGCGTGAGTGGATGGAAAAGCACCCCGAGCAGGCGGTGGAACAGCGCCAGGGCCGTGCGCTGTGGTGGGACAAGCCGCAGGACCTCGAGGCGCAGAAGCGCGCCCGGGAATCGAAAGTGCCGTCCAAGGGCTATTACTACGATATCAATCACTGATCCGCTCTGATGACCGAACCCGCCCGGAGCGCGAGTCCGCTTCAGTCTGATCCTCAGCTGCAACGATATTTCGCCAGCGAGGATGAACGCCGGGTCAATACCCGAAAACTCTTTGACAGTGCCGCATCGGGCTACGACCGGGCAGAGAACATCACCGCGCTCGGTACCGGCCCGTGGTACCGGCGCTGGGCGTTGCAGCGCAGCGGGCTGGCCGCGGGCATGACCGTGCTCGACGTTGCGGCGGGTACCGGGCTGGTCGCACGCGAGGCGCAGGAGATCATCGGTGAGCAGGGCCGTTTGATGGCGCTCGATCCCTCGCCTGGCATGCTCGACGAGTTGCGCAAAAAGCTGGCGGTGGAAACCATCGAGGCTTACGCCGAGTCGATCCCGTTGCCCGAAAACAATGTCGATTTCGTCTCGATGGGCTATGCGCTGCGCCATGTCGGCTCGCTGGAGCAGGCCTTCGGCGAGTATCTGCGTGTCCTGCGCCCCGGTGGCCGGACCTGCGTGATGGAGATCACCCGCCCGCGCAGCGCCTTCGGGCGCCTGATGATGCGTGTCTACATCCGCGGCATCGTGCCATTGCTGTCGCGGGTCATGCGCTGCAACCCCGATGTGTCGATGCTGTGGGAGTATTACTGGGACACCATTCAGGCCGCCGTTGAGCCCGAACGGGTGCTCGAGGCAATGCGCCACGCCGGCTTCGAGGATGTGCGCTGCATGCTTACCCTGGGTGTCTTCCGCGAGTATGTCGGCCGCAAACCTGCCACTGCCTGAGCGCATGCCCCTGCCCGAACGGCTCGCCTTCGTCGATCTCGAAACCACCGGCGCCAACCTGCAGCGCGACGGCATCACCGAGATCGCGATCATTCGCGTCGAGCGCGGCCGTGTGGTTGCGCGCTGGGAGAGTCTGGTCAACCCTGGGCGCCCGATTCCGCAGCTCATCCAGAGCTTCATTGGCATCACCGACGAGATGGTGGCCGATGCGCCCGGATTTGCCGAGCTTGCCGACGCCGTCGCGGCCTTGCTGGATGGTTGCGTATTCGTTGCCCATAACGCGCGCTTCGATTACGGTTTCCTCAAGAACGCCTTTGCCGGGCTCGGTCGCAGCCTCAATGCGCCGGTGATGTGCACCATCAAGCTGTCGCGGGCGCTCTATCCGGAGTTCCATCGCCACGGTCTGGATGCGCTCATCGAGCGTCACGGCCTTGTATGTGACGCGCGCCACCGCGCAATGGGCGACACCGATGCACTGTGGCAGTTTGCCCAACTGGTCGAGCAGTCCTTCCCTGCGGAAACCCTGCAGCAGGCCGTCACACGTGCAATGAAGGCGCCGGCGCGCCCGCCCGGTCTGCCTGAAGGGGCGATCGAGGGCATGCCACCGGCGCCCGGGGTCTACCTCTTTTTCGCCACTCAGACCGCGCCCGAAGGCGGACGTCCCGACTTGCCGATCTACATCGGCAAGAGCGTCAACCTTCGCACCCGGGTGATGGAGCACTTCTCAGCCGCAACCCGAAAGGGCAAGGAAGCCGAGCTTGCACGTCAGGTCAGGCGGGTGGACTGGATCGAGACTGCCGGCGAGCTTGGCGCGCTGTTGCTCGAAGCCGACCTGATCAGGCTGCGGCAACCGCTGCACAACCGGTTGCTGCGGGCGAGCGAGGAGACCTTTGCCCTGCGCGTGGTCCCCGGACGCAAGCGTCCGCCTGTGCTGGAGCGTGTGCGCATCGCCAATACCGATCCGCGTGATTGGGAAGGCCTGTTCGGGGCATTTCGCAACCGCAAGGAGGCGGAGAACATGCTGCGCGAACTCGCCCAGGCGTACCAGCTGTGCCCGCGCCGGCTGGGGATCGAACCAGGCAGCAGTGGGCCGTGCACCGCCTTTGGCATGAAGCGCTGTGCGGGGGTGTGTGCGGGGAAGGAGTCGTTCGATGCCCACGATGCGCGGCTGCTGGGTGCGCTGGGTTCCGCACGCCTCAAGCCCTGGCCCTGGCCGGGTGCGGTGATGCTGCCTGAATACCACGAAGCCAGCGGGTGTAAAGCGTTTCACGTGCTGGACCACTGGTGCCATCTGGGTAGCGTCGAGGCCCGCGACGAAATCCCGGCCGTGCTGGAAAGCGTGCAGCCGCGCTTCGAACTCGACACCTACCGCATTCTGAGCCGCTGGCTCGCCTCTGCCGAAAACCTCGCCGCGGCCGAGCCACTTTAACGGTGCGTATCCGCCCTGCTTAGCCCGCCGCGCAACTGCGCAGCATCGACAGATTGTCCAGCACCAGGCCACGACGCCCGATCGGACGAATCATGCCGTCGCGCACGAAGCGCGACAGCACGCGCGACAGGGTTTCCGGCGTCAGGTTGAGCTGAGCGGCGATGTTCTGCTTGTCGGTATCGAGATGAACCTCGAAATGTTCGGCACTGGGCGGCGCAAGGCGCGAAAGGTAATGCGCAACGCGCTGGGTGCTGGTGCCCTGCAGGCAGATCTGGAGGTTCTCGATCAGTTCGTAGATGGACGACGACAGGCGCAAGGTCATGGCGTTGGCGAACGAAGCCGAGCGGGCCATGGCGGCGCGCAGCGAGGTGCTGCGGATCAGCAGCAGGTTGCTGTCCCGTGTGGCCTGAGCGGTACAGAGCTGTGGCCGGCCGAGCAGGGCGGCTTCCTCGCCGAACAGCGCGCTCGGGCCGGCAACCTGTATGATCTTCTCGGACCCGCTGGCGGAAATGAGCGAACACTTCACCTCGCCGCCGAGCACCACCCACATGAAGTCCGCCGCATCGTGACAATGCGCGACGATTTCGCCGCGCGTGCAGTGAAGTACGCGACACCCCTCAATCAACTGCTGCATGCCGTCATTGTCGAGAAGATCGAATGGTGGAGTGCGGACGAGGGTCGAAAAATAGGGCAGAACGGGTTCGGCGGTCATTGTGCAACTCCTTGCGGCCGACTCGTGGTGGCCGCGTGTTTTTTAGTGTAAGGCGTGTGCCCGCGCGTCTGCACCCGCGCTCCGGCGTGTCTCCAATGCCGGAGTACCTCCGACGAGGTATGGGCGGTTCTCCTCAATGCCTTGTTTACTATAGCCATGATTTTTACAGATAGGACTATGAAATATTCCTATGTATTGAAGAGGTACTCCTTCATATCCGGCGGTTTGTCCGGTCCCAGGATCAAGAAGATGAATAGACGTCTTATCGATGCCTTGGCGAGGCGCTCCATTCTCTGGCTGGTCGGTCTGGC
>JALNWS010000242.1 GCA_023230755.1 Azoarcus sp.
CGTCGGCGGCGCACTGGTAAGCAAGGTACAGAACGGCACGGTGCCAATCGCGATGCACTCCATCTCGAACTTCGCGCCCTTCGCCCCCGCCGTCGATCTGATCAATATCCCCTACTGGTGCGGCAACAACCAGCAGTTCGTCAACCTGGTGACCTCCGCCGCATGGCGCAGCCGTGTGCATCCTGCGGTCGAGGCACGTGGCTTCAAACCGTTGATGTATGTCTGCATCGACCCCCGCACGGTCGCCATCCGCAAAGGCCTGCGCGATCGCCCGGTGTCGGTGCCCGACGACATCGCCGGCATCAAGTTTCGCGTGCCGTCGTCAAAGGTGCTGCAGACCTTCTACCGCCTCGCCGGCGCCAACCCGACACCGATCGCCTGGGGCGAGACCAGTTCGGCGATGAAACAGGGCGTGGCCGACGCGCTCGACCCCAGCCTGCAGGCCCTGCTGACTTACGGCTTCGCCGATACCCTGCATTCCATCTCGACCATCCGCTCGGTGCCCGACGCCCAGATCTATTCGTGCAACCTGCAGTGGTTCAACAGCATGCCGAAGGACGTCCAGGCGGGCATCCTCGAAGCCGCCGACATCACCTTCCGCCAGAACCTTGCCCGCGTGCCCGCGTCCCGTGCCTACGCAATGGATCAGCTGCGACAGTCCGGCGTCACGATTCACGTACCGAACGCAGACGACATCAAGCAATGGGTCGCTCGTTGCGGTCACCAGTTGCCGGCCTGGGATGCGATGAAGGCCGAGTTCGCAGGTTCGCTCACTGAATTCGACAAACTGCTCGAAGCGGCCAACACCCAGGGGCGCTATCAAGTCCAGGATGTGTCGTGAGCAGCGCGGTCATGACTGCTACGGACCACGCCAACGACGCGAAAGCCGCCCCCCGGGGCTTGCTTGCGGGAATCGACCGCAACGGCGAACGGTGGTTGCTGCTGTTCTTCTACGCCACCATCATCTCCGTCATCTCGGTGGACGTGGTGCGCCGTTTCGGCCTGTCCTACTCGTCCGTATGGGGTGAAGAAGTGGCGCGCTACGCCTTCATCTATCTGACCTGGATTGCTGCGGCTTTCGCCGTGCGCGACCGGGCACACATCCGCATCGACGCACTGGTCCAGGCGCTGCCGCCACGCGGACGGGCGATCTCCTGGCTGCTGAGCGATTTCTTCACCCTCGTGTTCGCGGTGATCGCGCTTTACCTGTCGATCGAACCGGTGCTGACCTCGATCAGGTTCGGTTCGGTCACGCCGGGTCTGCGTGTCAGTCAGGCCTGGTTTCTGGTGGCCGTGCCGTTCGGCTTCTCCTGCATCGTGCTGCGGGTACTGCAGTCGATGCGTCGTGATATCAAGGACCTGAAGGCCGGACGCCCGCCCTTCGAGGGCCACAAACTGTTCGACTGAGGAGAGCCGCAATGGACTTCATGCTCACGCAGGGGACGGCGATGACGCTTGGCGTCGAGTTCTACGCTGCGCTTGCCCTGCTCGGGTTCCTCGTCCTGATCGGTACGCCAATCTGGGTATCGCTGGGGCTGGGAACACTGGCGATGGTGTACGCAACCGACGTCATCCCCGTCAATATGGTCGGCGAAGGCCTGTTCGAGGGCATCGACCAGTTCGCGCTGATCGCGGTCCCGCTGTTCATCCTCACCGGGGATGCGCTGGTCCGCTCCGGGCTGTCGGACAAGCTCCTCGATCTCGCGGAAGCCAGCGTCGGCGGGGTGCGAACCGGGCTCGGCTGCTCGACCACCCTCGGTTGCGGATTCTTTGCCTGCATCTCGGGCTCGGATGCCGCCGGCGCCGCGGCGGTCGGACGAATGACCATCAACCGTCTGGTCGAACGTGGCTACCCTCTGCCCGCCGCCGCAGCGCTGGTGGCCTCGGGGGCCTGTACCGGCATCCTGATTCCACCCTCGATCGCCTACATCATCATCGGCCTCGTGCTCGGCATCTCGGTCTCCACGCTGTTTCTGGCCGCACTGATTCCGGGCATCCTGATCATGCTCTCGGTGATGGTGACCAACGTGATCCTCAACCGGGTGCACGGTTTCGAGCAGCAGCGCTCGTCATTCTCGTTCGAACGCTGGGTGCAGGCGATATGGGCTGCACGCTGGGCGCTGGCGGTGCCGGGCGTGATTCTGGGGGGCATCTATTCCGGCATCTTCACGCCGACCGAGTCCGCGGCAGCGGCGGTCACGATCACGACGCTGATCGGCTTCCACCAGAAGCGCCTCAGCTTCGCGGACATCCCCAAGATGCTCGAGAGTTCGGCCAAGGTGTGCGGCATCATCGTGCCCATCATTGCCGTATCCCTGCCCCTGGCGCAGATCATGGCCGTGCTCGACATCCCGCAGTCTTTCGTGCAGACCATCAGCGCGATATCGACCGATCCGACCGTGGTCATCCTGATGATGATCGGGATGCTGCTCGTCACCGGGCTGTTCATGGAAACCACGCCGAGCATCCTGATCATGTCGCCCCTGCTGCTGCCACTGGCGCAGTCGCTCGGGATGAACGAGATCCACTTCTCGATCATCATGGTCACCACCCTGGGCATCGGCTTCATCACCCCGCCGTTCGGACTCAACCTGTTCGTGCTCTCGGGGCTCACGGGTTGCTCGGTGGTATCGATGTCGCGCTATGCCATTCCCTACGTGATCGGAATGCTGGCGGTGGTGCTGCTCGTGGCCTTCATTCCCCAGCTGTCGATGTGGGGCATTCCCGGCTGAAGCCTGTACCCGTTCAGGCGCCGGGTGGCAGCATTGCCATCCGGTCAAAAAACGGGCTTGACTGATTATTTTTTTCAGGTTTAATGTAAGCGCTTACATCCGTATAACCAAAGGAGACAAACCATGACCATTACCTATATCAAGAAAGCCAGCAAAACCTCGGCAACCGGCGAAGAGCAGACCCGCGACATCGTCACCACGATGCTGCGCGACATGGAAACCCGCCGTGAAGAAGCCGCACTCGAATACTGCAAGAAGCTCGACAACTGGGATGGCGACATCATCGTCAGCCGCGCCCAGATCGAAGCCGCCAAGGACAAGGTCCCCGAGCAACTCAAGCTCGACATCCAGTTCGCCTATGCACGGGTCAGCAGCTTCGCCCGCGCCCAGCGCGACTCGATCGGTGAGTTCGAACTCGAACTCAGCCCCGGCCTCTTCGCTGGCCAGAAGCTGATCCCGATGGAAACCGCAGGCTGCTACGTTCCCGGTGGCCGCTACGCCCATATCGCGTCTGCCATCATGAGCGTGGCCACCGCCAAGGTCGCCGGCGTGAAGAACGTCATCGCCTGCTCGGTACCGCGTGACAAGGACGGCGTGCATCCTGCGATTCTCTACGCAATGGATCTTGCCGGCGCCGACACCATCCTGCAGATGGGTGGCGTGCAGGGTATCGCGTCGATGGCCTACGGCCTTTTCACCGGCAAGCCCGCCGACATCCTGGTCGGCCCCGGCAACAAGTTCGTTGCCGAAGCCAAGCGCCAGCTCTTCGGGCGCTGCGGCATTGACATGTTTGCCGGCCCCACGGAGATCGGCATCATCGCCGACGAAACCGCCGATCCGGACATCATCGCCGCCGACCTCGTCGGTCAGGCCGAACACGGCCCCGACTCCCCGGCCTGGCTGTTCACCACCTCGCGCACCATCGCCGATCAGGTGATCGCGCTGGTACCGGGCCATATCGAGCGCCTGCCGGAAGTTCAGCGCAACGCGGCAACAATCGCCTGGCGCGACTACGGCGAAGTCATTTTGTGCGACAGCCGTGAAGAAGTCGTCGAAGTGTCCGACCGTTACGCTTCCGAACACCTCGAAGTGCAGGCTGCAGACCTCGACTGGTGGCAGGACAAGCTCGGCAGCTACGGCTCGCTCTTCGTCGGCGAAGAAGCCACCGTGGCATTTGGCGACAAGTGCTCCGGCACCAACCATATCCTGCCGACCAAGGGCGCGGCGCGGTACACCGGTGGCCTGAGCGCACAGAAGTTCCTCAAGATCGTCACCTACCAGCGTCAGACCCAGGAAGCCACCCGCAGCGTGGGCGCGGCAACCGCACGCCTGTCGCGCTGTGAAGGCATGGAAGGCCACGCCCGCACCGGCGACGTCCGTCTCGCCAAGTACTACCCGGGCGAGAAGTTCCTGCTCGACATCGGGATGCAGTGAGATGAGCGCCCGTTTCGATCTGAGCGGGCGTGTTGCCGCCGTCACCGGCGGCAGTTCCGGCCTTGGCCGCGCCATGGCGCAGGCCCTGGCCGGGGCGGGCGCCGACCTGGTGCTGATCGCCCGCCGCAGGGGCGAACTTGAGCAAGCCGCCGACGCAATCCGCAACGCTGGCGGACGCGCCGCCGTCGTCGTTGCCGACCTCGCCGACCCGGCCGCGCTCGGCAGCATCGCCGCACAGGCCGCCGAGCCCTTCGGCGCACCCGACATCCTGATCAATGCCGCCGGCGTCAACCTGCGCCAGCCCATCGAGGAGGTCGGCCCCGAAGCCTGGAACCTGCACCTCGCGCTGCACCTCACCTCCCCCTTCTTCCTCGCCAAGGCCATGGCACCCGCCATGATCGCGAAGGGTCGGGGCCGCATCATCAACCTCGCATCACTGCAATCGCAGCGTGCCTTCCCCAACAGCGCGCCCTACGGTGCGGGCAAGGGCGGCATCGTGCAGCTGACGCGGGCGATGGCCGAGGCCTGGTCGCGTCACGGCATCACGGTCAATGCGATTGCGCCCGGCTTCTTCCCCACCGAGCTCACTGCGGCAGTGTTCAATGACCCCGCACGGGCAGAGGCCAATGCGCGCCAGACCATGATCGGGCGCAACGGCGAACTCGAAGACATCGCCGGCCCCACGATCTTCTTCGCCTCGGATGCATCCGCTTATGTCACCGGCCAGACCCTGTTCGTCGACGGCGGCTTCTCCGCAAAATGAACAATAAGGAAGAGACAATGAACAGCATGCGTGCGCTGGTCTACACCGGCACCCGTGAAGTCGAATACCGCGAAGCGGATTTCCCCTCACCCGGCCCGGGCGAAGCCCTGGTGAAAATCGATGCGGTCGGCATCTGCGGCTCCGACATGCACGCCTACCACGGTCATGACGCGCGCCGCGTGCCGCCAATGATCCTCGGCCATGAAGCCACCGGCATCGTCGAACACGGCCGTCTGCGCGGAAAGCGGGTGACGATGAACCCGATCGCCTTCTGCGGCTATTGCGAATACTGCCTGAGCGGACGCCAGAACCTGTGCGCCAACCGCACCATGATCGGCATGTCCCGCCCCGGCGCCTTCGCCCAGTACCTGACCATTCCCGAGCAGTCCCTGATCGAACTGCCCGACGACATGGAC
>JALNWS010000243.1 GCA_023230755.1 Azoarcus sp.
GATGCTGCGCGCCGCCAGCTCCGGATGCGCGGCGCAGCTCTGATGCACGGCGCCATCGAACACGATGTGCTCGTACACCTCGTCCGACACCACCACGATACCGGTGTTGCGGGTGAGCGCCGCAAGCCGTGCGAGGTCGTCCGCGGACCACACGGTCGCGGTGGGGTTGTGCGGAGAGTTGATCATGATCATCCGCGTCCGCGGCCCGATCGCTGCCGCGACCGCGGCCCAGTCCGGACGGTAATCCGGCACCCGCAACTGCATGCGGATGACCTTGCCACCGGCCAGCTCGATCGCCGGTCCGTAGGCGTCGTACACCGGCTCGAACACGATCACTTCATCACCAGCATGAACCAGCGCACTGACCGCGGTGAACAAGGCCTGAGTAGCGCCTGCGGTGACTGTCACCTCGTGCTCCACATCGTAGGCTGTTCCGTACAGCGCCTCGACCTTGCGCACGATGGCTTCACGCAAAGGCAGACAGCCCGCCAGCGGGGCATACTGATTGAAGCCCGCCTTCATCCAGTGGGCGACGCGTTCGAACAGGATCTCCTCCGCATTGAAGTCCGGAAAGCCCTGCGACAGGTTGATTGCACCGCACTCCTGCGCAAGCCGGGACATGACGGTAAAGATGGTGGTGCCAACGGTCGGCAGGCGCGATTCGATCGGAGCGGGAAAATGCGGCATGGGAATCCTGGCGGATCGATAATGACTGGGATTTGCATTCTCGCAGAGTCACGATTGATCGCAAGCGCCGCACCGCCGGGCATTCGGACTTGCGGACAGGACCGAGGACTGGCACATTCCGAGGCTTAACTTGCCCCAGAGAGCAGGAGACAGGATCGGAGCAGGTCTGCGGCGACGCACTTTGTCGCGTGCATCCACCCCCGGTCCGGATCCACACCATGTTCGTACAACCCGTTCCAACGCTGCGCCGCGATGGCGACAGCCTGCTGATACTCGACCAGACTGCGCTGCCGTGGCGGCGTGAACAGTATCGCCTGAATACCCTAGACGAGGTCGCGCACGCCATCCGGACCATGCAGGTTCGAGGCGCGCCGCTGATTGGCGCCACGGCTGCAATGGGGGTCGCGCTCGCCCTCACCCGCGCGGGCGCCGACGACGAACATCTCGAACACGCCCTGACGCTGCTCGCGGCCACACGTCCGACTGCGGTCAATCTGCACTGGGCCTTGGACCGCATGGCCGGCATTCTGCGTCCGTTGCCGGCGGCCCGCCGCGCTGCCGCGGCGTGGGACGCCGCCGATGCCATCTGTGTTGACGACGCGGCGACCTGCGACGCCATCGGCCGTCACGGCCTCGCCCTGCTGCGCGAACTGCCCGCCCGTGGCGGGCGCGCCCTGCGCGTCATGACGCATTGCAACGCGGGCTGGCTGGCCACACTCGGCGCAGGCACTGCGCTCGCCCCCGTCTATGCCGCCCAGGCCGCCGGGCTCGACATTGAAGTCATCGCCAGCGAGACCCGCCCCCGCAACCAGGGCCTGCTCACCGCCTGGGAACTGCGCGAAGCTGGCGTACCGCACCTGCTGATCGCCGACAATGCCGCCGGCCATCTGCTGATGCATGGCGAGGCTGACGTGGTGATCACCGGTGCCGACCGCATTGCCGCCAACGGCGACAGCGCGAACAAGATCGGCACCCTGCTCAAGGCGCTTGCCGCGCGGGCGGCCGGCGTTCCCTTTTACATTGCCGCACCCTATTCGACGCTCGATTTCGCCAGCCCCGACGGGGCCTCGATTCCGATCGAGGATCGTGGTGCCGACGAAGTCTGTTCCTCCATCGGTGTCGACACGCGCGGCGAAACCGTCTCGCTCCGCATCGCGCCCGGCGACACACGCGCAGCCAATCCCGCTTTCGACGTCACGCCGGCCGCCCTGATCACCGGCATCATCACCGAACGCGGCGTGATCGCGCCAGAGGCCCTGAGCAGTACCTATGAGGGGGCGCGAGTATGAGCATTACCGAAGAAGGCCTGCGCGAGGAGTTGTTCGCCACGGCACTGGAAATGGGGCGCACCGGGCTAAACGTCGGCACCTCGGGCAATGCCAGCGTGCGCTGGGGCCAGGGTCTGCTGATCACCCCCAGCGGTATCGCCGCGAGTGCCTGCACCCCCGCTGACATGGTGGAACTCAATGCCAGTGGCAAGGCCAGGGGCTCGCTTGCACCGTCGTCCGAGTGGCAACTCCATCGTGACATCTACGCTGCCTGTCCCGGCGCGGGCGCGATCCTTCACGCCCACTCCCCCTTTGCCACCGCGCTGGCCTGCCAGCGCAGAGGCATTCCGCCCTTCCATTACATGATTGCCCGCTTCGGCGGCACCGACGTGCGCTGTGCCCCTTACGCCACTTTCGGCACCCAGGCGCTGTCGGATGCCGCTGTTGCCGCACTCATTGACCGCAGCGCCTGTCTGCTCGCCAACCACGGCATGGTGGTCTTCGGACGCGACCTTGCCCACGCTCTCGCTCAGGCCATCGAATTTGAAACCCTTTGCGAACAGTACTGGCGCACCCTGCAACTGGGCGATCCGGTGCTGCTCTCGGCTGCCGAAATGGCGGAGGTCATCGAGCGCTTCCGCTGGTACGGCCGTCCTCACGCCGCCCGACCGTCGTGAGCGACCGCTGCTCGAAGCGCCCGCTGACGACGGCACGCACCCCGCCATGAGCCGCCCGCCGCTGCCACCACTGCCGAGCGCCCTGCTCCGCCTCGCTCTGCCGCTGATCGTGTTTGCTGCCATTTGGGGCGGACTCGACAAGCTTGAGCAACAGGCGCGCGAAGGGGAGGAACAGCAGAATATCTCTGCCTTCCAGCGCACCGCCGCACAACAGATCGAGCGCCTGCGCAGCGAACTCGCCGCCGCGCGCACCGAGCGTGGCAGCGAGGCACATAAGCTGGTGGCCCGGGTACTGGACAGTCGCCGCGACGCGCGCGACGTCAGCCTGGAGATCATCGACATTGGTGGCGGCCAGCCCAGGCTGATTTACCAGGATCCCGACCTGCGCCCGAACACCATGATGTACGTCGAACAACTTGTATTCGGGCAACGGCGCTGGCTCGTCGAAGTGTCACCCCTGCCTGGCCACTACATGCTGAACCCCAGCCCGTCGATCGAGACCCTGCACTGGGGAGGGCCGCTGATCGGGCTGCTCGGCGCCCTGCTGATTGTGCTGCTGCAGTCACGTGGGAGCAGCGTCAGGCGTCAGGTACTGCGCCAGACCAGTGCGCTTGAGCACATGAACCACCAGCTCGAACGCAGCAACAACGCCTTGCAGGCGGAGATCGCACGCAGCGCCGAAGCCGAGCGTAGCCTGCGCAACACGACCACGCTCCAGCGCGCCATTCTCGACGGATCGGAGTACGCGATCGTGTCGACCGACACCAATGGTCTGATTGAGCTTTTCAATCCGGCAGCGGAACGTATCTTTGGGTGGCGTGCAGACGAACTTGTCGGCAGGGCCACCCCGCTGCTGTTCTGCCCGGAACACGAACTCGCCCGTCTCCAAACACGCGATGCCCACGGTTTTTTCGCGATGCTCGGCGAAGCCCGCGCCGGCCATGCAGCCGACCCCCGTGAAATGACCCTGCGGCGCAAGGACGGTCACGAGTTTCCGGCCAGCCTGTCGGTGTCGCCGCTGCACGGTCCCGATGGCGCAATCCGTGGCTACCTGGGCATCGCAACAGACATCGGCCGACAGAAAGCGGCCGAATCCCGCATCCGGTTTCTCGCCCATTACGACGCACTGACCGAACTGCCCAACCGCAACTTTCTCGGACAGCGCCTGGCCGAGGCGCAGGAGCTGTGCCGTCGCAAGGGGGAACCGCTGGCGCTGCTGTTTCTCGACCTTGACCGTTTCAAGTACGTCAACGATTCACTCGGCCACCATGCCGGTGATCTGCTTCTACAGGCTGTCTCCAGGCGCTTCATGACCTGCGTCCGGGGCGAGGACACCGTCGCGCGCACTGGCGGTGACGAGTTCGTGATCCTGTTGCCCTCACTGCCCGACCGCAATCGCGCCACCGAGGTGGCGGAGCGCGTCCTGGCCGCATTGCGCGAACCCTTCGACATCCGCGGCCAGCGCCTGACGATCTCGCCCAGCATCGGCATCGCCCTCTATCCTGAAGACGGTACCGACGCTGAAACGCTGATCAAGCACGCCGACGCCGCCATGTATCAGGCCAAGGCGGCCGGGCGGAACGCCTATCGATTTTATGACATACAGTTTTCCCGCGATGTCTCTGACCGTCTGGTGCTCGAGAACGAACTGCGCCTCGCACTTGAGCACAAGCAATTCATCCTCCATTACCAGCCGCAGTTCGATGTTCACAGCGGCGAGATTACCGGGATCGAGGCGTTGCTGCGCTGGCAGCATCCGCAACATGGCCTGGTCCCTCCCGATCGCTTCATTCCGATAGCCGAAGACAGCGGCCTGATTGTTCCAATTGGGGACTGGGTGCTGCGCGCCGCCTGCACCCAGGCGCGTGCGTGGCGCGTCGCCGGCCTGCTCGATGCACCGATGGCGGTCAATCTGTCGGCACGCCAGTTCGATCAGGCTGACCTCCCCGAACAAATTGCCAGCGTACTGGAAGCCACCGGTCTGCCGGCCACACGGCTGGAACTCGAGCTTACCGAGAGCCTTGTGATGCGCGAACCCGAGCGCAGTTCGGACACCCTGAGCCGGTGCAAGGCCCTCGGCCTGACGATCGCGATCGATGATTTCGGCACCGGCTACTCCAGCCTCGCCTATCTGCGCCGTTTCCCCATTGACCGACTGAAGATCGACAGCTCCTTCATCAAGGACATTGTCGACGAACCCGACGACGCCGCCATCGCGCAGGCGATCATTGCGATGGCGCACAGCCTGCGGTTGAGCGTTGTTGCCGAAGGTGTCGAAAGCGAAGCGCAGCTGCGCCTGCTGCGCCAGTGGCAGTGCGGCATGTATCAGGGTTTTCTGTCCAGCCACCCCTTGCCGGGCGCCGCCCTCACCGCTTTGTTGCGTGACATGAAGACCGCCGGGGCTACCGAACCCGCGCCCCCACTGAGTCAGCCCTGAGAGCGAGCACCGGGGCCGGATCAGGGGCGTGCAGCGGTTCCGGTCATGGTTTCGAGTACGCGCAACAGGCTTGACGTATCGTCGTGTCCCCAACCGGACGCCATCAGTGCATTGAGCTGCTGCCAGACCTGGGCGGCAATCGGTAAGGGCACACCCAGCGCACAGGCTTCCTGCATCAGAATGCCGAAGTCCTTGTGATGCAGCCGCGCCTCGACTCCGGCGGAGAAATCGCGGCTCACCATCCGCGCCCCCATCACCTCAAGCACC
>JALNWS010000244.1 GCA_023230755.1 Azoarcus sp.
CTTCATCGATCGCACCCTGATCGAGCTCGATGGCACCGAGAACAAGGCACGCCTGGGCGCAAACGCCATGCTGGCAGTGTCGATGGCAGTGGCCAAGGCCGCCGCTGAAGAAGCCGGCCTGCCGCTGTACCGTTACTTCGGCGGTGCGAGCCCGATGGTAATGCCGGTGCCGATGATGAACGTGATCAACGGTGGCGAGCACGCCAACAACAGCCTGGACATTCAGGAATGCATGATCATGCCGGTGAGCATGACCAGCTTCCGCGAAGCCCTGCGCTGTGGCGCCGAAATCTTCCATCACCTGAAGAAAATCACCGACAAGAAGGGCTACCCCACCACCGTTGGTGACGAGGGCGGCTTTGCACCCAACGTATCCGGTACCGAAGAAGCGCTCAACCTGATCCAGGAAGCCATCATTGCCGCCGGCTACGAGCCGGGTCGTGACGTGCTGCTGGCACTCGACTGCGCCGCGTCCGAGTTCTACAAGGATGGCAAGTACGAGCTCAAGGGTGAAGGCCTGTCGCTCACCGCTGAAGGTTTCACCGACTACCTGGCAACGCTGTGCGACAAGTTCCCGATCGTGTCGATCGAGGATGCGATGGCCGAGGGTGACTGGGCAGGCTGGAAGCACCTGACCGAGCGTCTGGGCAAGAAGGTCCAGCTCGTGGGTGACGACCTGTTCGTGACCAACACCCGGATCCTTGCGCAGGGCATCGAGCAGGGCGTGGCCAACTCGATCCTGATCAAGATCAACCAGATCGGTACGCTGACCGAAACCTTCGCTGCCGTCGAAATGGCCAAGCTGGCGGGTTACACCGCGGTGATCTCGCACCGTTCGGGCGAAACCGACGACTCCACCATTGCCGACATCGCTGTCGGCCTGCGTGCGATGCAGATCAAGACCGGTTCGCTGTCGCGTTCGGACCGTATCTCGAAGTACAACCAGCTGCTGCGCATCGAAGAAGACCTCGGCGATACCGCCAGCTACCCGGGCACGCGCGCGTTCTACAATCTGCGCTGATCCGGCTGACGCGGCTGCAGTCGCGTTGATCCCGAGGAAAGGCCGACGGATAATCCGTCGGCCTTTTGTCTATTCTATGAATGTTGTTTTTGGCGCCTGATGTCGACATGCGTTGGCCTGTAATGATTCTTGCCGTATTGGTCGTTGTGCTCCAGTACCCGCTCTGGCTGGGCAAGGGCGGATGGCTGCGTGTATGGGATGTCGATCGGCAGCTGCAGGGGCAGCGCGACGAGAACTACCGCCTTGAGCAACGCAATGCCAGTCTTGAAGAGGAGGTGCGCGACCTCAAGTCTGGCAACGACGCCATCGAAGAACGGGCGCGCTACGATCTGGGCCTGACGCGCGAGGGCGAGATCTTTGTGCAGATCCCCCGAAAAGCAGCGAACCGGCCGGAGCCGGTTCAGTAAGTTTGCGCGGACTTTTGGGGGGCGTTACAGCAGTTCGGTGATCGATGCCCGCTGCTCGAGTTCCTGCTCGAACGCAATCAGTTCGGTTCCGAGCGCGTCGCGCGCTGAAACCATGCCAATGGGGCGGTCACCCTTGACGACCGGCACGTGCCGGAAGCCACCCTCGAACATGAGGTGCATGGCGTGACCGAGTGGCTGATCGGCGTTAATGGTCTGCAGCGTCGTGGTCATGACGTCGGCCAGCGTCGTCCGGGTTGGATCCAGCCCGGCAGCCAGTACCCTGTTCAGCGCATCCCGCTCTGTAAACAGCCCTGTCAGGCGTTCACCGTCGACGACCATGATGGCGCCAACCCGCGCCTGCGCCATTTGCTTGCTGGCCTCGAACACGCTCAACGTCCTGGCTGCGGTTACCACCGTCTGACCCTTGATTACATCCCCAACATTTCTTGTCGGCATTCTGGTGTCTCCTCCGTTATGGTTACTGCAGCTTATTCACCTTAGGTTTCAGTGCAGCGACACGCAAGGAGGGGAAACCCCGGTCGGCGGTCAACTGCTCGCGAGCAGACTGCGTGCGCCGTCGATGCGCGGGGCAAAGTAGCGGTTGTCTAGTCTCTCAACCCGAACGACGCCACGACTCGATGGTGCATGGACGAACTTGCCGTCGCCGATATAAATGCCCATGTGCGAGTGACGCTTGTTCAGCGTGTTGAAAAACACCAGGTCGCCGGGCTGCAATTCGGACGGGTCGATGGGGCGGGTCCGGTCTGCAATGCTCGCCGCGTTGTGAGGAAGCGCACGACCACTGATCTGCTCAACGATGTAGCTCACCATGCCGCTGCAGTCGAGGCCTGCATCCGGATTGCGACCGCCAAAGCGGTAGCCGGTGTCGAGCAGGCCAAGCGCATAGAGGACCAGCTCCTGAGTCTGCGCCGGGTTGTCGAGCGCGAAGTATTCGCGTTCCGGCGTCTGCGGCTGAGATGAGACGGAGCTTGAGTTCGGGATGGTGCTGCACCCGGCGAGCACTGAAAGCACTGCCGCCAGCGTGAGCGAAACCAACCGCCCGGCGCAGGGGCGGGCGGACAGGTTGACGTCCAGCGCTGAGCGGGAAGTGTGTATGGTGCTGATGTCAGCGGTATGGGGGCAATTCGGCATGCGATGAACGATAGGCGATCAGCGCAGACGCGTCCACCCCCGAGATGGATTCAGTCTAGTCCAGCAGTTCGATACTGCCGCTGACCGTGACGGAAACCTCGCTTTCCCCGCCTTCGATCGGTGCCGGCGCCGCTTCAGCCATCATCGGTGCGGCCCGCATCTTGGCGTAGATGGGCGGGCGGTAACCCGATTCGGATACGTTGAGATGATGAATCCGGTAGCGCTTGCCCAAGGTGGTGGCGATCAGCGTGGCGCGCTGTTCGAAGCCGCGCAGTGCATCGACCGTGGCCTCGTCGGCGGCCTTGCGCCGGGTTTCCGGGGCCGGCTGCAAGGTAATCTGGGATACGGCGAGCGCCGTCTGCAACTTGCCGACCAGCTCCGAAAGTGCTGCGCTGTTACGACTCTCGAGCCGGATCTCCGAGCGCATGCGCCAGGCTTCGATCTTGCCGCCGGCCTTGGCGTAGATTGGCCAGGTCGAGGTGCCCGCCGATTGCACCTTGATGTCGGCGTAGTTGCGGCTGGTCTCGAGCGCGGTCGCGATGCTGCGATTGACCTGGCGTGCGACAGCCGCGGCATCCGGGCCTGACTGCTCGGCATAGAGCTGGGCGATGCCAAGGTCGTTGGTGGCCGGCTGGCTGGCTTCGGCAGAGAGATCGACGGTGCGCAGTAGAGGCGTGTTGTCGCTGGCCGCAGCGGTGGATAGCGCGGTCAGGGTGAAGAGGGCTGCAATCAGCGGGCGGAAAGTGTGCATGAGGGCTCCATGAAAAGGGGCGGAGCGCAATTTATACCGCATCGTCTGCATGCTGCGGGTGTGCAGGTGTAAATGACAAGGGACGTTTCATTGATTTGATGTTTCGTCCGCGCAGCAACGCTCAGCTTGACCCACTGCAGGACGGTTGGCATCCTTGCGCGTCCTGTCTCCGGCCTCGTTCCCATGCATCGTGATCGTCTCGTCGGCGTCCTTCTTATCGCACTGTCGGCCACTGCATTTGGCGCAATGGCGATTTTCGCGCGCTATGCCTACGCTGATGGCGCCGGTGTGGTCGCGGTGCTGTTCATGCGCTTTCTGCTGGCCGGATTGATGTTGGCTGCAGGCATGCTGTTCACCCGCCGGCGCTGGCCGCGGGGGCGCAATCTGCTGGTGCTCGGGGCGATGGGCGGTTTGTGCTATGTCGGGCAGTCTCTGAGCTTTTTTACTGCACTCAATCATGCTGCTGCGGGGCTGGTGGCGCTACTGCTCTATCTGTACCCGTTTCTGGTCACCGTGCTGGGAGCCGTGGTGTTTCGGCGACGTCTGACCGTCGCGCGAATGTGCGCGGTGTTGCTTGCACTGGGCGGGACTGCGCTGACGCTGGGCGGCAGCATGTCGGGCGAGCCACTTGGCATCGCACTTGGCCTGTCAGCCGCGCTCATCTATTCCATCTACTTTCTTATCGGAAGCCTTGTACTCGACCGCGAAGACCCGATCGCATCTGCGACAGTCGTCATGCTTGCAGCCGCGATCGTCTTTGGGGGCATTACGCTTGCCTACCCGACACCGTTCCCCGCGACGGCCTCTGGCTGGCTGGCGGTAGGGGCGATCGCAGTAGTGTCAACCGTCGTCGCCATGGTCAGTCTTTTTGCAGGGATCCGGCGCCTGGGGGCTGCGGATGCAGCAACCCTGTCTACGCTCGAACCGGTCGTCACCGTGCTGCTTGCAGCGGTGTTTCTGGCGGAGCCGCTGCAGGCAAATCAGCTGCTTGGCGGCGCCGTCATTCTTTCAGCGGTGATCTGGCTGACGCGCGCCGAAGCATCTCCTGTAGCGGATGCGACGGTGTAAGCGCCTCAATCTGCGGCAGAAGGCGCTATCGGGCGCAGCTCGGCCTTGTAATGTTGTGCGTTTTCCACATAGTGGTGAGCGTTGGCGCGCAAACCCGCGATATCGGCGTCACTCAGCTCGCGGATGATGCGTCCAGGCGACCCGACCACCAGTGAACGGTCCGGAATCACCTTGCCCTCCGGAATAAGCGCGTTGGCGCCGATGATGCAATCCTTGCCGACCACCGCGTTGTTCAGTACGACGGCGTTGATGCCGATCAGGCTGCCGTCACCGATGCTGCAACCGTGCAGCATCACCATGTGTCCGATGGTGACGTTGGCGCCAATCGTCAGCGGCACGCCGTCATCGTTGTGAAGCACGGATCCGTCCTGAATATTGGTGTTGTCACCGATCACGATCGGGTCGTTGTCACCGCGGATGACCACGTTGTACCAGATACTCACGTTCTTTCCGGTCTCGATTGAGCCGATTACCGTGGCGTTATGTGCGATCCAGGTGCCATCACCCAGGCGGGGCGTACGATCGCCCAAGGCGTAAATGCTCATTCAGATTCTCGCTATCCTGTTGCTGCGGCGGGCCGCTTAGGGGGCGTTGATCATAGCAACTGGCGGGGTGGCTGTGGGTATCTTGAGCAGCTGGATGGTGCGCCGCAGGGCAGCACGAAAATATTTTGAGTCGGATGCTTGCACTCCATTATCGGTAGATGCATAATTCGCGCCCTGCGTTGGACGGACAGCACGAAAGTCTTCCGGCGAAAACGAAAGTTTTCAAAAAAACGTAAAAGAAGTTGACGAAACTGAGAAATTCTCTATAATGTCGCTTCTCTGCTGCAAGGAAGTGAGTAAAAAGCAGTACAAAGCGCCCGTAGCTCATCTGGATAGAGTACTTGGCTACGAACCAAGGGGTAGGAGGTTCGAATCCTTCCGGGCGC
>JALNWS010000245.1 GCA_023230755.1 Azoarcus sp.
ACTCGGTCGCTGCGCGCCCTCAGACATGCGCCGCCGTGTTTCCGCCCCAGTACCTTATCCGACGGCGCTCTCGACAGCCCGCCAAGGGGCCACCCCGACGCCTGCCATAGTCTCGGCTTTGGGGACGCGCCGCAGCCCTGTGACCTGCGGTCGGGTGGGGGGCGTTGCCCAGCGAAGCTCTCAATGGTCTATCCTTCGCGCCCATGCTTTCCCTGATCCAGGTTCTCACCAGCGGAATTGCCATCGGTTGCGTATATGGACTGGTGGCGTTGTCCTTCGTCCTCATCTACAAGGCCACCGAAACGGTGAGCTTCATGCAGGGCGAACTGCTGATGGTGGGGGCGTTTGCCGCTGTGGCGCTGAACACCGGTGCCGGCTGGCCCCTGTGGTTGGCGGCACCGGCCGCCGTGGCGGGCCTGGCCGTACTGGGGGCGGTGCTCGAACGCGTTGTCTTGCGCCGGGCAATCGGTCAGCCCCATCTGGTTGCGGTGCTGCTCACCTTCGGGCTCGGGCTGATGCTGCGCGGCGGGGTGACGTCGGTGCCGGCGGCAAGCCACGACATCTACCGTCTTCCGTTTGCCGACAGCGTGCTGCAGTTCGGGGCGCTCGCCCTGTCCCTGAGTCATGTGCTGGTCATCGTGGCCACCGTGGCGCTGGCCGGGGTGCTGGTCATCTTCTTTCGCTACACGCGCGCCGGACTGGCGCTGCGTGCATGCTCCGAGAACGCTCGCGTCGCCGCCTTGATGGGCGTGCCGGTGGCCTCGATGCACACGCTGGCGTGGGCGCTTGGTGCCGCGCTTGCCGCCATTGCCGGCCTGCTGCTGGCGCCGATCACCTTCGTTCATCTCAACATGGGGTTGATTGCACTCAAGGCCTTTCCTGCAGCCGTGCTCGGCGGGCTGACCAGCTTGCCTGGGGCTTTGCTGGGAGGCGTTTTCCTCGGCGTGGTCGAGTCGCTTGCCGGCCTGGTGCTGCCCGAAGGCGCCAAGGATGTCGTGCCCTATGTGCTGCTGATGCTCGCCCTGCTGCTCTTCCCCGACGGCATGGCAGCGGGATGGCGGAGGAGGCGGTGAATATGCTGCGGCCTCTGCTGCTGATTGCAGCCATTCTCGCGCTCGCGGTTGGCGTACTCGGCGCTGATTACGCCTTTGGACAGGCCACGCTGGTCGCGACCTACGCGATTGCCGGGCTCGGACTGGTGATCATCGTCGGACAGGCCGGCCAGATCACGCTGGGGCAGGGCGCCCTGGTGGCGCTGGGCGCCTACACGGAAACCCTGCTCGCCATGCGTGGCGTGCCGCCAGTGCTCTCGGTGCCGGCCGCCATGGCACTTGGCGCGGCGGGCGGTGCGCTTGCAAGCCTGCCGGCCCGACGATTGGGCGGGCTGTATTTTGCGATGAGCACGCTCGCCTTTGCACTCATCGTCGAGGAGATGCTGGTGCGCTGGACTGCGCTCACTCGCGGCGGTGCCGGGCTCAGCGTGCCGACCATGACGTGGGGCGGGCTGAGGGTGGATGCGCCGCTCGAGCAGATGGTAGTCAGTCTTGCCGCCTTGTTGCTGGCCTGGCTGGCATGCCGGCGCCTGCTCGCAGGACGCAGCGGCCGCGCCTGGCGGGCAGTGCGAGAGGACGAGATTGCGGCGGCCGAGGCCTGTGGCATCGACGTCGCCGCGACAAAATTGCGAGCCTTCGCGATTGGTGGGGGGCTGGCTGGACTGGGCGGGGCGCTTTACACGCACTGGATAGGATTCATCAGTCCCGAGCAGTTCGGACTGATGTTCTCCTTCGAGTTGCTGATGTTGGTGTTCATCGGCGGCGCCCGCCATCTGTCCGGCGCACTGTGGGGGGCGCTCGTCGTTGTCAGTCTGCCGCAGGTGATTGCCTTGCTGCGCGACGTGCTGCCAGGCCAATGGAGCCGTAGCGCAGGGCTGGAGACCGTGCTTTTCGGCGCGGTGATCGTGGCCGTGGTGCTGCTGCGGCCGCAGGGTCTGGCAGCGGAGGCGCGTGCCGGGCAAACCCAGGTGCGCAAGGGGAATCGTGACTGACGGCTGCGGTTACGGCCAGCTTGAAGGATAATCGCGGTCCGACTTCTTCATTCAGGGTCCGCTCATGTCTTTTTCGCGCTTTATCCTTGGTTGTGCGCTGGCCATGTCCACCGCGTTTGCATTGGCCGCCACGCCCGGTGTCAGCGACCGCGAGATCGTTCTTGGCAGTATCCAGGATCTTTCCGGCCCCGCCGCAATGCTCGGCTCGCCGGTGCGCGACGGCATGCTGCTGCGCCTCGAAGAGGCCAATGCCGCTGGCGGGGTGCATGGCCGCAAGCTGCGGATGGTGATCGAGGACACGGGTTACGATCCCAAGCGCGCTGTGCTCGCAACCCGCAAGCTGCTCGACCGCGATCAGGTGTTCGCCTTTCTCGCCAACTTCGGCACGCCGGTGGTGATGGCAACCATGCCGCTGATCGTCGACGCCGGCCGTCTGCATCTGTTCCCGTTCTCGCCTCACGAGTCCACCTACAGCCCGCTGCATCCGCTCAAGTTCCAGATTTTCGCCCCCTATCAGAGCTACATGGATGCGGCTACGCGGCACATGGTGCAAAGTCGCGGCTACAAGCGCACCTGTCTGCTCTATCAGGACGACGACTACGGGCTTGAAGTGCTCAAGGGTGTGGAAGCGGGAATGGCTCGTCTCGGCCAGAGTCTGGTCGAGAAGACCAGCTACAAGCGGGGCGCGACCGACTTTTCCAGCCAGATCGCCCGACTGCGCGGCGCCGATTGCGACTTCGTCGTGCTCGCAACCGTGGTGCGCGAGACCATTGCCGCCATGAGCGAGGCGCGCAAAACCGGGTGGATGGTCGACATGATGGTGACCGCATCCGGCTATTCGGCCCAGACGCACGAGCTCGGTGGCGCGGCGGTCGAAGGGCTGTACGGCGTGAGCGTGCTGCCGCATCCGTATGCCGAAGGCGCCAACAGCGCGCTGGCCGACTGGATCAAGCGCTATCGCAAGCGTTTTGGTGTCGATCCGAACGTCTGGAGCGCGATGGGTTACAGCATTGCCGATCTCTTTGTGCAGGGTGCAAATGCTGCCGGACGGGAACTCACGGTCGAGCGCTTCGTCTCTGCTCTGGAACAACTCAAGACCACACGTGATTTCTTCGGCAGCCCCGAATATCGCTTCAGCCACGACGACCATCTGGGTAACCGTTACGGACGCCTGGCACAGATTCGTGACGGACGCTGGGTCATCCTGAGCGACTACCTGAAATGATTGCCCGGCGTGCGCGCAGAAACGGCCCAACAAGGACGCAGAATCGATGAGTTCCCCGCGCACCATCACTGTTGCCTTCACTGGCGCCTCCGGCATGCCGTATGGCCTGCGCCTGGTGGAGTGCCTGCTGCAGTCGGGTTGTCGGGTGTGGCTGCTGTATTCGCAGGTGGCGCAGATCGTCGCTCGTCAGGAAATGGACTGGCATCTGCCAGGGCGTGCAGCGGATGTCGAAGCCGAGTTGAGCGGACGCTTTGGCGCTGCGCCCGGTCAGTTGCGGGTGTTCGGCAGGGAAGAATGGTTTGCGCCCCCAGCCTCGGGCTCCAACCCGCCGGACGCGATGGTGGTCTGTCCCTGCACCATGGCGACGCTGGCTTCGATCGCAGCCGGGCTCAGCCAGAGCCTGATCGAGCGTGCGGCGGATGTCGTCATCAAGGAGCAGCGCAAGCTGGTGCTGGTGCCGCGTGAGACACCGTACTCTGCCATTCATCTTGAGAACATGCTCAAGCTCGCGCGTCTGGGGGTATGCATCCTCCCGCCCAATCCGGGCTTTTACCATCATCCGCAATCGGTGCAGGATCTGGTCGATTTCGTGGTGGCGCGGGTGCTCGATCAGCTGGGTGTTGCCCACACTCTGATGGCGCGCTGGGGGGAAGAGGAGGGCGGCCGATGAGTGAGCGCCTGCCGCTGTTTACCCTCAATACCGTCCTGTTTCCCGATGGTCTGCTGCCATTGCGGATCTTCGAGGCCCGCTACATGGACATGGTGACGCGGTGCATGCGCGAAGGCAGCAGCTTCGGCGTATGCCTGATCGCGGCCGGGCAGGAGGTTGGTGAGACCGCGCTTCCGCATGAGGTCGGCACCGAGGCGCGCATTGAAAACTGGGACATGACGGAGCCGGGCGTGCTGTCGATCATGGTGCGCGGGGCGCGGCGTTTTCGGGTGGTCGATCACGAAGTTGAGCTCGATGGCCTGCTCAATGGCGAGGTGGAGTGGCTGGACGAACTGCCCGTGCAGCCAGTGCCCGAGGCTCAGGCCGAAATCCTGCCGCTGCTGAAGGTACTGGCCGCGGAAGCAGGAGATCGCATGCCGCCGCCCCACCATTTTGACGATGCAGCCTGGGTGGGCGCGCGCTATGCCGAGCTTCTGCCAATCCCGGCGCTTGCGCGTCAGCGTCTGCTTGAACTCGACGATGTGCAGAGCCGGCTTGAGATCATGCAGCAGTTTTTGCAGCAGCATGGCTTGCTGGGCAAGTCTTGAGCCTGGGGGCTGATCAGGGCTGCAAGCTTTGGCTGGCCCCCAGGCGCGGCGTGAAATCCCGAGCAGGCGCGACGCCGGCGCCTTTTCTTGTGCGGTTCAGCCTGCGTGTGTCCGGGCCCAGCGCACGATGTCGGCAGCAGCCATGGCGCCTGCCTGGCGGGCGATCTCCTTGCCGTCGCGGAACAGGGCGAGCGTGGGGATGCTGCGGATGTTGTATTGGGCGCCAATGGCCTGATTGGCTTCGGTGTCGAGCTTCGCTACGCGGAAGTTCGGTTCCAGCGTTCGCGCAGCCTCGGCATAAGCCGGCGCCATTGAGCGGCAGGGACCGCACCACGGCGCCCAGAAATCGACCAGCACCGGAATGTCGTTGCGCTGGATGTGGCGGGCAAAGCTCTCCGCGGTGAGCTCCAGGGGTTTTGCGACAAACATCGGCTGATGACACTGGCCACAACTGGGTTGCTCTGACAGGCGCGCGGAAGGCACGCGATTGACGGCGTTGCAGTGGGGGCAGACGAGGTGGACGGACTCGGACATGGCTGGCTTCCCGGTAGCGGACAATGCAATCAAGGTGGAGGCACCGCTCCCGAACTTCAAGAGCCACAGGTACGCCCGCGCAACATCTCTGCGTGATCAACGGTACGTTCTGTGCGCCCCGGGGCCG
>JALNWS010000246.1 GCA_023230755.1 Azoarcus sp.
GTGTTGTGCATGGCCTGCAGCGACAGGCTCATGATCACATGGTCAAAGAAGCCGTCCTTGAAATCGCTCAGGCCCTTGTCCATGTTGGCTTGGATCACGTTGACCCCGTTCTTCACGCAGGCAAGCAGTTTTTCGGGGTCGTTTTCCACGCCGTAGCCCTGCACCTCGCGAACTTCGATCAGATGCTTGAGCAGACTGCCGTCGCCGCAGCCCAGGTCGAGTACTTTTTCGCCCGGCTGGATCCACTGGGCGATGACGTCATAGTCATAACGGTAGGCAGCCATGCTTACACCTTGATGCGGTCGAACCAGGCGGAGAGTACCGCGTGGTATTGGGGTTCATCGAGCAGGAAGGAGTCGTGACCGGCTGCGCACTCGATTTCGGCGTAACTGACGTTGCGCCGGTTGTGCAGCAGGGCGTAGACGATTTCCCGCGATCGCGAGGGCGAGAAGCGCCAGTCGGTCGTGAACGACACCACCAGGAAGTCGGCCTCGGCGCTGGCCAGGGCGGCAGGCAGATTGCCCGCGTGGGCGAAGGCGGGATCGTAGTAATCCAGTGCCTTCGTGGTCAGCAGGTAAGTGTTGGCGTCGAAGAAGCCGGCAAACTTGTCGCCCTGATAGCGCAGATAGGACTCGATCTCGAACTCGACGTCGTAGCTGTAGACCGCCTTGCCGTGACGCAGGCTGCGGCCGAATTTCTCGCCCATCGCGTCATCGGAGAGATACGTGATGTGACCGATCATGCGTGCGAGCTTGAGCCCGCGTACCGGCACCACGCCGTGATCGTAGAAGTTGCCGCCGTGAAAATCGGGGTCGGTGAGGATGGCCTGGCGCGCCACCTCATTGAAGGCGATGTTCTGCGCCGTGAGTTTGGGTGCCGATGCAATCACCGCGGCGTGGCCGACGCGGTCGGGATACTGCAGCGTCCATGACAAGGCCTGCATGCCGCCCAGGCTGCCGCCCACAACGGCAGCAAAGCGCTTGATGCCGAGGCGGTCCGCCAGGCGGGCCTGGGTGTCGACCCAGTCTTCCACGGTGACGAAGGGAAAGGCTGCACCCCAGGGTTTGCCGGTGGCCGGGTTGATCGAGCCCGGTCCGCTGGAGCCGAAGCAGCTGCCGAGGTTGTTGACGCCGATGACGAAGAACTTGCGCGTATCGAGCGGCTTGCCCGGCCCGACCAGGTTGTCCCACCAGCCCACGCTGTCGGGGTCGTCCGCATAGCGGCCGGCGACATGGTGCGAGCCCGACAGTGCGTGACAGACGAGCACGGCGTTCGACGCGTCGGCGTTGAGTGTGCCGTAGGTTTCGTACACCAGGTCGTAACTCGGCAGCGTGCCGCCGCTGCGCAGCGGGAGGGGCGTTGCAAAGTGGGCCGTCTGCGGCGCCACGATGCCGACGGATTGCGGTTGGATCATGGTCGGTGTCTGCTAAAAACAAAAAAACCCAGCCGGCTGAAAAACGCGGACTGGGTTGCCCTCGCTTTAGCCGTATTTATTAAGCGCCCGCAAGCTATGGATCAAATCGGCGCTAAGTGGTGCGAAATTAGCGCGCGTGCCTGCAAATGTCAAACCGGGTGCTTTCCAGTGTGGCCAGTGGTGGGGCTTGTGAGGTGAGGTAGCATGCCGGGCAGACGTTCGCGGCCTTCGGCTTCCCGGCAGGAAGGCACTCATCGGGGCGGCGATGCAAACTCGCCCGATGAGGCCGGGCTCAAACATGCATCGCCTTGTTCCTCCGCTGAGCACCTTCCAGCCGGCGCTCTCGACAGCCCGTCACACTGCCCCACCCCACAAGCCTTGCTGGTCTGCCGCAATCGCCACGAGTCCCTTGTGGCCTGCGTGGTAAAATCGCAGGCCTTGAACCCGCCACCTCATCCCGCATGATCAGCATCATTCTCAACGGTCAGCCCGAAGCGCTGGACGACGGCCTTACGGTACTTGCGCTCCTCGAGCGGCGCGGGCTTGTCGGCAAACGTCTCGCAGTCGAGCGTAACGGCGACATCGTGCCGCGTGCCCGTCATGGCGAGACCGAGCTCGCCGACGGTGACCGCCTTGAGATCGTGGTTGCTGTCGGGGGCGGCTGAAGCTTCGTGGTCTCGTGCGCGCCGTCTGCAGTCAGCGCGCGATGCGACTTTTTTGATCTTCCTCTACAGGTCCCAACATGATCAACGATCCCCTGGTGATTGCCGGCAAGGCTTATGGCTCCCGCCTGCTCGTCGGTACCGGTAAATACAAGGATTTTGCCGAGACTCGCGAAGCGATCGACACCAGCGGTGCAAACATCGTCACCGTGGCGATCCGCCGCAGCAACATTGGTCAGAATCCGGACGAGCCCAATCTGCTCGACGCCCTGCCGCCCGACCGCTTTACCATTTTGCCCAACACTGCCGGCTGCTACACCGCCGATGACGCAGTGCGCACCCTGCGCCTCGGTCGAGAGCTGCTCGACGGTCACGCTCTGGTCAAGCTCGAAGTCCTGGGCGATCCGAAATCGCTGTTTCCGAACATGCCGGAAACGCTCAAGGCAGCCGAGATTCTGGTCAAGGATGGCTTCGACGTCATGGTGTACTGCGCAGACGATCCGATTCAGTCCAAGATGCTGGAAGAAATCGGCTGCGTTGCCATCATGCCGCTTGCCTCCCTGATTGGTTCGGGCATGGGCATCGTCAATCCGTGGAACCTGCGCCTGATCATCGACAATGCCCGCGTGCCGGTGATCGTCGACGCGGGTGTCGGCACCGCATCCGACGCGGCGATCGCGATGGAGCTGGGTTGCGACGGCGTCCTGATGAACACCGCCATCGCGGGGGCGAGCCAGCCAGTACTGATGGCCAGTGCGATGAAGAAAGCGGTCGAAGCCGGTCGCGAGGCCTTCCGTGCCGGCCGCATGCGGCGCAAATTCTATTCGGCGGATCCAAGCTCGCCGACGACCGGACTGATTGGTTCATGAGCGAAACACCAGAGCGGGTCGAGATCATCGGGCAGGACAGCCCCGAGCATCGATTCTCCAGCCGCAGCATCCGCAGCTTCGTGCTGCGCCAGGGCCGGATGTCGGGTGCGCAGCAGCGCTTCATGGAAGACATGCTGCCGAAGATCGGTGTGCCCTACCAGGCCACACCGATCGACCTCGACGTCGTGTTCGGACGCAAGGCACCGAAGATCCTCGAAATTGGCTTCGGCATGGGCGAGACCACGGCAAAGATCGCCGCGGCTGCGCCGGAGAAGGACTTTCTCGGCATCGAAGTCCATGGCCCCGGTGTCGGCGCACTGTGCAAGCTGGTGTCCGAGCAGGCGCTGAGCAATGTCCGTATCATGCAGCACGATGCGGTCGAGGTCATGCGTGACATGATTGCGGATGGCACGCTGGCGGGTGTGCACGTGTTCTTCCCCGATCCTTGGCGCAAGGCGCGGCATCACAAGCGGCGCATCATTCAGCCCGATTTCGTGGCGCTGGTGGCAACCAAGCTCGCACCCGGTGGCTATCTGCACTGCGCCACCGACTGGGAGAACTACGCGCACTGGATGCTGGAAGTGCTCGCCGCCGAGCCTGCGCTCGAAAACACCGCAGACGGCTTTGCGCCGCGTCCGGACTACCGTCCGCTGACGAAATTCGAGAACCGCGGTCTCAGACTGGGGCACGGTGTGTGGGATCTGGTATTTCGTCGTCGCGGCTGATGGCTGGCAACAAGAAATAGTGAGGCAAGGTCGTGATCGGTGGCATGTTCAGGTTTATGGGTCGGGTGTTGAGGGGGCTGTGGCGTTCGCTGGACCTGCTGCGTCGCACGGTATTCAACCTCGCGCTGCTGGCGCTGCTCGTGGCGGTGGGGATGACCTTCTTTCACCCCGAGCCGCAGGTGCCGGACGGGGCGGCACTGGTGCTGCGCCCATCCGGTGCGCTGGTGGAACAGACCACCTTCGAGGAACCGCTGGCCTTGCTCAGCATGCGGGGTGAGGATGGGGGGCAGACCGTGCTGCACGATCTGCTCGAAGTCGTTCGCGCAGCCCGCGACGACAGCCGGATTTCCGCCCTGGTGCTCGAGACCGACGATCTTGAAACGGCCAGCCTGTCCAAGCTGGCCGAACTGCGTGCAGCCATTGCCGAGTTCAAGGCCACCGGGCGTCCGGTACTGGCGCGAGGAGAGCGTTTTACCCAGGGCCAGTACTATCTTGCCTCGATCGCTGACGAGGTCCAGCTCGCGCCCGACGGCTTCGTGCTGCTGCGTGGCCTGTCGCGCTATTCCACCTATTTTCGCGGTGCGCTCGACGCGCTCGGGGTCAAGGTGCATGTCTTCCGCGTGGGTGAGTACAAGTCCTTCTCCGAGCCCTTCACCCGCAGCGACATGTCCGACGAGGACCGCAGCGCAACCCGTGATCTGCTCGACGGCCTGTGGGCGCATTTTCGCACCGACGTGGCCGCCGCACGCAAGCTCGCGCCCGAAGCACTCGACGGCTACATCGTCGGCTACCGCGACGCCCTTGCAGCGACTGCCGGCGACACGGCCGAAGCCGCGCGCCGCGCTGGCCTGATCGACCGCTTTTCGACGCCTGACGAGTGGCGGGCGCAGCTCGCCGAGCGCTTTGGCGCCGATGTGTCGGGCAAGGATTACCATCATATCGATGCCGGGGCCTATCTCGCCGTGGTGCGTGGTGCGGAGAAGTCCGCTGCGGACAAGATCGCAGTGCTGGTTGCACAGGGCGCGATCGCCGACGGCGAGCAGCCCCCCGGTGTGGTCGGCGGCGATACTTTCGCCCGCATGATTCGCGAAGCGCGCGAGGATGACGCGATCAAGGCGCTGGTGGTGCGCATCGACAGTCCCGGCGGCAGCGCCTGGGCCTCTGAGCAGATCCGGCGCGAACTCGAACTGACGCGAAAGGCGGGAAAACCGGTCATTGCCTCGATGAGTTCGGTGGCAGCATCCGGTGGCTACTGGATCGCTGCCGGCGCTGACGAGATCTGGGCGGCGCCAGGCACGGTCACCGGCTCCATCGGGGTCTTTGCGATGTTCCCGGAGTTCGCCGAGCCTTTGCGTCGGCTCGGGATCACCGTCGACGGCGTCGCCACCGCACCGCTTGCGGGGGCGCTGGACCCGCGCCGGCCACTCGACCCTGTGGCTGCCGAAGCCATGCAACTCGGTATCGAGCACGGCTACCGGCGCTTTCTGCAAGTCGTCGCCGCTGCCCGTAACATGAA
>JALNWS010000247.1 GCA_023230755.1 Azoarcus sp.
CATCTGTGCGTGCCGGCCGATCGCACCGCACGCATCCAGGAAGTCCACCTGCTCGTCCTGCACTGTCTGTGCGACGGCATCGATTGTCTGCTATTAGGAGTGGAAGACTGATGACCTCATCCCGTACCCGCCGCAAACTGCTTCTCGGTCTTTGCGCAGCAGGCGCCCTGCCCCTGCTGCAAGGCTGCTTCCCTGTCGTGGCCACCGGCGTCGGCGCCGGCGCCATGATGATTGCCGACCGCCGCAGCTCCGGCACCTACGTCGAAGACGAAGGCATCGAATGGAAGGCGGCCGGCCGCCTGCGCGAGCAGTTCGGCACCATCAACCACATCAATGTCACGTCCTACAACCGCAACGTACTGCTCACCGGTGAAGTACAGAACGAAACCGTACGTGCTGAAGCGGAGCGCATCATCGCAGGCGTGGAGAATGTGCGCGGTATCATCAACGAACTGGCGATCGGCCCGGCTTCGTCGATGAGCGCACGGGCCAACGACAGCCTGATCACATCCAACGTCAAGGCCCGCTTCGTGGATGGCCAGACTTTCTCGGCCAACCACGTCAAGGTCATCACCGAAGCCAACGTCGTCTTCCTGATGGGCCTCGTGACGCGCGCCGAAGCCGACGCGGCCAGCAACATCGCGAGCACCAGCCAGGGCGTACGCAAAGTCGTACGGGTGTTCGACTACATCAGCGAAGACGAAGCGCGACGCCTGGACGCACCCGCGGGCAGCGCACCGAAACAGCAGTAATTGCCCGTATCAGGCTGGACGACGCTGCCTGAGTCGTCCAGTTGCTGACCCGCTTCAGTCGTGCGCCAGTGCCGCGAGCAGCTTCTCGTGCACACCACCAAAGCCGCCATTGCTCATCACCAGCACATGGTCCCCGGGCTGTGCGGCACGCACCACATCGGCCACCAGCGCTTCCAGATCGTCGTGGCAGGCGGCCACTTCGCCCAGCGGTGCCAGCGCGCCGGCGGCATCCCAGCCCAGACCCTTGGTGTAACAGAACACACGGTCGGCATGCTCGAGACTGCGCGGCAACTGATCCTTCATCACCCCCAGCTTCATCGTGTTCGAGCGCGGCTCGAGGACGGCGAGAATGCGCCCCGCAGGATGACGCCGCCGCAGACCTTCAACAGTCAGCGCGATCGCGGTCGGATGATGTGCAAAATCGTCATACACGGTTACGCCACGTTCTACCCCCCGAACCTCAAGACGACGCTTGATGCCCGCAAACCTTGCCAGGCTGGCAATAGCCAGCGCCGGCGCAACCCCGACATGGCGAGCCGCAGCGATGGCCGCGAGGGCATTCTCGCGGTTATGGCTGCCCGCCAGCGGCAGCTCAACCCGTCCGAGCTCGCGCCCCGCCAGCGAGAACACCGCCTCGGCGTCGGACTCGCCCGTACCCGCAGACCAGCCCTCTGAGGTATTGAACCATTCGAGCTCGGACCAGCACCCGCGTTCGATCACCCGGTGCAGGGACGCCTCAGCTCCGTTGGCAACGATGCGCCCACTCGCAGGCATGGTGCGAACGAGGTGATGAAACTGCGTTTCGATTGCGGGCAGATCAGCAAAAATATCGGCGTGATCGAACTCAAGATTGTTGAGGATCACGGTGCGCGGCCGGTAGTGCACGAATTTTGAACGCTTGTCGCAAAACGCGGTGTCGTATTCGTCGGCCTCGATCACGAAGAAGGGCGATTCGGTGAGCCGCGCCGACAAACCGAAATTCTGTGGCACGCCGCCGACCAGAAACCCGGGATTGAGCCCCGCGTCCTCAAGAATCCACGCCAGCAGCGAGGTCGTGGTTGTCTTGCCATGCGTACCGGCCACGCCGAGCACCCAGCGCCCGGCGAGCACGTGTTCCGCGAGCCACTGCGGCCCCGAGACATAGGGCAGACCTCGATCAAGAATCGCCTCAAGCAGCGGATTACCGCGTGAAATGGCGTTACCGACCACGAACACGTCCGGCTCAAGCGCAAGCTGGGCCGAATCAAAGCCCTCGGTGAGCGCGATACCCTGCTCTTCGAGCTGAGTACTCATCGGCGGGTACACATTGGCGTCGCAACCGGTCACTCGATGACCGGCCGCACGGGCAAGCAGCGCCACCCCACCCATGAAGGTGCCGCAGATGCCGAGAATATGGATATGCATGAAGTCTCCGGAAGAGCGCGAAACGAATGAAACCCGCCCGTGTAGAATGGGCCGCATTCTACCCGATGGCACCGCGCCGACAGCATCCATGCCAGCAAACGCCAACTTCCCGAGAACGGGCACCCTGCGCCGAGAAATCGCCGCACTGGCTGCCCGCATGATGGCCGAAGACGGGATCAGCGACTACGGCTTCGCCAAACGCAAGGCAGCCAAACAGCTCGGCGCAAGCGTTTCCGAGTCGCTGCCGAACAATGCCGAGATCGAGGCCGAACTGCGGATCTGGCAAGCGCTCTACCAGGATGACGAACAGGTCGAGCGACTTGTGGCGATGCGCTCGGCGGCGGTGGAAATCATGCAATTGCTGGTCGAATTCCGCCCTTATCTGACCGGCGGCGCACTGGACGGCACCGCGGGCCGCTACTCCGAACTGGAGATCGAGCTCTACCCGGAAAGCGCAAAGGAGGTCGAGATCTTCTTCCTCAACCAGGACCTGGCCTACGAACACCGGGAACCCAGGCGCCCCGCCCCCGGGGCCCCCGAAGTCGTTCTCAGCCTCGACTGGGACGATGTCCCGGTCAGGCTGTCCATTTACGGCGCCGGTGCCGAGCGCAACGGTCGCCGCCCGCATCAGGAACGCGCCAGACTGGCGCAAGTCGAAGCCCTTCTGAACAACGCTGCCGCCGCAGAATGACCATGAACAGATACCTCCAGTACGCCCTGATCGCTGCAGTTGCAGGCATTGCCGGCACTGCAGGCTACTTCACAAGTCAGGTCGGTGACGCGGGGATCTCCCCCGCGCCGGCCGTCTCCGCAGCCACCACCGACGCACTACTGGCGCTGACGCTCCCCGACACCGACGGCAACATGCAGCCGCTTGCGCAGTGGCGAGACAAGGTCATCGTGGCCAACTTCTGGGCAACCTGGTGCCCGCCCTGTCGCCGCGAGATCCCGGACTTTTCCGCTGCCAGTCGCGCCTTTGGCGATTTACCGGTGCAATTCGTGGGGCTCAGCATCGACTCGCTCGACAAGGTGAAGGCCTTTCAGGCGGAGTTTGATGTTCCCTACCCTTTGCTGATCGCCTCGGCCGATGTCCTGGCGCTTGCCCCGGGGTTTGGCAACGCCGCACAGGGCCTGCCATTCACTGTGATCATCGACCGCAAGGGCGTTGCGAGACATATCAAAGTCGGGACCTTGAATCAGGACGAACTCGAGCGCAGAATTCGTCCATTGATAGACGACAAGTCGTGATCCAGAGCAGACCGTACTGGACAAGTTGTCGTCAATTACGGCAAACTTGCCGCCATGACGCGCTCAAAACGCAGCCAAAAAACCGAACAGCCCCCGCCGCCGCAAGCTCGAATACTGGCCCTTCACGGTCCTAATCTGAACCTGCTCGGTAGTCGCGAACCCGAAATCTACGGCAAAACCACACTGTCCGACATCCATGCTGCCATGGAGTCACGCGCTCGTGCGGACGGCGTATTGCTCGAATCCTTCCAGAGCAATCACGAGGGCCAGCTGATCGATCGGATTCAGGCTGCTGCAAGCGAAGGGGTCGCCTTCATCGTCATCAACCCGGCCGCGTACACTCACACCAGTGTCGCCCTGCGCGACGCACTTGCTGCGGTTCAGATTCCCTACGTGGAAGTTCACCTCTCAAACGTCCACGCTCGCGAACCGTTCCGCAAACACTCGTATTTTTCGGACCAGGCAGTCGGCGTTGTCTGCGGTCTGGGCGCCTACGGCTATCTCGCCGCCCTCGAATTCGCACTCACCCGTCTGCGGGAACACAACAACTAGCCATCCACGACGGCGACCGCTTGCTGCGGCGTCGTTACGTACGGAGAACAGCATGGATCTGCGCAAGCTCAAGAAACTGATCGACCTCGTTCAGGAATCGGGCATTTCGGAACTCGAAGTCACCGAAGGGGAAGAAAAGGTACGTATCGCCAAGCACCTCGCCGCCGCCCCGCAAGTTGCCTACATGCAGGCGCCTGCTCAAGCAGCCGCCGCACCTGCGGCAACGCCGGCTGCAAGCGAACCCGACGCAGATGCGCTGCCTGAGGGCCACGTGGTCAAGTCGCCGATGGTCGGCACCTTTTACCGCGCTTCCGCCCCCGGCGCCAAGCCGCTGGCCGAAGTCGGACAGAGCGTCAATGAAGGCGAGAGTCTGTGCATCATCGAAGCGATGAAGCTGATGAACGAGATCGAATGTGAAGTGAGTGGCACGGTCAAGGCCGTGCTGGTTGAGAACGGGCAGCCGGTCGAATATGGTCAGCCCCTGTTTGTGATCGGCTGAACGCCATGTTCGAAAAGATCCTGATCGCGAACCGCGGCGAGATTGCGCTGCGTGTGCTGCGCGCCTGCCGCGAACTCGGCGTCAAGACGGTCGCAGTACACTCCGAGGCCGACACCGAAGCCAAGTACGTCAAGCTGGCGGACGAATCGGTATGCATCGGCCCGGCGCCGTCCAGCCTGAGCTACCTCAACGTACCGGCCATCATCTCCGCAGCCGAAGTCACCGACTCTGAAGCCATTCACCCCGGTTACGGCTTCCTGTCCGAGAACGCCGACTTTTCCGAACGTGTAGAGCAGTCCGGTTTTGTCTTCATCGGCCCGCGCCCGGAGACCATCCGCCTGATGGGCGACAAGGTTTCGGCCAAGGATGCGATGAAGGCCGCCGGTGTCCCCTGCGTCCCCGGCTCCGACGGCGCCCTACCGGAAGACCCCAAGGAAATCGTCAGGATCGGCCGTGCCGTCGGCTACCCGGTCATCATCAAGGCAGCGGGCGGCGGCGGCGGACGCGGCATGCGCGTCGTGCATACGGAAGCGGCACTGCTCAACGCGGTCACGACGACGCGCGCCGAAGCCCAGGCTGCGTTCAGCAACCCGGTGGTCTACATGGAGAAGTTCCTCGAGAACCCGCGCCATGTGGAAA
>JALNWS010000248.1 GCA_023230755.1 Azoarcus sp.
CGACTGACAGCGCATCCAGTTCGACCCGGATCGGGAAGCGCCCCTGCAGCTCAGGGATCAGGTCGCTAGGTCGCGACAGATGAAACGCACCGCTGGCGATGAACAGCACATGGTCGGTCTTGACCATGCCGTACTTGGTCGAAATCGTCGTTCCTTCGACCAGGGGCAGCAAGTCGCGCTGCACACCCTGGCGCGAGACATCCGCCCCCTGCGAATCGGAGCGTGCGGCGATCTTGTCGATCTCATCGAGAAACACGATGCCGTTCTGCTCGACCGCCCTCACCGCTGCGGTCTTGACCTCCTCGTCATTGACCAGACGGGCGGCCTCTTCTTCGACCAGCAGCTTGAGCGCATCGGCGATCTTGAGCTTGCGTTGTTTTTTCTTGCCGTTGCCCATGTTCTGGAACATGCCCTGAATCTGCTGGGTCAGCTCTTCCATGCCTGGCGGGGCGAAGATCTCGGCGTGCATTGGCGACGCCGCCAGCTCGATCTCGATTTCCTTGTCATCGAGTTCGCCTTCGCGCAGCTTCTTGCGGAATTTCTGCCGCGTGGTCGAATCGTGGGCTTCCGGCTCGGCATTGAAGCCGGCGCCGCGTGCGGGCGGCAGCAAGGCGTCCAGCACCCGGTCCTCGGCGGCATCGAGCGCGCGGTCGCGCACCACGCGCATCGCTTCCTCACGTCCATCCTTGATCGCGATTTCGACCAGATCCCGGATGATCGTCTCCACGTCACGCCCGACGTAGCCCACCTCGGTGAACTTGGTGGCCTCGATCTTGATGAAAGGCGCATTGGCCAGCCGCGCCAGACGACGGGCGATCTCGGTCTTGCCGACCCCGGTGGGGCCGATCATGAGAATGTTCTTCGGCGTGATTTCGCTGCGCAGCGGCTCGGCCACCTGGGCGCGACGCCAGCGGTTGCGCAGGGCAATCGCCACCGACTTCTTGGCCCGGTTCTGGCCGACGATGTGCTTGTCGAGTTCGGAAACGATCTCGGGTGGGGTCATCTGGGTCATGAGGGCACTCGAAAAAGGATCAGTCCAGCACTTCGATGGTGTGGCACTGGTTGGTATAGATACACAGGTCTCCAGCGATGGCGAGCGACTTCGCCACCACTTCCTGCGGCGTGAGTTCGGTGTTCTCGATCAGGCCACGTGCGGCGGCCTGAGCGTAGGGACCACCGCTGCCGATGGCGACGATACCCTGCTCGGGTTCAAGCACGTCACCATTGCCGGTAATCACCAGCGAATGGTCACGGTCGGCCACCGCCAGCATGGCTTCAAGGCGGCGCAGCATGCGGTCGGTGCGCCAGTCCTTGGCCAGTTCCACGGCACTGCGCAGCAGATTGCCCTGGTGTTGTTCCAGCTTGGCCTCGAAACGCTCGAACAGCGTAAAGGCGTCTGCCGTGCCACCTGCGAAGCCTGCCAGAATGCGGCCCTGATAAAGGGTACGCACCTTGCGCGCCGAAGCCTTGATGACAATGTTTCCGAGTGTGACCTGTCCATCGCCACCGAGCGCAACGCTGTTTCCGCGACGCACCGAGAGAATGGTTGTGCCGTGATACTGTTCCATGATGAATCCTTGCCGGAATTGGTGTAAGGCTTGAAGCCTGGCTGACGAGCGTTTGCCGCCAATGGCGATACTCAGGAGCGCAAGGTCACCTGGGCAACCTGATCGACGCTCATGACCCGCAGCAGGGCGCCAACCATGGCGTTCACATTCTGCATGACCACCAGTTTACCTTGAGACTGCAAGGTGGCAAGAACGTTGAACAAGGTGCCGGCACCAACGAAATCGATGCGTTTGAGACGACTGCAATCCACCGTCACCACCTGCAGCCCGGACGCATGTGCGGCAAGTTTGCGGATTGGCTCGTTCGAAGCGCCAGTCAACTCGCCTTCGAAACAGAAAGCGTCCCCGCTGCGGGCAACGGTATCGAGTACCGCAGTATCTTCCGCTGCCTTTTGCTGGGACTTGAACTCCCAGGACGGCGGCGACTCCTCAAAGGTGACGGCATAATCGACTGCGAGATCCTCGAAACGCTCGTGCTCGCCCGTGTATTGCAGCAGCTCAAGCATCAACAACCAGATCTCACGATTGTCGCCGCGCCCGGGCGCCACCTGCCCCTGCAACATATTGACCAGCTGCGCTGCGTTGAGCACTGACACCCGTACGCGATCGCTTGCAAGCTGCGCAAGTGCCTCGCTCAGCAAGCCGCATCCGGTTTCGTCTACCGAGCGCAAGCGCCCGAGATCGATCCTGATCGCCCCACTCTTGCGGCCAATCACGCAAATTTGCTGGAATTGCGCCGCAGCTTGCCCGGAAAGCTTCCCCGAGAGATTGATCAGCGGCGCAACATCGCCCCGCCGCGCCCCCGGCTGGCAGGAAAGATCCACCCATGGCGGCGGCGACCGTTCGAAGCGGGTAGCGTAATCGAGCACGCGTGACTCAAAGCGCTCACGTTGCCCGGTGAGCCGGTACAGATCGAGCAGCATCATCCACAGGCCTTCACCGGCCGAGCTTGCAGAATCCTCAATCACGACATCGAGCACGCGCTCCGCGTCGGCCACGTTGCCGTTTGCGTAGAGCACCGCGGCCTCTTCATAGATCGCGCCGATACCGGCACCGACCTCCTGCACCTCGACCATGCCCGCGCATTGCGCCAGCGCCCGATTGACATCACCGCCGGAGAAATCCAGCGTCGACAATTCGGTACGCGGAGACTGCGAGCGCCGGGCGTCCGGACTGGCCGGCGCTTGCTGCTCGCCGGGCGCGGAATTAGGTTTCTTGCCGAAAAAGGGAAGCGCCACGCCTGAATCAACCAGAATGATTGCGGAGATGCCAGTACTGACTGGCCTGAAAGCATATCACTTCAGCACAGGTACTTGCGCAGCAGAATCTCACACCATCCGGAGGTCCCGCCTACCCCGCGCAGGAAACGAATGCTTACCTTTTGCACACACCTTGCCACCAATGAACCACAACCCAGTCTGGCGGCTCAGCTAGAATGCTGCAATGCAAACGAATCACACGCCCGGCGATGCGGCGTTCGCGCCCGGTTTCGTCCTGCCCGTTCGTGTCTATTACGAAGATACGGACGCGGCAGGTGTCGTTTACTACGCCAATTACCTGCGCTTCTGCGAGCGTGCGCGCACCGAATGGCTGCGTGCGATCGGTTTTGAACAGCAGCGCATGCTTGCCGAAGACAGTCTCGCCTTCGTCGTACGCTCGGTCAGGGCGGATTACCGCTCGCCGGCACGGCTCGACGACGCGCTTACCGTTGTCAGCACGATAGATCAGCTCCGCCGCGCCAGCATCACCTTCGGTCAGAAAGTGATGCGGGGCGATACCCTTCTGTTCGATGCAGCCATCCAGATTGCCTGTGTCGACTGGAACCGCAACAAACCGGCGCCAATTCCGGATGCCGTCCGCTCCCAACTCGAAAAACTCCAAACAGCATGACTGTCTCTCACGACCTTTCCATCCTCAGCCTGATCACTCAGGCCAGCGTACTTGTGCAACTGGTGATGGCGCTGCTCGCCACCGTGTCGCTGGTTTCCTGGTACTGGATTTTCCGCAAATGGTTCCAGATCCGTGCCGCACGCACGAAAACGGTCGAGTTCGAGCGCGACTTCTGGAGCGGAGGCGATCTCAACAGTCTGTTCCAGTCCGCGTCAGCCGGCCGCCATCACAGCGGCGGCATCGAACGCATTTTTGAATCCGGTTACCGCGAGTTCACCAAGCTGCGCGCCAAGAGCCACGATCAGACGGCCACAATCGATGGCGCACGCCGCGCGATGCGGGCCACCTACCAGCGTGAGGTCGATGACCTCGAAGCCCATCTGGCCTTTCTGGCATCGGTGGGGTCGGTATCACCTTACATCGGCCTGCTGGGCACCGTCTGGGGCATCATGAACGCCTTCCGCGGCCTCGCCAACGTCGGCGCGGCCACGCTCACCCACGTAGCCCCCGGCATTGCCGAAGCCCTTGTTGCCACTGCGATCGGTCTGTTTGCGGCCATCCCCGCCGTCGTGGCCTACAACCGCTTCATCCATGACATCGACCGCATCAGCATCCGCTTCGAGAGTTTCATGGAAGAGTTCTCTAACATCCTGCAGCGGCACCTGCGCTAAGCGGTCGGGAGGCAAGACATGCGCCAACGCCGCCTCATGAACCAGATCAACGTCGTGCCTTACATCGACGTGATGCTGGTGCTGCTCGTCATCTTCATGGTGACTGCGCCGATGGTACAGCCCGGCAACATCGACGTTCCCTCGTCCGGCCCCCTCGCCTCACCCCCGGCCGAGGCGATGGTGATTGAGGTCAGCAAGGACGGTTCGCTGGCGCTGCGTGCCAGCAGCAGCGCCAGCTCCAAAAAACTGTCCAGCCTCGAATTCCAGCGTGAACTGAAGCAGGCTATCGCCAGCAATCCGGACCAACCCTTTCTGGTCGCAGCCAGCAGCGAGCTTCAATACCAGAAAGTGATCGACATTCTCGAAACCGCTCGCGAACTGGGCGTGAAGAAGATCAGCCTGCAGACCCAATCAGGCAACCGGGGCAAATGAACGAAGAACGTCACAGCCCGCAGGAGCAGCCCGGGAAACTCGCATCGCTCACGCTGACCATCGTCGTTCACGTGGGTCTGGCGCTCTTCCTTTTCTTTGGCGTCAACTGGCAGAGCAAACCGCCGGCGTCGCTTGAGGTCGAACTCGTGTCGGCCCCGTCCAGCCGCGCGCCGCAGGCCCAGCCCACGCCGGAGCCCCGGCCCGAGCCGCCAAAGCCGGAGCCGAAGCCGGAGCCGAAGCCCGTAGTCAAGCAGGTACAACCACCAGCCCCTCCCAAGCCGGTCATCAAGCCCGAAATTGCGACCAAGGCGCCGGAAAAAAAGCCTGAGCCGCCGAAACCCGAGCCCAAGCCCGAGACGAAGAAGCCAGAACCGAAGAAGCCTGACCCACCCAAGCCCGAGCCCAAGAAACCGGAACCGCCCAAACCTGAACCCAAGAAACCGGAACCGAAACCAGAGCCAGAGCC
>JALNWS010000249.1 GCA_023230755.1 Azoarcus sp.
AGGATTCTGACAGCCTCATGCTAAGCGAACAACCTTGCAGTGCAACGTGGAAAGTCCTGAATAAATCCCTGTTTACACAATTCGATACGTTCCTTGCACTTCGCTCCGAGTGCGACAACAATGCGGCCACAACATGAATCCAGACCAAAGAAGGAGACCGGCATGTCGCAAACCGTGATCGTGTCATTCGGCGAAAACCGGGAATACGAGTTTCTCGTCCACGACGCGGACGTGGCCGGGATGGAGAAGGATCAGGCCCGCAGCTGGTTGGCGAAGGAGTTCGAGGATCTCGAATGCACCCCGTCCAATCCCATGGGCAAGATACTGGCGCTGGACATGATACTGAACGTTGCAAAATATGGCGGCGAGCATCGTTTTGAACAGGGTGGTGAGTGGGCGAAGAAGTTCTCGGCCGTCACTGCGGTCGTACTCGCGCGCCCGGTCATGAAAGTGGATGTAAGCAACTTCACCGTCGGCTGACAGTACTTTTGCATGTCATGTCGCGCTGCAGAATCTGCGGCGTTTACGGGGAGTGGACGACCGCGTTTTAACTGCTGAAAAACAGCCCGGAAAGCATCAGGAACCGCTCTGGCAAATATTTGCCAGAGCGGTTTTTTTCGTCTGAATTCAGCTACTCCGGCACTAGGTAGTTTCCCTAGAGGCATTGCAATCACTGAGATTCGCTCTAATACTGACGATGCAGACGGGTGCCATTGGTGCAATGCATGAGTCATTTTTGGTGCATCCACGGCACCGTATTGGTGCCTCGTCCATCGGCCCGAAACGCAATGCTTCACGCTTGACAATTGCGGGTCGGCAAACCTCATGTAATCTCTGGAGATGTCGTATGAAAGCAATCAAGATGACCCTCGCTCTTGTCGCTGCCAGCGCCGCACTAGGTGCGAGCACACAGGCAACCGCTGGCACGACGCTGGACGCGGTGATGAAGAAAGGTTTCGTACAGTGTGGCGTCAGTGATGGCCTGCCCGGCTTCTCATATACCGATGAAAAGGGTCAGTACAAGGGTATCGACGTCGATGTCTGCCGCGCGGTTGCTGCTGCCGTTTTTGGCGACGCCAAGAAGGTCAAGTTCACTCCGCTGACGGCAAAAGAGCGTTTCACCGCCCTGCAGTCGGGTGAGGTCGATGTGCTGTCGCGCAACACCACCTGGACCAGTTCGCGTGATTCGTCGATGGGCCTGAACTTTGCAGGCGTGACCTACTACGACGGTCAGGGCTTCCTGGTCAGCAAGAAGCTCGGTGTAAAGAGTGCCAAGGAACTCGACGGTGCCGCAGTGTGTATTCAGGCCGGTACCACCACCGAACTCAACCTGTCGGACTATTTCCGTTCGACCGGCATGAAGTACACCCCGATCAGCTACGACAAGTCTGACGAGACCGTAAAGGCGCTCGAGGCCGGCCGTTGCGACGTGCTGACTTCGGACCAGTCCCAGCTCTACGCGCAGCGCATCAAGCTTGCCAATCCGGAAGGCTATGTGGTGCTGCCGGAAGTGATCTCGAAAGAGCCGCTTGGTCCTGTCGTGCGCCAGGGGGACGAGGAATGGTTCGACATCGTGCGCTGGACCCTGTTCGCGATGATCAACGCCGAAGAAGCCGGCCTGAGCTCGAAGAATGTAGAGCAGGAAGCAAAATCCTCCAAGAATCCTGACGTGCGCCGCCTGCTGGGTGCCGAGGGTGAACTTGGCAAGGACCTCAAGCTGCCCAAGGACTGGGTTGTTCAAGTCGTCAAGCAGGTTGGCAACTATGGTGAGATCTTTGACCGCAACGTTGGCGCAGGCAGCGAGCTGAAGATCGCACGCGGCATCAACGCGCTGTGGAACAAGGGCGGCCTGCAGTACGCACCGCCGGTACGCTAAGCCGGATGGCCACCGTCGCAAGGCGGTGGTCATGCTCTTGTTGACAAGGACGTCTCCATGCAAAGTGATTCGCCCAAGGCCGGCGCTCCGCGGGGATCGCTACTGACCGATCCAAAAGCCCGCGCCTGGACCTTTCAGATCCTCTCCATCCTCGTCGTCGTCGGCGTTGGCTGGTATCTGTTTCACAATACCCAGCAGAATCTGGCCAATCGTGGCATTACGTCGGGTTTTGCCTTCCTCGACAACTCCGCCGGCTTTGGCATTCTGCAGTCACTGATCGACTACACCGAACGCGACACCTACGGCCGGGTGTTCGTCATCGGTCTGCTCAACACCCTGCTGGTGTCGGTGCTGGGCATCTTTTTCGCGACAGTCCTCGGTTTTCTGCTCGGTGTGGCGCGCCTGTCGCCCAACTGGCTGATCAACAAGCTCGCCACCGTCTATATCGAGATTTTCCGCAATATCCCGCCACTGCTGCAGATCTTCTTCTGGTATTTCGCAGTGCTGCGGGCCATGCCCTCGCCACGGCAGAGTTACAGCTTTGGCGAAGCGGTGTTCGTGAATATCCGTGGTGTGTACCTGCCGGCGCCCGAGGCCGCAGGCGGGCTCATGCCCTTCCTGATCAGTCTGGTCATCGTGATCGCTGTCTGGATCGGGCTTGCACGCTGGTCGCGCCGTCGTCAGGAGGACACAGGGCAACGTTTTCCCCTGTTTTGGGTCTGCCTGGCCTTGCTGGTGATCGTGCCCGGCATGGCTGCAATGTTGTTCGGCAAGCCCTTCCACTGGTCCTTCCCTGAGCTGACGGGGTTCAACTTTGTCGGTGGCTGGGCGGTGATCCCCGAACTGGTGGCGATTACCTTTGCGCTCAGCATCTATACCGCGGCCTTCATCGCGGAGAACGTACGCTCCGGCATCCTCGCCGTCAGCCACGGTCAGACTGAAGCTGCACGTTCGCTCGGCTTGCGCTCGGGGCTCATCCTGCGCCTGGTCGTCATCCCGCAGGCCATGCGCGTGATCATTCCGCCGCTGACCAGCCAGTACCTGAACCTGGTGAAGAACTCGTCGCTTGCCGCCGCCATCGGTTACCCCGATCTGGTGTCGCTGTTCGCAGGCACGGTGCTGAACCAGACCGGACAGGCGATCGAGACGATTGCCATCACCATGTCGGTGTATCTGGCCATCAGCCTGAGCATTTCCATGCTGATGAACTGGTACAACAAGCGCATCGCCCTGGTCGAACGCTAGAGAGTCGAGCACATGAGCACACATACTTTCAAACCGAGTCTTCCGCCACCGAACATGTCGGTCGGCGTAGTGGGCTGGATCCGGGCGAACCTGTTTCCGAACTGGTTCAACTCCCTGCTCACCCTCTTTGCGCTCTACCTGGTGTGGATCACGATTCCGCCCATCCTCAACTGGGCGCTTTTCAGTGCCGACTGGATCGGCGACAACCGTGACAGCTGCACCAGTGGCGGTGCGTGCTGGGTGTTCATCAAGGTGCGCCTGTCGCAGTTCTTCTATGGATTCTATCCGGAGGATCTGCGCTGGCGGGTCAACCTGACGGTGTTGCTGGCCATTGTGGGTGCGGCGCCGCTGTTCCTGCGCGCGATGCCGCGCAAGCTGCGTTACGGCGCGATCTACCTGCTGGCCTATCCGGTGCTCGCCTACTGGTTGCTGCATGGTGGCTTCCTCGGCATGTCGCTGGTGGAAACCAGCAAGTGGGGCGGCCTGATGCTGACGCTGGTGATCGCGGTCGTCGGTATCGCGGGCGCCATGCCGCTGGGCATTCTGCTGGCACTGGGGCGGCGTTCGGACATGCCGGTGGTGCGGGTGATCTGCGTCACCTTCATCGAATTCTGGCGTGGTGTGCCGCTGATCACCGTGCTGTTCATGTCCTCGGTGATGCTGCCGCTGTTCCTGCCGGAAGAGGTGAACATCGACAAGCTGCTGCGGGCACTGATCGCGGTCACGCTGTTCGAGGCGGCCTATGTGGCCGAAGTGGTGCGCGGCGGCATGCAGGCCATCCCGAAGGGACAGTATGAGGCGGCCGCGGCAATGGGCCTGGGCTACTGGCGCATGATGGGCCTGGTCATCCTGCCGCAGGCGCTGAAGCTGGTGATCCCGGGCATCGTCAACACCTTCATCGCGCTGTTCAAGGACACCAGTCTGGTGATCATCATCGGCCTCTTCGATCTGTTCAACAGCATCCATCAGGCGACCGTCGACCCTGCCTGGCTCGGCTTCGCGACTGAAGGCTATGTGTTTGCTGCCCTCATGTTCTGGATTTTCTGTTTCGGCATGTCGCGCTATTCGATGCACCTCGAGCGCAAGCTCGACACGGGTCACAAGCGTTAGGAGTTTAGGTAATGAGTGAAGCCAAGATCAAACAAGCGCTCGGTGACAAGGAGATGATCCACATCGAGGGCATGCACAAGTGGTACGGCGAATTCCATGTGCTCAAGGACATCAATCTGAGCGTGCGGCAGGGCGAGCGTATCGTGCTGTGCGGCCCGTCGGGTTCGGGCAAGTCGACGACCATTCGTTGCATCAATCGCCTGGAAGAGCATCAGCAGGGCAAGATCATTGTTGATGGCGTCGAACTCACCTCCGATCTCAAGCATGTCGAGGCCATCCGGCGTGAAGTCGGCATGGTGTTCCAGCATTTCAATCTCTTCCCGCATCTCACCGTGCTGGAGAACTGCACGCTGGCACCGTTGTGGGTACGCAAGACGCCCAAGCGTGAAGCAGAAGAGATCGCCATGGAGTACCTCAACCGGGTGAAGATCCCCGAGCAGGCGCACAAGTACCCGGGGCAGCTTTCAGGCGGTCAGCAGCAACGGGTGGCGATCGCGCGTGCCCTGTGCATGAAGCCCAAGATCATGCTGTTCGACGAACCGACCTCGGCGCTCGATCCCGAGATGGTCAAGGAAGTGCTCGATACCATGATCGGGCTGGCTGAAGACGGCATGACGATGCTGTGCGTGACGCACGAGATGGGCTTCGCGCGGACCGTGGCTGATCGCGTGATCTTCATGGACAAGGGCGAGATCGTCGAGGAGGCCGAACCCGAGGTCTTCTTCTCC
>JALNWS010000250.1 GCA_023230755.1 Azoarcus sp.
ACGCGGGTGGTGGAGAAAACATCTTTCCTGCTGCCCGTCACCCTGGCCGGGGCGCTACGTCAGGACTAGTGTGACACCCGATGCGCGTTGGCCGCCCCCGGTTGTCAGAGAATCCGTCTGCAGACGGGTGCTGGCCAGGGTGGCTCCGCTTGGTATTATCCGCGCAGCACTGAACTACTGACCGATCCGGACTCCTCCCAAGCATGAACACACCCCAACGCAGGCTCGTCGAGCGCGTCGCCGAACACATCAAGTCAAAATTCGCGGACGAAAGCTCCGGCCACGACTGGCATCACATCAACCGGGTCAGAAAACTCGCACGGCAGATCGCTGCGCAGGAAGGCGCGGACGTGGACATGGCGGAGCTGGCCGCGCTGGTCCACGACATCGCGGACTGGAAATTTCACGACGGCGATGACACCAAGGGCCCCCTCGAGGCCGCGCGCCTGCTGCGGCAGGAAGGCGCGACGCAGGACGTGATCGATCAGGTCACGGACATTGTTGCGACGATCTCGTTCAAGGGTGCAGGCGTCCATACCGCAATGAAAACCCTCGAAGGCAAGTGCGTGCAGGATGCCGACCGCCTCGACGCCATCGGGGCAATCGGCATCGCGCGCTGCTTTGCCTACGGCGGCCATGCCGGGCGCCTGATGTATGACCCGGACGAGGCGCCGGTCATGCATGCCACCGCCGAAGCCTACAAGGCTGCGAAGGGAACGAGTCTGAACCACTTCTACGAGAAGCTCTTCCTGCTCAAGGATCGCATGAACACCAGCAGCGGCCGCGCACTCGCCGAGGAGCGCACGCAATACATGCAGGACTTCGTCGCCAGGTTTCTTCAGGAGTGGGGTTCTTCCGCAGACTGAAGTGCGATGCGCCGAGGAAGCATGCGCACCGTGTCAGCCCATGCCAATCCGAGGCCTGGCCGACAAACGCTTAAGCCCATGAACACATGGGCTTATTGCAAACAGATGAGGGGGCGGATCAGGCCACCCGACCCGTCCTGTGCCGAAGTCCGGCAGTCACCGGCGCTGCCTCAGCCCAGCGCCTTTTCGACCCACTCCAGCCTATCCTGACCGAAGAAGAGCTCGTCACCAACAAAGAAGGTGGGTGCCCCGAACACACCACGCGCCGCTGCGGCCTCGCTGGCCTCGATCAATGCCGCCTTGTTCTGTGGCTGCGCCATTGCTTCCATGACCATCGCGGCGTCAAAACCCGCGGTGCTGAGCACCTCGGACAGTACCTCCGCTGAAGACAGATCCTTGCCTTCGGCCCAGGCGGCGGTGAACATGGCGCGGTTGTACGTTTCGATCTGCCCCTCGGATAGCGCCCAGAACGCCCCGCGCATCGCATTGACGGTGCTGAAAATGAAGTGCGGGTTCAGCATGTAGGGCACGCCATAGTGACGTGCATAGCGCTCGAAGTCGCGCTGGAACCACGCCCACTTCGCCGGAATCGTCACCGGCGCAGTATTGCCGATGACCTTGAACACGCCCCCCAGCAGCATCGGCTTGTAGTTGACCGTGGCGCCCGTGCGCTTGCATAGACCCGGCAACTGAGTCCACGCAAGATAGGAAGCCGGGCTGATGAAGTCGTAGTAGAAATCGATTGTCTTGGTCATACGTTTGTCGTCTCCATATGTTTTTGGAAGCAGGCTACCAGGGTTCGACACCGGGCCGGACGTCGAGCTCGAAGGTCCACGCCGTGGCCGGTTGCTGGTGAAGCTGCCAGTAGACCTCGGCAAGGGCATCGGGCTGGATGATGCCGCCCTCCCCCTTGCTGGCGTACAGATCGGGCAGAAACTGTGCAGTGGCTTCGTTCTCGATCAGGCCATCGACAATCACATGCCCCACATGGATGCCCTGTGGACCGAGTTCGCGGGCCATGCTCTGGGCCAGCGCGCGCAGCGCATGCTTGCCACCGGCGAAAGCCGCAAAGCCGCTGCCACCGCGCAGGCTGGCGGAAGCGCCGGTAAACAGAATCGTGCCCCGGTTGCGGTGCTGCATTCGTGTTGCGACTTCACGCCCCACCAGAAAACCTGCAAAGGCGCACATCTCCCACACCTTGCGGTACGTGCGAGCGGTGGTTTCACCGATGTTGTAGCGCACGTTGCCGCCAACGTTGAAGACAGCAACGTCTATTGGCCCGATTTCGGATTCCACTTTCTCGATCAGCGCGATGACCTGTTGTTCGTCGCGCGCATCGGAGTGGATCGGCGTCGCATCGGACCCCAGCGCCTGGATCTCGGACACCAGCGTGCTCAGGTCCCCGCGGCGACGGGTGGCAACGATATGGTAGCCCTCGCGGGCAAAGCGCCTGGCAATCGCGGAACCCAGGTGATCGCCCGCACCGATCACCAGTGCAACTGGCTTGTTGTTGGCTGCCATTCAGAACCTCCAGCTCATGTCACATCCTATGGAAATAGACTAGCTCAAGGCTTAAGATAAATAAAATCGATTAACGCTATCGTTATCACAATCCGAGGTTATGGTATGGAGCTTCAGCAACTACGATTTTTCCTCGCCGCAGCCGAACTCGAGAGCTTCACTCGCGGCGCAAAGCGGGCCTTTGTGTCGCAGCCGGCGTTGTCGGCCTCGATCGCCAAACTGGAAGCCGAGGTGGGGGTCAAGCTGTTCACCCGCAACAAACGCAATGTGGTCCTGACGCCGGCGGGACGGATGTTCCTGAAACGGGCCAGGCGCATCGTGGACGAGTGTGTCCAGGCCAAGGACGAACTGAAACACCATGACGTGCAACGCATGCTTCGGCTCGGGGTGGTCAATACCGTATCGGTTGCCCTGGTTGCTCGGCTCATCGAACAATACCGCCGCGAAAACCCGGCCACCCGGTTGCGTGTAATCGATGGCACCGAGGCCGAGATGGAACGGCTGGAGCGTGACGGGCGCATCGACATGGCCCTGACGCTGCTGCATGAGAAGCCACCCGGAGGCAGACGATTCGACCTGTCACAACCGCTCTTCGCCGAGCCTTACGTGATTGCCATCGCTTCCGGACATCCGCTGAGCCAATCCACGTCACTGAAGCTTGAGGACCTGGAAGGCGAGCCTTTCATTGCGCGATCGCACTGTGAATTCCGGCGCGTCATGCAAACCCTGTTGCGCTCAAAGGGGCTGCATCTGGACGTTGCCTACGTGACCGATCAGGATGCCCGGGCACTGGCGCTGGTCGAAGCCGGTGTCGGGTTTGCGATCATTCCCGAGCACTACACGTCGTCAGGCATCGTCAAACGTCCGCTGCTTGACGCCACGGCGCAAAGATCCATCGGTTTCGAATGGGGTGACAGTGAAAACCGGGAGGAAGTGGACCAGTTCGTCGCCTTTGCCCGAACCGCGCGCTGGCCCTGAGCCGCTCCTGAAAGACAGCCCCCTGACCACTTCCCCCCGCACAGGCGCTCAACCGGCGTTCCGGGGCGCCAGTTTGTCCTGCGTTCGCAGTTCGAAGTCCGATGCGTCGTGGCGCTCATGCAGCTGCTCTGAAAGCTCACCCCAGGTACGGTTCACCTTGCGCCCGCGTTTGACGGCAGGACGATCGAGGATCTCCTTGGCCCAGCGAAGCAGGTGCTTGTAGCTTTCGACCTGCAGAAACTCCCCCGCACCATAGGCTTCGCCCAGCACCAGGTTGCCGTACCAGGGCCAGGTGGCCATGTCGGCGATGGAGTATTCGTCTCCGCCCAGGTAGCGATGCACGGCCAGTTCGCGGTCGAGCACGTCCATCTGACGCTTCACTTCCATGGTGAAGCGGTTGATCGGGTACTCGAACTTCTCGGGCGCATAGGCGTAGAAATGCCCGAAGCCGCCGCCCAGATAGGGGGCCGATCCCTGCAGCCAGAACAGCCAGTTCAGCACCTCGGTGCGCGCCGCCGCATCCGTGGGCAGAAAACGGCCGAACTTCTCGGCCAGGTAAAGAAGAATCGCACCGCTTTCAAACACACGGCTGCCGGTCTCGACATCAAGCAAGGCCGGGATCTTCGAGTTCGGATTGACTTCGACGAAGCCCGACGAGAACTGCTCACCCTGGCTGATCCGGATCAGGTGGGCGTCATACTCTGCGCCCTGCTCGCCCAGCGCCAGCAGCTCTTCGAGCAGGATGGTGACCTTCTGCCCATTGGGCGTGCCCATCGAGTAGAGCTGCAGCGGATGTTTGCCGCGCGGCAGTGTCGCCTCGTGCGTCGCCCCGGCAACCGGACGATTGGTCTTCGCCCATTCCCCGCCGTTCTCGGCGTCCCAGGTCCAGACCTTGGGCGGGACGTATGTGTTTGAGTCGGACATGTTTCTGAATTCCTTCGCGATTGTTGTGTGCTTGATCATTCCTGGATGTTGGCCAACTGGGCCAGAATGCGCGTGTAGCTCTCGACGCCTTGCGCACCACTCACCAGATAACGACCGTTGAAGATCATCGCCGGTACGGCCTGGATGCCGCGCTCAAGCCAGGCATTTTCAGCATCGCGCACATTCTGGGCAAAGCGTTGATCTGCAAGAACGGCCTCCGCCTCGGCCCGAGGCAGGCCGATCCCTGCCGCAATCTCTGCCAGCACGGCATTGTCCGACAGGTCCCTGCCGTCCGTGAAGTGAGCAGAGAACAAGGCCAGCTTCAAATCATGCATACGCCCCTGCTGATCGGCCCAATGCAGAAGCTGATGCAGCTTGAACGTGTTGTGCATCCGCATGTCTTCCGTGAAGTGGAACTCGAACCCGAGCGCTGCGCCGACCTCGGTCATCCTGACCCGACTGGCCTCGGACTCCGCCGGCGTGGTGCCGTATTTCCCGGCCACATGCTCGCGCAGATTCTGCCCCTCGGGCGGCATGTCCGGATTCAGTTCGAACGGATGCCAGTGGATCTCATGCGCGGTACCGCTTGCCTCCAGCGCCTTTGCCAGTTGCCGGTAGCCGATGATGCACCACGGGCACATCACATCCGAGACGATGTCGATGCGCAGA
>JALNWS010000251.1 GCA_023230755.1 Azoarcus sp.
GGCGCCCCGGCCATCGGCGGCATGAGCGCGCTGATCCCGATCAAGGGCGACCCGGAGGCCAACGAGAAGGCCATGGCCGGCATCCGTCACGACAAGAACCGCGACGCCAACGACGGCTATGACGGCGGCTGGGTAGCACACCCGGGCCTGGTGCCGATCGCGATGGAAGCCTTCACCAAGGTGCTGGGCGAGCGCCCGAACCAGTGGGACAAGCAGGTCGGTGGCAACTACGGCCCCAAGGACTGGCTCGACTTCCAGCCCGAGCAGCCCATCACCGAAGCCGGTGTGCGCAACAACATCAACGTCGGCATTCACTACCTCGGCAGCTGGCTGGCGGGTAACGGCTGCGTGCCCATCCACAACCTGATGGAAGACGCCGCCACCGCCGAAATCGCCCGCTCGCAGATCTGGCAGTGGGTGGTGTCGCCAAAGGGGCGCATGGACGATGGCCGTGAAGTGACGGCCGAGCTGATCCGCAGCATGATTCCGGAAGAGCTGAGCAAGGTGAAGGCCACCGTGCTGACGCAGGGCGAACAGACCGCCACCTACGACCAGGCCGCCGGCATCTTCGAGAAGATGAGCCTTACGCCCGACTTCCCCGAGTTCCTGACCCTGCCGCTGTATGAGGCAATGGACTGACCGGCTCACCCCTCAAGTGAGTGCCTTGAAGTGAAAACAGCCCCGCGAACAATCGCGGGGCCGTTTCAGTTGATCACGGGCAAACCGCACTCGTCGGTTTGTTGTTGCGCCCCACCACACGATCCTTTGCCAGTGAAAAATAGGGATCGCAGGCAGGTGGCGTCGCGCCGGTGCTGACCATGAGCTGCGCGGAAGACGGCCCCTCGGTGCCGCTGGCATCGACTGAACGCACAAGATAGCGATAAGTGGTCTGCGGCTGCAGCCCACGGTCCACCCAGGACGGCCCATCGACCGTCACCGCCGTCACCGCGTGCATGACGCTGCCGACGCCCGCGTCCGAGCCTTCACCACGATAGATCCGGTAGCCGGCAGAGCCGGAAACCGGCGTCCACGCCAGCGCCACCCGGTCCGCAGAACGGTCAATCACCCTCAGTTCGGGCATCTGCGTCGCGACAGGCGCAACGCTTCCTGCCCCACCGCTGGCGAGCTTCTCCACCATGCGCCAGATCGCGGAAATCTGCACCCCGTCGCGGGTCGCATAGTGGCCGGGCATGTCGTAGCCGAAATCGGTGTAACCCCACCAGTCCCAGCACCCCTTCGGATTGAAGGGCGTAATCGGCACCGCGCTGGTGGCGGCGGTCTGCGGATAGAGCACGACGATACGGTTGGCATCGGCCCATTCGTTGAAGCCCGCCCCGGTCACGAAGTCATTTCCAATCAGCTCGGCCTGCTGCTCGCAACCGTGGAAAGCCACGTGCAGTCTGCAGGCTTCACCCGCAGCGCATTCGGCCGGCACATACAGATAGCCCGTCTCCGCCATCGAGGCTCGGATCGGGTTCAGCGGCTTGCCGCCGCGCTGGATATACGGTCGCTGGTCGAACGCATGCACCTGCCCTTTCAGCGCCGCTGAAGGTCGGCGCTCGAGTGGCCCGTAGAACAGCTGCAGTGCGGCGCCCGCGGCGTCGTACGGGGGCGCCCCGGCAGCGCCGTCGGGACAGCTGTTGATGAACGTCCCCCCTGTCGTCGCACACGGGTTGCACGCCGCCGTCTGCCCGTCCGCACAGCTTGCGGAGATCTGCGCGTGCGCGGCACGCAAACCGTTCTTGTAGAAGATCTGCGCGGCAGGCACGAATCCCTCGTACCAGGTCTGCAAGGCATCGCTGACCGGGCGCTTCACGATACCGTCGTTGTAACCGTGGAACATCCACACCCGTTGACGCGTGAGATTGTCGACATCGTCATTCAGACCGCGCGCAGACCAGGCGCGAGCGGCGGCGTGCATGTCGTGGAGGTCGCCGTCGGTAATCGGCTGCGCGGGATAGGAAGGGTCACCCTGCATGCAGCGCGCCATCACCCTGCCGACACCGCTGCCCGCCCAGGAATCGCGTCCGGCGCAGAAATACGGCCCTCCTGCAGTCGCCGCGACCCCGCTGACGGTGGCCGCATGAGCAGTGCCAAACTGCACCGCCATGAAGGCCCCGGAGGAAATGCCCGATACCGTCGTTTGCGACAGATCGAGCGAATAGGCGGGCAGTTCGTCCGCCGCGCAGGGGGAAAGCCCCAGCAAGGTACCCGCCGCAAGCATCGCCATGATGCCCGTCCGAAACTGCCACCGTCCTTCAGCCTTCATCCTTGCCCCCTTTGTGCGTCGCACGAGATACGGGGAACATAGACTGGGATCATGCAAACGACAAGAAACGGGCGGCGGCGCCACGTCACGCCAAGGCATGCAAGCACAAGCAATTCCGTCACTTCCGGCACACGCCCCGCACTGAAATGAAAAAACGGCGCTCGCGGCGCCGTTTCGTGTTCAAGCTGGCAAGGTACAGCGGTTCAGCCGCCCTGCTCTTCAATCGTCGCCCGCACCGCTGCCACGGCAGATGCGTTGCAGTGCAGGTAGCGTGAGCTGACGAGCCATTTCCGGTCAGGGTAGTAGGAAAACACGAACTGCCCTTCCTTCAGGCTGTCTATTACCCTGCGAGCGACGCCATCGGCAACCGCAGGGCATCCCTGACTGCGCCCGAGCCGGCCGTTTTCGGCGATGAAGTTCGGACCAACATACGAGGCACCGTGAATCACGATTGCACGCTCGTAGGCGTTGTCATTGACACCGGGCTCCAATCCTTGCATGCGCAGGGAGTAGCCGTTGCGGCCATCGTAGGTTTCACCCGTGCGAAACAGCCCGATACTGCTCTGATAGCTGCCGACGCGATTGGAGAAGCTGGTGGCGAGTTCATCACCGGAGTTGCGTCCGTGTGCAACCAGTTCCTTGTGCAACACTTTGCGTTTTTCGAGATCGAACACCCACATGCGCGGCACATTGGCCGACAACGAATAGTCGATCACGGCCAGACGATTCGAAGCTTCAACCCCTGACGCCGTCGCACACTGCATGGCGGAGAGGGCAAGCTTGAGTACCTTTGGCGCGAGACTGGGCGCAGCGGCTGAAAGCTGTGCCTCAAGGAGTGCATCGGACGAACCCGCCGATACATTTGACGACAGCACAAGCAGAGGCAGGCCCAGCACAAGGGCTGCCTTTCGAAGCAAAACGTTCATTGTGTGAAATCCGTCCGGCTTGACGAGAACTAAGGCGACCCGTTCGAGCACCCTGCTCTTTTTGTATGTCAATATCGTCCCTGAAGTCCGGCAAAGCGCATTTCTTTGCACAAACAGACCGCATCTTATCAGGCAGTTGCAGAAACCGCAGATGAAAAATCGTACCAACTCCCCAATCCGGGCAATCCTGTTGTTCCCGCTGTTCATCGCGTCATTGCTGCCTGCAGTCGTGACAGCGAACGGCGACGCTGTCAGCACCGAACTGCGCATGCAACTCCAGCCGGTCATCGAAGGGCGCGCACATGACGCAGAAGGGCGCACAGAAGTTGCCCGCACCTATGCAGCACGCAACTTTTTACCCCTGTGGCAAACACCTGCGCGCCGGCAGCAGTTGCTGACTGAAATCGAGGCCCTCGCAGACGACGGCCTCGACCCCGAACACTACCTGGCAGACCACCTGCGCCAACCGCTTGCCGACAACAGCACGGCTGCGCAGCGCGCACAGGACGATATCCGCATCACCGAAGCCTGTGCCATGGCCCTGAATCATCTGCAGCGTGGCGTGCTCGATCCGGGCCGTGCAGGCCATTTCTGGCGCCCGGCCTCGCTCCCGGCGCCAGACCTGCCCTCCCCCGCAGCGCAACTCGCGAAGCTGGGCGATGGCGATCTGACCGCCCTGTTCAACCGGTTTCGGCCACAAACAACACTGTACCGTTCGCTGCGCAAGGCCATGGCCGAAGCCAGGCAGGAACAGGCCGGATCCGGACTGCCTCAAGTATCGTCAGGACCTACACTCAAGTCCGGCATGGACAGCGCCCGCGTCATCGAACTGCGGGCACGCCTGATTGCCGGCGCATACCTGGCGGCGCACGACAGCTTCAGCCCGCAGATGGACGACACCCTGGTCGAAGCCGTTCGCGCGTTCCAGCGTGACCAGGGTCTTGAGCCGGATGGCGCGGTCGGCTCACTCACGCTTGCCGCCCTGAACCGCAGCCTCGCTGAACGTCAGGCCATGCTGCGCATCAACCTTGAGCGTGCACGCTGGCTCGCCGCGCGCCAGCAGGGCCAATACGTAATGGTGGATGTCGCCGGCTACCGCCTCTCCTACGTCCGCGACGACACGCCACTGTGGTCGGCCAGAACCCAGGTCGGAACACCTGCACGGGAAACGCCTGAACTGTTTTCGCGCATTACCCACTTCACGATCAACCCGACCTGGACCGTACCGCCGACCATCCTCAGGAAGGACATCATTCCCAAGGCCAGCACCAACCCTGACTACCTGGCCAGCCGCAATATCCGCGTCCTCGATCGTGACGGTGAAGAGGTCGACCCGGCCACGATCGACTGGCGCAACACATCAGGCCTGACCCTGCGCCAGGATGCAGGCGATGGCGGAGCCTTGGGCAAGGTCGCCATCCGCTTCGCCAACCCCTTCGCGATCTACTTGCACGACACCCCTAACCAGCGCCAGTTCAAACGCGCGACACGCAGCTTCAGCTCGGGCTGTGTGCGGGTCGAAGACGCGCTCGACCTGGTCAGACTGCTGATCGAGGGCAACGGTGGCGACACTCACGTGGCGCGTTTCGAAGCCGCGCTGGCCAGTGGCAAGACCGGCAATTTGAGCCTTGCGGGTTCCGTACCCATCATCATTGCCTATCTCACTGCAGCACCGGACGCCGAAGGACGCATCA
>JALNWS010000252.1 GCA_023230755.1 Azoarcus sp.
GAGTGCGGCCTGCTCGCTCTTGGGCATCGAGAACGAGTCCCGAACCACCTTGCCGGCTTTTTCCTTCTTCGGCTCGGTGCTTGCTGCCGGGAGCGTGATGACGGCGGGACCGGCGACCGACTTCTTCGCGGCACCGGAGGTGCCAGCCACGGCCTTGGCAGGCGCCGCCTTCGCCGCCACCGTGCCAGCAGCCTTGACCTTGGCAGCTTTGGGCTTTGCCGCTGCCGGTTTGGCCACGGCCCTGGGTTTGGCGGGCGCCTTTTCTGCAGCAGGCTTCGCAGCCGCTGTGCTCGCAGCGACCGCGGCCGGCTTGGCCGGTGCCGGCTTCCGCGGCGCGCTTGCACGACGGCGGGCTGGCGCCTTGGCGGCCGCCGGCGCAGCTGTTTGCGCAGCGGGTACAGCCGCGCCCGCGACGGGCGCGGGTGCCGGAGTGCGCTGAGCGGCTGACTTCACCTCGACCGGCGCTGCCGCTGCGGGTTTCACTGCCGCAGGTTTGCGGGCGCGAGCCGTCGCCGCCTTGGCTGCAGGCTTTGCCGCAGGTTTCACCGCCTGAGCGGGCGCGGCTGCCGTTGCGGCAGCGACTTCGGGCAAGCGCTCGGCTACCGAGGCGTCTTCCTGTTTGAGCGTGGCACGCAGCGCCGACTGCGTTTTGTTGCGTGTGGTCATTTTGTTTCTCCTGTCAGTTCAAGAACCGCCGCTACGAGACGGTCCACTTCATCACGGGCCTGGTCGGCACTGCGACCCAGCCGATATACCGAACCACCTTCGACTGCGCTTTGCGCATAGGCGTTGCGCTGTGCCAGACTCGCGCCCACCACGGGCAAGGTAAATTCGCCAAGCACCTCAAGCACATCCCCCGCCAGCGCCGTGCGCTGCACCCGGTTTGGCAGCAGGGCCGCGCGCAATGCCGGACGACGTGCCATGGTGGCAACCACCAGGCGCTCGACCGCCCGCGTCGACCACAGATCGGTCGGGCTGGGCACGACCGGAATCAAAATGACATCGGCCAGTTCGAGCGCGGCGAGCGTATGAACATGCTCGATGGACGGCGGGCAATCCAGCAGCAACATGTCCGAATGGCAGCTGACGTTGCCAACCTGCGCTTCGAGTGAAGCCAGATCGCCCTGCATGCTCGACACCGACGCAGGAAAGGGATCGGCCGGATCCGCAGCAGCGGCCCATCGCGCCGCACTCTCCTGTGGATCGAGGTCACACACCGAAATCCGGTAACCCGCACCTGCGAGGCCTTCGGCCAACTGCATCGTCAGCGTCGTTTTTCCAACACCACCTTTCTGCGATAACAGGGCAATGACCTTGCACTGTTTCATTGTTCTTCTCCTCTGTTGCGCAATGCGGACGCGGACACAGGTCCGCAGCATTTCCGATCCGCATTAAGTAATACTTTATTATTTTCCACTTTGGCCCGACCCATGACAAGGGTCACGCCCCCTTTCATCATTTCAAGCTATTTCGATATCCCTCTTGCTCTCGATATACTCCCCCGACACTTTCCGAGGGGACTCAAAGAATGAAGCTCGAAACAATCGCCGTGCACGGTGGCTACACGCCCGACCCGACCACCAAGGCCGCCGCGGTGCCGATCTATCAGACCACTTCCTATGCTTTCGACGACACCCAGCATGGCGCGGATCTGTTCGACCTGAAAGTGGCCGGCAACATCTACACCCGCATCATGAACCCTACCACTGCCGTGCTGGAACAGCGCGTGGCAGAAATGGAAGGCGGCATTGCGGGCCTGGCCGTCGCCTCCGGCATGTCGGCAATCTCCTACGCCATTCAGACCATTGCCGAAGCCGGTGACAACATCATTTCGGCGGCAACGCTTTACGGCGGCACCTACAACCTCTTCGCCCATACCTTCCCGCAGTTCGGGATCGAAGTGCGCTTTGCCGATCATCGCGACCCCGACGCTTTCGCCAAGCTGATCGACGAACACACCAAGGCCATCTTCTGCGAATCGGTCGGCAATCCGCTGGGCAACATCACCGACTTCGAGCGCCTGGCCGAGATCGCCCACAAGGCAGGCGTCCCGCTGATCGTAGACAACACCGTCCCTTCGCCCTACCTGTGCCGCCCGATCGAGCACGGCGCGGACATCGTCGTGCACTCGCTCACCAAGTACCTTGGTGGCCATGGCACCTCGATCGGCGGCGTCATTGTGGATTCCGGCAAGTTTCCGTGGGCCGAGCACAAGACGCGCTTCCGCCGGCTCAATGAGCCCGACGTGTCCTATCACGGCGTGGTCTATACCGAAGCGCTCGGCGCTGCGGCGTACATCGGGCGCGCCCGGGTCGTCCCGCTGCGCAACATGGGTGCCGCCCTCTCGCCCTTCAATGCCTTCCTGATCCTGCAAGGCATCGAGACGGTTGCGTTGCGCATGGACCGTATCTGCGAGAACACCATTGCCGTCGCGTCCTACCTGAAAAAACACCCCAAGGTGTCGTGGGTGAATTACGCCGGGCTGCCCGATCACCCGGACCACGCCCTGGTACAGAAGTACATGGGCGGACGCGCCTCGGGCATCCTGACCTTCGGTGTTCAGGGTGGTATCGAAGGTGGCGGCCGCTTCCAGGACGCACTCAAGCTGGTGACCCGTCTGGTGAACATCGGCGACGCAAAGTCACTCGCCTGCCACCCGGCATCCACCACCCACCGTCAGCTCACGGCGGAAGAAATGGCCAAGGCCGGCGTGTCGCCCGACATGGTTCGCCTGTCGATCGGCATTGAGCATATCGACGACATCCTCGCCGACCTCGAACAGGCGCTCGCCGCGGTCTGATTGAAGGCGAATGAGGTCCGGCCGTGTTCTTGCATGGCCGGACGCCAAAACCCTCGCTGTCGTAGTAGACTTGCGGATTGTTCCGTTTCGCCCCTCATACGGGCACCCTGACATGCCGCTCATTCCTCAGGCACGAGATGCCGCACTTGCCGGTGATGTTGCGCGCCGTCGCGCCAGCATCTGTCTCCTCCTCTCGCTGCTGGCAACGCCCGCCTCGACCTGGCTGTTCCTCAATCTCGACGCAATCTGGCCGCAGATCATGCAGCTCGAAGGCGCATCCTTCATGATCGGCGCGACCGTGCTCGGTACGGTGCTGGCGCTCACGCCGCTGGTGGCCGGTGTCAGTTTTCTGCTTGCCATCTGGTATGGCGTGGAAAGCGTGTACCTGCCCCGGCAGCATCCTTCACCACTGATAGACAAGAGCATCGTTGCCGGTGGCCTGCTGGTGTGGTTTGCCCCAGCACTGGCGGCAGCAGCCTCGATCATCGTGGGTCTGGTCCAGGGCCGCGTCCATTTCACCCGTCCGCCTCGCGATTACCTCCTGTCCACCGACCCCATCGCGTTCTGGGAAGGCATCGGCTTCTGGCTCATCATGGGCACCCTGTTCGGGTTGCTGGCCTGGCGCTACTGGCGCAACAAGCTGCTGAAAAAAGAAGCGGCGTAACAGCAAGCCTCACTGACGACATCGTCAGGACATTTGATCAGGCAGGGCCGGCATCCACCAGGGTGCCGGCCCTTTCAATTTATGCAGCGAACCTCCAGAACGGCGGAGCCCTGCGCAGCACTCAATGCCCCAGCCAGCCCTTTCTCAGACGGCGCACCGAGGCAGCAGCCTTCTCGTCCAGCGCCAGTTTGACCGCGTCGCTGCCGGCCGTTGCGAGCTCGACATCGAACTTCATCAACTCGTCGCGGCGAAAGGCATGGACCTCGATTGAATCGCCGGCCTGATGGCGCTCCAGCATGGCGTCGAGATTGGCCGCGGTGACCTTGAGCCCGTCGACTGCGAGCAGCACATCGCCAGCAGACAGTCCCGCGAGCTGAGCCGCGCCGCCGTCATACGCGGTCGCAATCTTCGCTTCGCCCTTTCCGTTGCCACCCGCGAGCTTGATGCCAAGCGTCGGCTTCGTACCCGGCGCCTCGGGCTGATATGCCACGCCGAAGGGCTTGAGCATGCGTGCCAGCGGCAGGTCGTCCGTACCTTCTACCGCCTTGCGCAGCCAGCGCGCCAGCCGGGCGCCGCAATCCTTGCCGCCAACTTCCTCGACGATGGCAAAGATGCCATCCTCGGCGACGCCAACGCCGGTCTGTCCATGGCGCTGCCACAGCAGATGCATCACGTCATCCAGGCTGCGTTTTCCGCCTGTTTCGGTGCGCAGCTGCAGGTCGAGCGCGAGTGCGATCAGCGAGCCCTTGGCGTAGTAGCTGACGATTGCGTTCGGCGAATTTTCGTCTTGCCGGTAATACTTGCTCCAGGCCTCGAACGAGGATTCAGCCACGCTCTGTCGCTGGCGCCCGGGACCGCGCAGCACCGCAGAGACGGTCTTGCCGATCAGCCCGAGGTAATCGGTCGGCGAGATTACGCCCGAACGCACCAGCACCAGATCGTCATAGTAGGAAGTGAAGCCCTCGAAGGCCCACAGCAACCGCGTATAGTTTTCGACCGCCAGGTCATAGGGGACGAATGCAGCGGGCTTGATGCGCTTGACGTTCCAGGTGTGGAAGTATTCATGGCTGCACAGGCCGAGGAAGGTCTTGTAGCCGTCGGGCAGCCCGCTCATGCTCTTCCACGGCAGGTCGGCACGGCTGGCCAGCAGTGCGGTCGATGCACGATGCTCCAGCCCGCCATAGCCGTCACCCACGAGCTGGGTGAGGAAGAGGTAATAATCCATCGGTGGCGGCGCACCGAAGAGGTCAATCTGAAACTGGCAGATACGTTCGAGATCGCTGGCAAGGCGTTCGGTGTCGCAGTCGTGACGACCGCTGAGCACGATGTCGTGGCGTACCCCGCCCGCCTCGAAACCGGCAAGCGTGAATGTGCCCATCTCGACCGGATGATCGACCAGTTCGTCGTAA
>JALNWS010000253.1 GCA_023230755.1 Azoarcus sp.
GGCTTCCCGGTAGCGGACAATGCAATCAAGGTGGAGGCACCGCTCCCGAACTTCAAGAGCCACAGGTACGCCCGCGCAACATCTCTGCGTGATCAACGGTACGTTCTGTGCGCCCCGGGGCCGGTCTGCCAACCGCAGCCTGTCGCCTTTGCGCACCAGAACAACGCCAGCGTTTGTAACGCAGCGCTCTTCGCGCCGGCGCGTGCGTCAGGACAGTTGCGCGCCTCCAGCAAACACATCCGCCTCCATGCGCAACAGAATACTGCGCACCGGTGTCGGCAGGGCCGCAGCCGTCATGTTCGCGAGCGGCAACCACAAGGTGCGGTCGCCTTCCTCGGCACGGGGGTTCCGTGCGGTGAGATCAAACCGCCACGGCTGTATGTCGAGCACGAAGTGGGTAAAGGTGTGTGTCAGTGGCGTAAGCGCTGCGCCAGGGCCAGTGTCGACGCCAAGCCGGTCGCGCACCCAGTTGCCGACCTCCGTTTCCTGCTCGGGCACTTCCGGCAGGCTCAGCAGACCGCCCCAGATTCCCGTGGGCGGGCGGCGTTCGAGCAGGACCGCGCCACGGTCAACGATTACCGCGACGCGCACGCTACGGCGGGGGATGTGCTTTTTCGGTCGGGGGGTGGGCAGCGACGAAATTCGATTGCCGAGGCGCGCGATGCATTCGTCGGCCAGCGGGCAGCGCGTGCACGCCGGTTTGCCGCGGGTGCATACCGTGGCGCCGAGGTCCATCTGGGCCTGAATGTAGGTGCTGATGCCGTCCTGTGGCAGCAGTGACCCGGCCAGTGCCCACAGGCGGGATTCGACCGCCTTTTCGCCGGGAAAGCCCTCGATGCCGAATACCCTGCACAGCACCCGCTTGACGTTGCCGTCGAGAATCGGCCCGCGTTCGCCGCTGGAGAAGGCCGCGATTGCGGCGGCGGTCGAGCGTCCGACGCCGGGCAGCTTTACGATCTGTTCCGCGCTGTGCGGGAATACGCCCCCGTGATCGCTCATTACCTGCTGTGCTGCGCGATGCAGATTGCGCGCCCGGGCGTAGTAACCCAGGCCACTCCACAGCGCCATCACGTCGTCGACCGGGGCGGCTGCCAGTGCGGCCACGTCCGGGAAGCGTTCGAGAAAGCGCGCGTAATACGGGATCACGGTGCTGACCTGAGTCTGCTGCAGCATGATTTCCGACAGCCATATCCGGTATGGGTCACGACTGCCCTGCCAGGGCAGGTCATGGCGGCCGTGGTGGCGCTGCCACTCGATCAGGCGGCGGGCAAAATCACTCATGTTGGGGGCAGATTCCGGTGTTAATGTTGTAATCGAGTTTCGTGTTGCGCTGCAGTAGTCGACGTATACCGCTTGCGCGGCGATAATCCGCCGCCTGAATTCTATCTTTCGGGTGTGGCTGGCGCCGCGCCAGAGGCTGTCTCATGTCCCAGAACGCTCCTGCTGCCGAGGATTTCTCGCGCAGTTTCCGCAACGCCCTCGGCCGTTTCGCAACCGGTATCACCGTGGTGACCATGCGTGCCCCGACGGGTGAGTTGGTCGGGCTCACCGTCAACTCGTTCAATTCGGTATCTCTGGATCCGCCGCTGGTGGTATGGAGCCTGTCCAGCAATCTGCCGAGTCTGAAGCTGTTTGAAGCGTGCGAATACTACGCGATCAATGTGCTGGCTGCCGACCAGGAAGCCTTGTCGCAGCGTTTCGCCAGCCGCATGGGCGAGCGTTTCTCGGGGCTCGGCTACGACCATGGCGAGGGTGGCGCGCCGTTGCTGCATGGCTGCTGCGCCCGTTTCGTATGTCGCAACACGGCGCGGCACGAGGGCGGGGATCACGTGATCTTCGTCAGCGAAGTGGTGAGCTTCGACCGCAGCGATGCCGAACCGCTGGTCTACTTCGGTGGCGCTTACCGCCACCTTAGCCCCTGATCATTCCTCACTGTTCGTCGGACGATCGCTGACGAGGCGGTCGCGTCCTGCTTCTTTTGCCTGGTACAACGCCGTGTCGGCGCGATGGAGCAGGGCTTCGAGGTCAGTGTCGCCAGGAGCGAGTTCGGCCAGCCCGATGGATACGGTGACATGCAGATGTTCGCCGTCGTGCTCGGTCGCGGTGCTGCGAAACGCATCAAGCAGCCGCTCGCCCACCTCAAGGGCGCCCTCATGCGTGGTTTCCGGCAGGAGTACGGCAAATTCCTCACCACCGAACCTGGCGAAGATGTCGGACTTGCGCAGCACGGTTGACGGAGCGGAGGCGAGCGTACGCAGTACGGCATCGCCCGCCGCATGTCCGTAGAGATCATTGATCCGCTTGAAGTGGTCTGCATCGAGGATCATCAACGACAGCGGGTGGTGGTGGCGTCGGGCGAGGGTGAGCAGGCGGGCGCCTTCGGTCATGAACAGTCTGCGATTGGGCTGGCCGGTCAGCACGTCAGTGTTCGCCATGCGTGCAAGCGCCTCGGTACGTTCTTGCACGCGGTCTTCCAGCACGACGTTACTGTGCGCCAGTTCGGCCATGGCGCGCAGGCGGTGGCTGACCTGACGCCAGGCGTACAGGCCGACGAAGACCAGCGCCAGGTTGCCCCCCAGGCCGAGCACTGCATAGATCGGCAGGTTGTGGTGCCATGTGGCAAGCAGGAGAGCGGTCGGATAGTCGGTAACGACAAAGAAATCGTACTGCTGCGAAGCGTGCAAGGCGCTTACGCCGGCACTTGTGCCCATCAAACGGGCATTGCTCACCAGCGCGCTGTCCGCGTGTTCGTCATTTGCACGCTCAACGACGTTCATTGGGGCATCTGGACAGGCGTCGTGCGACGGGAGGCAGGCAAGGGCGCGGCCGTCATTGCGGAAAATGCCGATGATCAGGCCTTCCGACGGGATGGGGTCGTCCACCAGGCTTTGCAGGAACTCACTCTTGAGACCGGCGGCGGCGACGCCAACGAAGCGCCCGCCGTCAGTTTCCAGCCGTCTGCTGATCGGTATTACCTGGGTGCCAAGCGTGCGCGTTATCACGGGCAGCCCGATGTACATCTCCTGCGACCAGTCCGCGCGTTGGACACGAACGTACTCGCGGTCTGCGAGCTGAAGCTGGGGAGCGGGGAAGCTCAGGGAGCTCGTCAATAACATGCCCTGGGTGTCGCTGACGTTCATCCAGCCCAGGGAGGGCGTCGTGGCGTGGAGCCGGACCAGCAAGCGGTGGATGTACAAGTCGTCCCGCGCAGGGGGCGCATCGCGCGCGCTGATGACCTCTGCAATCGCGTATAAGGTGCGGTCGAGCGTATCAAACAGGCCTTCAGCGCGGCGCAGGATGATGGAGGCGGCCGTCTGCGCCGTCACCCGCCCTCTGTTCAGTGCCTGTTCGCGTTCGTTGAGCAGTACGGACACCAGCAGCAGGTCGGCAAGCAGCAGCAGTGCTGCACCGCCCAGTGCCCAACGCAAGGTGTTCGAACGATAGGGACCGACTGCCAAGTGTTTTCTCCTGACCCCCGCGCCGGCCACAGGCGGCAGACGGGCGTGCATGCAGGCTCGAAAGCCTTTCCGTAAGAGCGGTCGCGACGATCTGGCCGATCCGGCCAGAACGCAGCTCAGGCGCGGATGCCGTGATGCAGGATGTGGCGAACGACATGCGCCTGGCCGAGGGATAGTCCGCCGTCGTTGGGTGGCACCTGGCGGGCTTCCAGTACCTCCAGACCGCGCGCCGAAAGACGGCGGGAGAGATCGCGCGACAGCAGCCGGTTGAGGAAGCAGCCGCCTGACAGCGCAACGCTGCGAATGCCCGTCGAGTCGACTGCATGCAACACCCATGATTCAAGTGCGGCTGCAAGTGTGACATGGAATTGCGAAGCACCCCGCGCCGCATTGCGCTCGTCTGCCAGGCAGGACAGCAGTGGCAACAGGTCGAGGTTACCGCTGCCGGTCAGTTGCCAGCCGTCGTGCATCGGCAGTACCCCGCCGAAGCGGGTGGCAAGGCTCTCCAGCCGCATTGCGGCCTCGCCTTCATAGCCCATGCGTTCGCATACCCCGAGCAGGCCGGCGGCGGCGTCGAACCAGCGCCCGAGGCTGGTTGTCGGCGGGCAGCCGATGCCGGACTCGAGCAGGTCACGCATGCGCCACGCGGCGGCTTCGTTGTGAAAGCGGCTGGCAATCTCATCGCCCCGCCCCAGTCTGTGCAGTACGGACGAGGCCATGCGCCAGGGTTCGCGCTCCGACTTCCCGGCGTCGGGCTGGCGTAGCGGGGCGAGGTGGCCGAGGCGGATGAAGTGCGCCCCATCGACCTGAAGCAGTTCGCCGCCCCAGGCCTTGCCGTCGGTGCCGAGGCCGGAGCCGTCCAGTGCGAGCCCGAGAACGGGGCCGTGGTGCCGATGTTCGGCCTGAACCGCGGCAATATGTGCATGGTGGTGCTGCACCGGGAGCGCCGGAATCCCCAGACGTTCGGCCAGGGCTTCGGCCGCCAGTGTTGAGGGGAAGTCCGGGTTCAGATCGTGGGCGACGGCCACCGGTGTGAGGGTGAGGATGTGCTGCAGGTGGGTGGCGACTTCGTCAAGCGCCTGGCAGGCGCCCGCCGACGAGAGGTCGCCGACGTGTTGCGACAGAAAGGCCTCGTCGCCGCGGGTCATGCACAGGGTGCTTTTCAGCAAGCCACCGAAGGCCAGAACCGTCTCGCCCTTTTCCGCCAGCTTCAGGGCGCGCGGGGTGTAGCCGCGCGACCGCCGTACGAACTGCATGTTGAGGTCGCCAGCGCGCGCAGCCGGCAGGCTGCGTACAACGGAGTCGTCGCAACGGACGACGATCTCGCGGTCGTGACACAGGTAGGCGTCGGCGATGCCCATCAGACGACGCGTCGCCTCGCGGTCTCCGGTTACC
>JALNWS010000254.1 GCA_023230755.1 Azoarcus sp.
CCGGTCGACTGCCGCGTTGTCGCGGCCACCAAGGTCGATCTGGCCGCGGAAAGCAAGGCCGGGCGCTTTCGGGCTGACCTGTATTACCGGCTCAACGTCGTTCCGCTCAATCTGCCGCCCTTGCGCGAGCGACGCGAAGACATCCCGCTGCTGTTCAATGCGTTCTGTCTTCAGGCGTCTGAACGTTACCGCCGGCCGCAGCCTACAGTCCTGCCCGCGGTTGTCGACGGGCTGATGAGTCGGGAGTGGCCAGGCAACGTGCGCGAACTGCAACATGTGGCCGAGCGTTATGTGCTGGGGTTGTGGCGACCTGAGGACGGCGCCGCGCCGTCAGGTGGTGCTTTGCCACAACGGGTCGCGGCGTTTGAGCTGCGGCTGATCGAGAGCGCGCTTGAACAAGCGCTCGGCGATGTGGCAATCGCAGCCCAAGCGCTTGGCGTGCCGCGCAAGACGCTCTACGACAAGCTGGCGAAGCTTGGGGTGGAGACGGCCAGGTTTCGTGGCGCGGCACCACCGGCGGAGCTCTCCGAGGGGGGCGGATAAGCGCGCCCGGCAAGCAGGTCAAGTTGAAAGGTATGACTTTTTATCTATGGTTGTTCAGTGTTGCGTTGTTTTTTTGCGACAGTTTCTGGCAGCAGTTTTCAGCATGTCACTTCCGTACAGAAATCGGCGGGTAATCCGGGGGAGGTCCGGATTGATGGTGGACGTGCCGACTATGCGTACGGTCAGATAGGGATTTTTAGTCAGGCGAGGTATTTTTGCGCGCATTCTGCAGTGGTCATATGCAATTGACGGTCCCGTAGGCCGCATGGATACTCTGTTCGGAAAGCGAGTGTGTCAGGTCTGACATGCCTGCAATGAACATGTGGAAAATGTATCTGTGAGCTGTACTGCAAGAACCTGCGGAACTCGTGATCTTCGCTCGGCTAAATTCATCCCTAAATCTTTGGTGATAGATGGGCCTGGAGCGCGCATGTCGCTGAGGCCCCTCGCGGTGAGGCTGCTGCCGATAGTGCTTGGCGCTTCGGGCGCTGATGCCTTTGCGTTTGCAGAAGAAAACCTGTTTTTTGCCGAGTTGCCCATCGTGGCCTCGGTCAGCCGGCTGCCGCAACGTTTGGCGGACGCGTCCGCGTCAGTCACCGTGATCGATCGCGAGATGATCAAGGCGATCGGAGCGCGTGACCTCAATGATGTCTTTCGCATCGTCCCCGGCTTTCTGACCTATCCGAACAATACCGATGCGGCACGGGTGACCTACCACGGCCTGACCAACGAAGATTTCTCCCCACGGGTGCAGGTACTGATCGACGGTCGCTCACAATATTCGCCCCTGTTCCAGAACGGCGTGAACTGGGCGACGCTGCCGGTGGCGCTTGAGGACGTCGAACGTATCGAGGTGGTGCGTGGCACCAACGCCGTATCCTACGGTTCGAACGCGTTTCTTGGTGTGATCAACATCATCACCGTGGATCCGGCGCTGGTGCGTGGCGTGTCGGTCAGCACCAATCAAGGCAATCAGGGTGTCAGCGATACCACCCTGAGGACAGGCGGGCACCTTGGCGAATCCGGTGATTTCCGCTTCACCTATCAGGAGAAGAACGACTCGGGCTTCACCGACCAGTTTGACTGGAAAGACTCGTTCAATTCGCGTCTGGTCAACCTGAACGCAGGCTTCTGGCTCAGCAACAGCGATCAGCTGCAGTTGAGTCTCGGCCATATCGAGGCGACAACGGTTCAGGGGCGGCTGGACACGGCGAAAGATGCCAACGGTGACAAGTATCTTTCCGGTGGCGACGACCCCGGGAATCCGTTGCGGGACTTCGACCAGTCCAACACCTTTTTTCAGGCTGTGTGGCGCCGGACGCTGAGTGAGGGTTCGGACTTCCAGTTGCGGTATTCATATTCGGAGGATCGGGGCTCCGATGCGCATGTAGAGCGCAATGACGATCTGACCTGGAATGGGAACGACGATTTGCTCTACAAGGTCGATGCCTACGGTGATGTAGGTACCCGGCACGAGATCGAGGCGCAACACACGTTTTCCCCCTTTGATGCGACCCGCCTGGTGTGGGGAGCGGGCTACCGGCTGGACAGCTTGAAGTCTGACGATTTCCTGTACGGCCAAGGTACGGTCTATCGGCGCGTTGGCCGCCTTTTCGGTAACCTCGAATGGAAACCTGCGGAGTGGTTTACCGGGAACCTTGGCGCGGCAAGTGAGTACGATTCGCTTGGTGGTCGCAACTTCTCGCCGCGGATGAGCCTCAACTTTCACCTCAATTCAGAGAACACGGTGCGCTTTGGCGCGTCCCGTGCCTATCGGACCGGCAGCACCGTCGATTACGTCGGGCACAGTGTGCTGACGCCTTATTCGACGGCAAGCGGGACGCCGATTCCTGCAGGGCAGGTCTACGAACAGCAGTTCTACGGCGATCCCGATATGGAGCAGGAGCAGATCAATACGATCGAGATTGGCTATCTGGGTGACTGGAAAAACTTGCGCAGCAGTCTTGATATCCGCTGGTTCCGGGAGCGAATTCCCAACCGGATGTTGACCATGACCCGCAATCTGCCGTCGTCGATCTGCAATGTGTCGGTCTATCCTGGAACCTGTACCGCAGCCGATGCGGATTTCACCACGGCGATCCAGAAGGTCAGGATCGAGGGCGTTGAATTCCAGTGGCGCTGGCAACCCTTTGATTCAACACGCCTGATGATCGGCCAGGCGTGGACCGAGGTGTATGCGGATTTTCTCGATTCAGTATTGCCCGGGTCTGGCGTGACGACGCTGCTCAAAGATTTCAATTACGAAAAGCTTGATCTGCAGACGAAACGATCGACTCCCAGCAGTGCAAGCTCGTTCCTGTGGATGCAACGCCTGCCTGGCGGTCTGGACTTCTCTCTCGCGGGATACTGGGTCGGGCCGATGCAATGGACGCGAAACAGTTCGGTCGACTTCTATCGTCGCTTCGACGCGCGCCTGGGCTATCCCTTTAACGTCGGCGGTCAGCGCGGCGAGATTGCCTACACTGCGCAGTCGATCAACGGCGACCACGGTGAATTCAAGGCCAGCGGCCAACCTTCCGATCGCGTCGTCGAATTGCGTCATTGGCTAACGTTGCGAGTCGAGCTCTGAATATCCGCCGGTGGCCCGTTCAGATGGCGAAGCGGGGGGAGCGTGAGGGGGCGCGAGCAGTCCGAGCAGAGGCTGCATGATGGTGTCGACGCGCTTGCCGACGTCGACAATGCATGCCCGAGGGGCGGCATTTTCGCGGTTGGGCGAGTCGCTGGCTGCACGGTTCCACAGATCCAGCAGGGTGTGCTCAAGAAATGCCTTGTCAGTGCTTTCGTCGATGAGAAAGCGCACCCGCTCCAGCGGCACGATGTCGATGAGCTGCTGAAGTTCATACTGGCAGCCCTGGTTTGCGGCACAGAAGCTTCTCAGGTCCATCAGCACCGCATCCGCGGTGGCGGCGAGGCGGCGCATGGCCAGTTGCCAGGTGTTCGCATGGCAGAAGAACTCATTGACCCGGTAGCGCCCGTCGGGGTCCGGCCCGCGTGCCCGGGCTTGCAATCTGTGCTCAAGGTCGTCGGCGTCGCGCACGAACTGGCGCGATAGCTGGCCGCCGACGAAATCCAGAAACTCATGTGGTTCGACGGTGGTCGTGGCGAGGTCCGGGCCCGCAATCATGCTGATGTCACCCGCCCGCAACCAGCGCTTGGCCAGTACGTCGAACAATTGTCCGCTGCGCGTGCCCAGGGCGAAAACACGCAGCAACAGCAGGGACGGCGGGTGCGGCGGGGCTCTTTGCAGTCCGGCCGCGCGAAAACCGAATGTGCTGACGGCCTTGTAGACGGCAAAGGCCACGAGGCCGGTGAAGATCCAGGCCCAGCCCGCGAAGGCGAGGGTGACGGACTGCACCATGCCGAACAGCAGCCACATCGCGTCGAGTGTGAGGGCCTGATCACTGCTGCGGCGAGCGAGATGCCGATGGCCCAGCCACTTGAGGCCGAACCAGCCCCCCACTGCAGCCAACAGCGCGCCAAGCAACATCGTGGCAAAGAAAGTGGCTTGTCCGCCGAGCCCGATCGCGGCGCCGGTCGTCACCGCTGTGCGCATGCCGGCTTCGCTGCTGCCGACCACCGCCAGTGCGATCTGCGATCCGGTGACGACGACGACCATGAAGGCCAGCACCAGCGGACCGACCGCGCGCACCCGGCGATGCAGAAAAGCAAGCAGCAGTGCGGTGGCGGGGGCGTTGGTCAGCATCCAGAAGGTGGCGACCTGACCGAAGCTCAGCGCATCGTTACGCAGCACGGCGTAGAGCGCGACGGCGAACAGCATGATGAAGTAGGTGCAGGCAACGAGCAGGCGCTGTCTCAGGTTCACTGCAACCAGCAGGCCGATTCCCAGTGCGGTTGGCCATGCATAGCAGGACAGCAGCCACAGAAACCGGGTCAGGACGAAGCCATCGGCGCGCGTCTGGATCATCCAGGCGCCGCCAAGGGTCACGGCGTACAAGAGTCCGGCCGCGCCATAAACGAGCGACGCCATGACAAGCGAGTGGCTGATGGCCGCGCCAGCGGGGGCTTGAGAAAGCGTGTTTGCATCGACCATGGTCAGTTTGAGGGCGACTGGCGGCGCTTGCGATGGCGGGCTGCTCCCGGGTGCGGGCGGATCCTCGCTCACGCCTGGACTCGCCATTGAGCGCAAGACGGCTCGGCGGTACAGGGCCAGCAGGGCAATCGAAACCGGCGCGGTCAGCGCGGCGCTAGCCAGCAGCAGAAACGGCAGCATGCCGGTGGTGATCAGTGTCGCCTGTGAACTGGCATACATGTGCTGGCTCCGGA
>JALNWS010000255.1 GCA_023230755.1 Azoarcus sp.
TGTCCGAAAGCCTTGATCAGTCCGGAATCACCGCGGTGGCGTCGATCTCCACCAGCCATTCAGGACGGGCCAGTGCGGAAACGACGATGCCGGTCGACACGGGGTATACGCCTTTCAACCACTTTCCGGTGACCTGATAGACGTCTTCGCGATAGCGCGGATCGATAAGGTAGATGGTGATCTTGCAGATGTGCTCAAGCTGGCCGCCTGCTTCCTCGAGCAACATCTTGATGTTGTGCATGGCCTGCTCGGCCTGGCCCCGGGCGTCACCGACACAGACGCTCTTCGAGGTATCGAGGTCCTGGCCGATCTGGCCGCGCAGGAAAACGGTGCGCCCGCGCGCTACGACCGCCTGGCACAGATCGTTATCGAGATTCTGCTCGGGATAGGTATCTTGGGTATTGAATTTGCGGATTCGAGTATGCATTGGGAAGTTCTTGAATCAAGTGATTTAGTGCTGCAGGATCTTCGACAGGAACAACTGCGCCCGTTCGGAAGACTTGTCGCCGAAAAAACTCGCGGTGTCGGTGTTATCAACGATGGATCCGTTTTCCATGAAAATGACCCGGTCGGCGATGTTGCGGGCAAAGCCCATCTCGTGGGTCACCACCATCATCGTCATCCCTTCGTTGGCCAGATCGCGCATTACCTCGAGCACTTCACTGACCATTTCCGGGTCCAGCGCCGAGGTCGGTTCATCGAACAGCATCAGGAACGGATCCATGCACAGAGAGCGGGCAATGGCCACCCGCTGCTGCTGCCCACCGGAGAGCTGAGACGGATATTTGTCCTGATGAACGGCCATGCCGACCTTTTCCAGTAGCGCCTTGGCCTTCTTTGTCGCGGTCGTCACGTCACGCTTGAGCACCACTCTTTGGGCAATGGTCAGGTTCTGCAGGATGGTGAGATGGGGAAACAGCTCGAAATGCTGGAAGACCATGCCGACCGAGGCGCGCAAGCTCGAGAGATTCGTGCCTTTGTTCAGGATGGACTGGTTCCGGATTCGGATGTCTCCCTCCTGTACGACTTCCAGGCCGTTGATCGTCTTGATCAGCGTGGATTTACCTGACCCCGAGGGACCGCAGATGACCACGATCTCCTGCTCGCGCACGGTGCATGAACAGTTCTTCAGTACCTGCGCCTCGCCATACCATTTGCTGATCCCTTCAACTTCCACTGTCACGAGCGTATTCATTTGTCAAAATATCCCGCTTTGATCGACGCGCCGATGAGGTTCACGATCAGCCTGCCGGCGGTCACCAGAGTGACCTTGCTGGCGCTGTCCTTGGAGGGCTGGATTTCGACGATATCCATGCCCACGACGCGCCCCTTGTTGACCAGGCCGTGAATCAGCTGACGCGCCTGGATGAAGCTCACCCCGCCCGGTGCCGGGCCGTCCACCGCCGGCATGATGCTCGGGTCGAGGCCGTCCGCATCGATGGTGATGTAGTAGTTGCCACCGTCGGGAATGCGGTCGAGCACCGCCTTCATGCCAACTTCGTGCAGTTCGTAGGCCGTGACCAGCTCCGACCCGTAACGCCTGGCAGCCAGCAAATCTTCGGTGCGTGCGCTGCCCTGGGCACGCAGGCCGATCTGGAAGATGCGGCCCACATGATCCATCTCGGATGCGCGCCGGATCGGGCTGGACAAGCCTTCGGTCACGCCATTGACCTCGTCACGCCAGTCCAGATGGGCATCCACATGAATCAGCGTGATGGGTTTCCCCAGGGCCTCATAGGCCCGCAGGATCGGAGTGGTGATGCCGTGGTCGCCACCGAGCACGATCGGCAGCGCCCCCATGCCAAGCAGCTTGCGCACCAGCGCCTCAGCCTTCTTGTAGTGTTCGCCGGGCACCGCCAGGTTCGGCATCACATCGCCACAATCGACGAACCTGATGTCGTCCCGGTTCTGCAGCAGCGGACCGTCGATGTCGAAATCGTAATGGTCCGGGGCACGCACGAAGCGGTCGGTCAGTTCGCGCAGGGCCTGCGGTGTGCGGCTCTGGTCATTGCCGAAGGCGTTGGGGCCGTAGGCCGCACCGAATGGCATGCCCACCACGGCGATGTCCGCCTCCAGCGTGTCCACATCCGTGTGGAGAGTCGAATACAGCAAGGTTTGATGCCGGCTCTTGGGGGGAACGGTCAAATGTTTCATTTGTCTGAGCATCCTTGGGTTATGGCCGGGCTTTCCAGCGCAACGCATAGCGGTTGAACCTGTTGCCGGCAAAATCGATGAACCAGCTGCTGACCCAGTAGATCAGTGCCGTGGTGCCGAGGATCTCAATGTAGGCAAAACTCTCAGAGACCACGACATTGCTCTGGTAGGTCAGCTCGGGCAGGGTGATCACCGAGAATATGGCCGTGTCCTTGAACATCATGACCACGAGGCTGGTCGTCGGCGGGATCAGAAAACCCAGCAGCTGCGGAAAGATGATGAGTCGCTGCGCACGCCAGTAGCCCATGCCCAGGGACACTGCCGCTTGCATCTGGCCTTTCGGTACGCTGAGGATCGCCGCCCGCATGAGTTCGCTGAAGTAGCCCGCGGTGTAGAAGCCCGTGGTCAGCACCGCCACCTGGAACGCGTCGGTCATGAGCCCCATCTTGGGCAGGCCGAAGTACGCGAAATAGACGATGATCAGGAACGGGACGTTGCGCACGCACTCGATATAGCTTCTGGCAAACCACTTCAACGCGGTGTTGCCGACGAGGGTGAGATAGGCGAGGAGCGTGCCCACGAGGAGACCCAGGGGGATGCCCACGGCCGCGACAAATGCCGTGACCTTCAGTCCCTTGAGCAGCAAGGGCAGGGCCTCTGCAATGATATCGGTATCAATCATGGCGTCCCACCCTGACCTGAACCTGTCGTTCGATGCGGCGCGAAGCCGATGACAACAGGAACAACATGATGAAATACACTGCAGCGCAGACGGAAAACACCATCAACGGGGCATTGGTCTGCAGCGTGACGTTTCGCGCCAGGCTGGAAAGCTCGCTGACCGAGATGATCGACAACAGTGAAGAGGCCTTGAAGGTCACGGTAAATTCGTTTGTCAGCGGTGGCAGTGCCCTCAGGAAGATCTGCGGCAGGATGATGTGACGCCATGACTGCCATCGCGTCATGCCGAGCGAAAATGCGGCGCCTCGTTGTCCCGAAGGCAGGCTCGACAGCACGCCGCGCAGGATCTCGCTGATGTAAGCAGCGGTATTCATCGCCAGCGCAACGACGCCGGCGAACACCGGCGTGATCGTGATGTTGAGCATCCCCGGTATTGCGTAATACACCACCAGCAATTGAATCAGCAGGGGCGTGCCGCGCATGGCGCTCACGTAGACGATGGCCAGATACCGCAGTGCCAACACCGGACTGGTCCGCGCGAGGAGGAGGAGGATGCCGAGCACGATGCCGAGCAGGCAGGCCGCCGAACTGATCAGCACGGTGGCCTGCACGGCATGGAGCACTCCGTTCATAAACGGCGTGAGTACCTGTTCCATCGGTTGCACTACCCTGCTTAGCGCAAGGCACCTTCGGGCAGATAGTCTGTGGTCGGGAGGTTCAGCGGTGCACCAAACCACTTGGTCTGCAGCTTGGCCAGGGTGCCGTCCTTGGCCAACTCGTCAAGCGTACTGTTGACGAATTCCAGAATCTCCTTGTCATCCGGATTGATGACCCAGGCCAGCACCTTGGGCTCGCCAATAATGCCTGCCTCCTTGAACTTCCCCGGATTGGCCTTGATCTGGACAGCGGCGATGTTGGAGGGAATGACTGCGGCGGTGACCGCCTTGTTTTCAAGGGCACTGACGACGTCCGGATAGGCGGTAAACAACTTCATGTCCGCATAGCCGGATTTCCCCGCGGCCTTGAGCTTGGCGTTGAAGGCGTCGGCAACGGGAATCGAGGAAGAGCCCAGTTGTGTGCCCATGATGGCGTTGCTCAGGTCGTCGGGCGACTTGATTGCAGTGTCGTCAGCCCGCACCAGGATGACAGAGTTCACGACCCCGATCGGGCGCGTAAACAAGAAGCGTTGGGCCCGTTGGGCGTTGATCCCGACACTGGTGGCGACCATATCGAACTTATGTGACATCAGGCCGGGGAGCAGACCCTGGAAGGGCAGGTTCATCTGGTTCAGTTTGACATCAAGCTTTGCCGCCATCAGGGCCAGAATGTCCCGCCCGTAGCCTGTCACCTTTCCGTCCAGGACGAACTCGTACGGCTCATAGGCCGCTTCGGTGCCGACCGTCAGCTGAGCTCGCGCCTTGATGTCGGCGATGGTGCCGCCTTCAGCGTGGACCGCCAGCGAGGACACCATTGACACAACACTGACCACCCCGAGAACCACGCGTTTGATATTGAGCTTCATGACCTTCTCCTTGATTGGGACCGGGACTGAAGTTACGCCTTTGGATATATGTTGAAAAATGATTTTATTGTCGATATGGTTTCGTTTTTCGAAACCTTTTCTGCGCATGGGGCATCTGCGGAATTTTGGCAAAGTGGTACGCTGCCGGGTCCGATGCTGAGCCTGTCTTGTCTTTTTCAATGCTTGAGTTGAACGCTCTGGCGGGCGAGCCGCCCCCCCCGTGGCTCGTGCATCGATGCGCGATGTACCACATGCTCGGCCGATGTGAGGCATGTCGCGCCAGCTTCAGTCTGGCCAAGGTCGTGGTGGCCGACGTTTCCCGGAGACCGTGGTGACGAAAATGAGCAATAAATTCCTGACGGAACGAAACCTGAAGTCCCTCAGGATCTTCTGCGCGGCCGCAGAAGCCGGCGGCTTCTCCGCGGCAGAGAAA
>JALNWS010000256.1 GCA_023230755.1 Azoarcus sp.
AGATCTGGGATGCTCAGCAGGCGCGCTGGATCATGATCGACGTGTTCAACAACTTCTATCCGGCGGATGCGGCAGGGAGAGCATTGTCGGCGATGGAGTTTCGGGCTGCACTGCTGAAAGGTGGCTCCACGCCAACGCTCGTTCCGGTTGACTCTCATGCTAGTCCTGGATTTCAGCATGAATATAAGGCCATCGAGTACTACGAGCACGGACTGCCAGAGTGGTACATGTGGTGGGGCAACAACGTATTTGAGTACGATCGGTCTCCTGTCGTGCGGATGCTTGGTCAAGCACATAGGGCTCTTGAGCAACTGGGCGGTGTTGCGACGGGAGTGTATCCCGGCATGCGTATCCTCGAACGGCCCGAGAATGAGCTTCAGCGAGAGCGTATCCGGTGGCTGCGTGTTCAGCTGCTCGCAGCTGTAGTGTTCGGAACTGCTACGTTGCTGTGTTTCTGCTTCTGGCTCGTATGTTTTCGCGCCCAGCGGCGCTTAGTAAACGCATGAGGAAAAATTCTACCGGGTCGCTGCCCGCAACCCCTGCCAATACCTCAGTGCCTGCGCTGTGCATCGTTGGCCCCATGCCACCACCTTCAGGGGGGATGGCCAATCAGTGCGAACAATTAGTGCGTCTTTTAAGGGCCGAAGGCGTAAGCGTCGAACTCGTTAGAAATAATTCACCGTACACGCCTGCATGGGCAGGGCGATTGCCGGTTGTTCGTGCGCTCTGTCGATTAGTGCCATATCTGGCCAGACTCTGGCGTGCTGCTGGCCGCACTGAGGTTATACATGTCCTCGCAAATTCGGGTTGGGCGTGGCACCTCTTCGCGGCACCTGCTGTGTGGATAGGTCGTGTTCGTAGGGTGCCTGTCATCGTCAACTATCGTGGGGGCAATGCGGGCACGTTCTTCAAAACGGCGCCTAAGCACGTTCTTGCTACGTTACGATTGGCAAAGGTAAGAGTTACGCCTTCGGCATTCTTGCAGCGTGTCTTTGCAGAATACGGGCTGCAAACGGAGATCGTCCCAAATATCGTTGACCTGTCGCGATTCAGCCCCAGGCCGAGTCGTGATTTTGGAGACTCTCCCCATTTGATCGTCACTCGCAACCTCGAGCCGATCTATGATATTCCCACTGCAATTCGAGCATTTCATGGCGTCCGAAAGGTCATGCCAGGTGCCCGCTTGACCGTCGCAGGGACCGGGCCAGAAAGCGGACGCCTGCAAGCGTTGGTAGAAGAGCTTGGCCTGCAGTCCTGCGTCAGTTTCTCCGGGCGTATTGACAACGCTGACATACCCGGCCTTTACGCGTCAGCTGACTGCATGCTCAATCCAAGCACAGTGGATAACATGCCAATTTCCATACTCGAAGCATTCGCCAGCGGAGTTCCAGTAGTAAGCACCGCAGCCGGAGGCATTCCCGACATGGTCGAAGACAGCGTTTCCGCGCTCTTGGTTCCAATTTCGGACTCGCTGCAGATGGGTGAGGCAGCACTCAGGGTGCTCGGCAATGTGAGTTTGGCTGCTTCGATGCGTAACGCCGGCTTGCAAGCTGCTGCACGATATGCATGGCCAACCGTTCGCGAACAATGGCTACAGGTCTACCGACGACTGGCTCAAAATCCGGAAGGCTGATGACGATATACACAACGGTTTGTTCCAATGTTTTGTTTCCCCTTCACGAGCGTTTAAAGGGGCATAGCTCGGTCGAACTGCGCAGGCGGTTAGAGGAAAGCCAATGGTGGCCAATTGAACGTCTGCAGGAATATCGCACTCAACGTCTGCGAACGTTCCTTGAGCTCATTGGGAACACCGTCCCTTATTACCGCGAACTCTTTGCACGTGACGGGTTTGATCCGGCTAGCGTTGATACGCTTGATTCACTACAACAGTTGCCGCTGCTGACAAAACAGATCATCCGTGAAAACACGGAGAGCCTTCGGGCCGATCATCACGGGCCACTGACACGTTACAACACAGGGGGGTCGTCCGGCGAACCGCTGATATTTTTCATGGGCAAGGGGCGCAAGAGCCACGACGTGGCCGCAAAGTGGCGAGCGACCCGATGGTGGGGTGTTGATATTGGTGATCCCGAACTCGTGGTGTGGGCAAGCCCGGTAGAACTCGGAGCTCAGGACCGTATTCGTCAGCTGCGAGACAGAGTCCTGCGTAGCCAACTGCTACCGGCCTTCGAAATGTCGAAAGATAACCTCGATCGGTTTGTCGCAACCATACGTAAAGTACGTCCGGCAATGCTATTTGGTTATCCGTCCAGTCTTGCGTTGATAGCCAGTCACGCCCGTAGCAAGGGGATCGCTATGGACCAGCTCGGCATTCGTGTTGTTTTTGTGACCTCGGAAAAACTCTACGACGAGCAACGCCAGATCCTTGGGGATGTATTTGGTTGCCCGGTTGCCAACGGTTACGGCGCACGTGACGCAGGGTTCATCGCGCACGAGTGCCCAGCAGGCAGCCTGCACGTCAGTGCGGAAGATATCATTGTGGAGACGATTGGCCCTGACGGCACACCTACTGCACCGGGCGTGGCGGGTGAGATCGTAGTGACCCATATGGCCACGGAGGACTTTCCCTTCGTACGTTACCGCACTGGTGATGTCGGCGTGCTATCGGAGACGCCTTGCGCTTGTGGCCGCAGCTTGCCCGTGCTCAAGGAGATTCAGGGGCGCACTACCGACTTTGTGGTCGCAAAGGATGGGACAGTCATGCATGGGCTGGCTTTAATCTACACCGTGCGGGATTTGCCTGGTGTTGATCGCTTTAAAATCGTTCAACATTCATTGTCACGTACCGAGGTACAACTCGTTTGCACGCCGGAGTTCAATCCTCTTTCTGAAGATAGAATCATTCGCGACTTCAAGGCGCGCCTTGGCGAGGATGTCGCTATAGAGGTAAATCATGCAGTTGAAATTCTCCCAGAAAAGTCGGGAAAGTTTCGTTATGTCGTCAGTCATGTTGCCAACCCGTGATTTCATTGAAACCTTAAGTTTTCCAATATGCCAATTCGTGATCTGATCATTGTGGCAATTGTCTTCTCGGCCGCAATCATGGCATTACGTCGTCCATGGATTGGCGTAATGCTATGGACGTGGATCAGTGTGATGAGTCCGCACAGGCTTACGTGGGGGTTTGCCTATAGTATGCCAGTGGCAATGATCGCTGCTCTGGCAGTGCTGACGGGCCTGATATTCACACGGGATCGTGACTCACCATTGAAGGGTGCGCCGGTTACTTGGCTGATTGCTTTTGCTGTGCTGATGACCACGTCCTGGATGTTCGGAATGGATCCCTCCGGCGACTTCGCGCAGTGGGACAAGGTCATGAAGATCTACCTGATGACTCTAGTGGCGTTGGTGCTGTTGCGCAATAAGTATCATATTATGGCTTTTGCATGGGTGACCGCCGGATCGCTCGGCTTGCTAGCGATAAAAACAGGAGTGTTTACCGTCCTTGGTGGTGGAAAAAGCAGGGTGTGGGGACCCGAGGGATCGTTCATTAATGACAACAATGAATTTGGTTTGGCGATGATCATGACGATTCCGCTCCTGCACTTTCTTCAGTTGCAGGTGCGCAGTCGGTTGGTTAAGCACGCACTGAGTTTCACCATGCTGATGTGCTTCGCGGCGGCGCTTGGGACTCACTCCCGTGGTGCGATTCTCGCTGCCGGTGCGATGGCCGTGATGTTCTGGGTGAGAAGCCGTAATAAGGGTGCAATCGGCCTTCTGATTTTACTCGGCTTAGTTGCAATATTGCCGGTTATGCCCCAGGAATGGTGGGACAGAATGGCAACAATACGGGAATACCAAGATGATGGTTCTGCCATGGGCAGAATCAACGCATGGGGCGTCGCGTTGGAGGTTGCAAAGCACAATCTGTTCGGTGGCGGCATGTCTTATCAGTATCAGCTGTTCTTCAGTCTTTATGGCGTGTATGAAAACATCGTTCGGGCTGCCCACAGCATTTACTTCCAGATCCTTGGCAATCACGGTTTCATTGGGTTGTTTCTGTATCTGGGGATCTGGTTCAGCACATACCGGACCGCTGGATGGCTCAGGCAGAACGCACGTTCGGAGCCGCAAGCCGCTTGGGCTGCAGAGCTTGGCGCTATGGTGCAGGTCAGTTTGATCGGTTTTGCCGTTGGTGGAGCCTTTCTCAGCCTTGCCTATTATGATTTGCCCTACAACATGATGGTGATGGTTGTGCTTGCGCGAGTTTGGGTAATGACGCGTGGATGGGAGCGCGATCCGCAGGTGGGGTTTCTGGAGTATTGCGGATTAAGGCGGGCAGCATCCGCTGATCGAAACGGTCAAACATCCGCTCCTCAACAGCCAGGGAAGGTTTGACGATGCTGATTAAGATACTTGCGTCATTGGCATCGCCAGGTGGACCTGACGCATGTCTTTCGACGCTGATTTTTCATCGTGTGTTGGCTCAGCCTGATCCGCTCTTCCCGGGCGAACCTGATGCAAGGGTGTTCGACAAGATTCTCGATTGGGTCGGTGCAAATTTTAACGTCATTTCGCTCGCCGATGCCGTCGCTGCTCTCGCTAGACATGCGCTTCCCGCCCGTGCGCTGGTGATCACGTTTGATGATGGATACGCTGATAACGAGGCAATTGCCTTGCCTGTGTTAAAAAAGCACAGAATGAACGCGACCTTCTTCGTGGCCTCAAACTTCATTGACGGCGGCCGAATGTGGAATGACACGGTGATCGAAGCCGTCCGAAATTTCGAAGGGGCTCGTCTCGACC
>JALNWS010000257.1 GCA_023230755.1 Azoarcus sp.
CGGGGAACTCCATCAGGCGATCGGCGTAATAGAGCCACGACACGCTGCCGCTTTCCAGAAACGAGGCGAATACGGTGTTGATCAGCAGCGAGATCTGGCTGACCGAAACGCCGAGGATGGCGGGGGCCATGAGCTTGAGTATGCGGCGCACGCCAGGGTCGGAGTAGTCGATGCTGAAGCGGGGCAGCATGCCGATTCGGGCCAGCGGCCTGATCTGCAACGCGAGCTGCAGGATGCCGCCCAGAAAGACCGCCCACGCCAGCGCAAGCACCGGTGGATCGAAATACGGCGCGGCGAACAGCGCCATGCCGATGAAGGACAGGTTGAGCAGTACCGGCGTGAAGGCCGGAATCGCAAACCGGCTCCAGGTATTGAGAATGCCACCCGCGAGCGCGACCAGCGACATGAAGAGGATGTAGGGGAAGGTGATCCGGGTCAGTTCGACGGTGAGCGCGAACTTGTCCGCGTCTGCAGAGAAGCCGGGTGCCGTGACCTGAATGATCAGCGGCGCACCCAGGATGCCGAGCAAGGCAACCGCGGCGACAGTGAGGCCGAGCAGGGTGGCGACCCGGTCGACAAGGTGGCGGGTGACCGCCTCGCCCTGTTTGTTCTTGTATTCGGCGAGAATGGGCACAAAGGCTTGCGAGAATGCACCCTCGGCAAACATTCTTCGCAGCAGGTTGGGCAGACGAAAGGCGACGAAGAAGGCGTCGGTTGCCATGCCGGCGCCAAAAGCGCGGGCGATGACAAAGTCGCGGACGAAACCGAGAATGCGGGACAGCAGTGTCATGCCACTGACAGTGGCAAGTGCGCGCAAGAGATTCATGCGAAATTGAGGCCGTCGGTAAAGGCGGCATGATAGCTGCCCCGAGCGTCGGTGCGACAGATTATCCGCGAATGTTGCTTGCGTTTACCGATCTTATTGGTTAAGATCGCGGGCTTCTTAGAACCACGAATCTCACAGGAATCATAAATATGGCCAACTCGGCACAAGCTCGCAAGCGCGCACGTCAGGCGACCAAGGCCCGCGCCCATAACGCCAGCCTGCGTTCGCGTCTGCGTACTGCGATCAAGGCCGTGCGCAAGGCTGTTGTGGGTGGTGACAAGGCTGCCGCTCAGTCAGTCTTCAGCACTTCGATGAGCACGATTGACAGCATTGCTGACAAAAAGATCATTCACAAGAACAAGGCTGCTCGCCACAAGAGCCGTCTGTCCGCTGCCGTCAAGGCAATGGCTGTCTGATCTTCCGGCATCGATCTGCGGCTTTTTGCCGCAAGCAAAAACGGCGACTGTGATGTCGCCGTTTTTTTTGCTTCAGGATTATCGGTCGAAGGGCTGTTTGCCCTGGTGCCCTGATCTTGTTGAGGATGAATTTTCTGGCGAACCTGCTTACATCTGGTCGTCGCTGATGGATTCCATCTGCAGGTTGTTGTCGTTGGCAAAATTCACCATGAACTTGTAGGCAAGGGGTTCGATGTCGTAAAGGCGGGCGTCGACCATTACGGTCTTCTGGCCCTTCAGGGTGCAGCCGGGGCGCACATAGGGGGAATACATCATGCGGTGGTCTGCGCCGAAGGCCGACATGATGCCGCACAGGCGGTCCGCCCAGTCGCTGGGGCGGAATGTTTTTCCTTCCCTTGTGACCCCGATGATGACGAAGCTCTCGATCTTCTGGTTCATGTGTCATGCCGTGTCGGGGAGTGGTACAGGGCCGGGGGTGCCGGCCGCTGCAAGAAACCGGCCGGATTCTAGCAGAAATCAGGGGGGTAGATGTGGTGCGGCCGTGCTCCGTATCGGCCGCCGTATGTACATTTGCCCCTGTTTTGGCTTAACATCCATGCTTACTTCCTGTACGGCGGCGTCTGCCGCCGTGCGCGTTTTTGGTCCATCCTGATCGGGGTTTTCCATGTCCCATGTCATGAACACCTACGCCCGACTGCCTGTGGCATTCACTCACGGCGATGGCGTCTGGCTCCACGACGAAACGGGCAAGCGCTATCTTGATGCGCTCTCTGGTATTGCGGTTTCGACGCTCGGGCACAACCACCCGCGCCTCGTGCGTGCAATCTCCCAGCAGGCGTCGCGCGTGCTGCATACCTCCAACCTGTACGGCATCCCCTTGCAGGATCGTCTTGCCGATCGTCTCGCCGACGTCTCGGGCATGGAAGAGGCCTTCTTCTGCAACTCCGGGTGCGAGGCCAACGAAGCAGCGATCAAGCTGGCTCGTATGTACGGCCACCAGAAAGGCGTTGAACTGCCCACCATCGTGGTGATGGAGAACGCTTTTCACGGACGCACGATGGCAACGCTTTCGGCTACCGGCAACCGCAAGGCACAGGCAGGCTTCGAGCCGCTGGTGTCGGGTTTCGTCCGGGTGCCCTATAAGGACATCGAAGCGCTGCGCAATGTTGCGGTGCATAACGGCAACGTCGTTGCGGTGATGCTCGAAATGATTCAGGGCGAGGGCGGCATCAACATCGCCGACGACGCATTTCAACGCGATTTGCGCGCGCTTTGCGACGAACGCGGCTGGCTGATGATCTGCGACGAAGTCCAGTGCGGGCTGGGGCGTACCGGCAAGTGGTTCGGCTGGCAGCACGCGGAGGTACGCCCGGACGTGATGACGCTCGCCAAGGGGCTTGGTTCGGGTGTGCCCATTGGCGCCTGTCTCACGGCCGGCAAGGCTGCCGGACTGTTCAAGCCGGGCAACCACGGCTCGACCTTCGGCGGCAACCCGCTGGCCTGCGCAGCAGCGCTGACGACGATGGACACCATCGTCGACGACAAGCTGATGGATAACGCGGTCACGGTTGGCGATGAGATCCGCAAGGGCCTCGCGCACGCGCTCAAGGGTGTGGCCGGCGTGGTGGAAATCCGTGGTCGCGGGTTGATGATCGGTATCGAACTCGACCGCCCCTGTGGCGAACTGGTGAAGCGCGGACTCGACGCCGGACTGCTCATCAACGTGACGGCAGAGCGCGTTGTGCGCCTGTTGCCGGCGCTGATTTTCAGCAGCAACGACGCCACCGCGCTCGTCGATGCGCTGGCGCCGCTGATCAAAGACTTCTTGTCGCAGTGACGACAAAGGCAGACCGCCCATGAGTTCACCCCGACACTATCTTCAGTTCAACGACCTGTCCGCGGACGAATACGCGCATATCTTCAAGCGTACCAAGTGGATCAAGGACAAGTTCAAGAACTACGAACCCTATCGTCCGCTCTTCGATCGTACGCTGGTGATGATCTTCGAAAAGGCGAGTACCCGCACCCGACTGTCCTTCGAGGCAGGGATGCAGCAGCTTGGCGGATCCGCGATCTACCTCAATACCCGTGACTCCCAGCTTGGCCGGGGCGAACCGGTGGAGGACGCCGCGCAGGTGATCTCGCGCATGAGCGACGTGGTGATGATCCGCACCTTCGAGCAGGACATCATCGAACGGTTCGCAGCGAACTCGCGCGTGCCGCTGATCAACGGGCTGACCAACGAATACCACCCCTGCCAGATCCTGGCCGACATCTACACCTATATCGAGCATCGCGGCAGCATCAAGGGCAAGACGGTGGCCTGGGTGGGCGATTCCAACAACATGTGCAACACCTGGCTGCAGGCAGCAGAGGTGCTCGGTTTTCATGTGCATGTGTCGACGCCTCCCGGTTACGAAGTCGAACCGGAGCGCGCCGGACTTTATGGCACAGACCACTTCGCGCAGTTCACCGATCCGCTTGAGGCCTGCAAGGGCGCCCATCTGGTGACCACCGATGTGTGGACGTCGATGGGTTTCGAGTCTGAGAACGAAGAGCGCATGAAGGCGTTTGCCGACTGGTGTGTTGATGCCGAGATGATGTCGGTGGCAGCGCCTGACGCAGTGTTCATGCACTGCCTTCCCGCCCACCGTGGTGAAGAGGTGACGGCCGAAGTCATCGACGGCGCGCAGTCCGTGGTGTGGGACGAAGCGGAAAACCGCCTGCATGCGCAGAAGGCATTAATGGAATTTCTCGTCCTCGGTCGCGTCGAGGACGAGGACGCAATCTGAATAACGCGATTTGCTGCTAACCGCCTGACGTCCATAAGACGCCACGGCAACAGACTGGACAAGATGATGAGCGATGTAAAGAAAGCGGTGCTCGCCTATTCCGGCGGACTCGATACCTCGGTAATTCTGAAGTGGCTGCAGGACACCTATAAATGCGAGGTGGTGACGTTTACGGCCGACCTCGGCCAGGGCGAAGAACTCGAACCGGCGCGCCAGAAGGCGCTCAAGTTCGGCATCAAACCCGAGAATATTTTCATCGACGATCTGCGTGAAGAGTTCGTGCGCGATTTTGTCTTCCCGATGTTCCGCTGCAACACGGTGTACGAAGGCGAGTATCTGCTCGGTACCTCGATCGCACGTCCGCTGATTGCCAAGCGCCAGATCGAGATTGCCCGTGCCACGGGCGCGGACGCTGTCTCTCATGGTGCGACCGGCAAAGGCAATGACCAGGTTCGTTTCGAACTCGGTTATTACGCGCTGATGCCCGGCGTGAAGGTGATCGCACCGTGGCGCGAATGGGATCTGCTGTCGCGCGAGAAGCTGCTCGCCTATGCAGAAAAGGCCGGGATTCCCATCGAGATGAAGCACAAGCAGGGCGGCTCGCCCTACTCGATGGATGCCAACCTGCTGCACATCTCTTTCGAGGGACGTCACCTCGAGAACCCGGCTGCCGAAGCCGAAGAGGACATGTGGCGGTGGACGGTGTCGCCCGAAGC
>JALNWS010000258.1 GCA_023230755.1 Azoarcus sp.
CAGCATGACTGAGCTGCGCGGGGCGTTGGAACCGATTCAGCGCTTGAGGGTGAGGTAGGCGGTAACCTCTTCGCGGTCGTGATACAGCTGCTTGATGCGCAAGTCGTAGGGGCCGACGCTGGCGAGCCGCTTCTGGATCAGGATGCGGCATTGCTCCACGGCTTCGAGGCGGCGCTTCATCGGCAGCTTGAGGTTGAAGATGGTGTGGCGGCAGCGGCCCGTCGCCACCCAGTCTGCCATCAGCGAGGCAATGCGGCTGGGTTGCTCGACCATGTCGCACACCATCCAGTCCACCGGGCGCTGCGGGCGCCAGGTGAAGCCGTCGGCCTTGAGGTGCTCGACCATCTCGGTCGCCATCACCGTGTCCTTCATCGGGCCGTTGTCGACGGCGATCACCCGCAAGCCACGGTTGGCCAGTTGCCAGGTCCAGCCGCCGGGCGCCGCGCCGAGGTCCACCGCACGCTGACCTGCGCGGATGTTGTTTTCGCGCTCTTCGTCGGAAAGCAGGGTCATGAAGGCTTCGGCCAGCTTGAGCGTGGAGCGGCTGGGCGCGTTGGACGGCATGCGCAGGCGCGGGATGCCCATCGGCCACGGCGCGCACATGCCGGGCAGGCCGGAGGCGAGCCAGGCCGTGGTCGGGCTGGTAAAGACAACGTGTAGCGCGGGCAGGCCGGTGCGGCTGGTGCGCAGTCGCCCGGCTTTTTCGAGCGCGCGGGTGAGGGGCTCGGCAAAGCGGCGGCAGAAGCCGGACTGCTGCTTGGCCTCGTCATTGTCCGGGGTCTCGAGCACGACGCCGGAGAAGCGCTGCCCTGACGCATGCACTGCGGCAACGATGGGGGTGGCGCGGTCGCGCTCGGGCAGGTCCTCGACCTTTGCGAACCAGGGCAGAAGCTGACGGGCGAAAACCGGCTTGCGCCAGTCGGCGTGTTCACCCAGCGTGGAGACGGGGACCGGCTCGAAGGCTTCGAAGGCCGCGTAGCCCGAGTTGGGCTGGGTGCGGACAAAGCCGATCATGCCGGCGTCGGCGGCGATGTCGTCCAGTTCGGAGGCCAGCTCTTTTTCGAAACCGGGGCGGCAATAGGCGAGCAGGCCGGAGATGGCGATACTGGCGGGCGGGGTATGGTCGGACATGGGCAGGGGGCGCCGAAGCGCTGAAGTATCATGGTGATGCGAAGGGTCGCATGATATGTCGTGGCGGCTTGAATCAACAGGGAAAAAGCGGATGAGTGATGGTGAGATGATCTATCGGGTGCTGGGTGCGCAGGGGCCGCGGGTGTCCGCGGTGTGTCTCGGAACGATGACGTTCGGGCAGCAGACGCCCGAGAGTGATGCGCATGATCAGCTCGACATGGCGTTTGAGCGCGGTCTCAACTTCATCGATACGGCCGAAATGTACGCGGTGCCTGCGCGTGCAGAAACCTGTGGCGCGAGCGAAACCATCGTTGGCAACTGGCTGAACAGGCAGGATCGGGAAAAGATCGTCCTCGCCACCAAGGTTGCCGGTCCGGCGCGCAGCCTGGGCTGGATTCGCGGCGGGCCGCTGGCGCTTGATCGTGCCAATATTCGTGAGGCGGTCGAGGGTAGCCTGCGGCGTTTGCGGACGGACTATATCGACCTCTACCAGCTGCACTGGCCGGAGCGCAATCAGCCGCTGTTCGGGCAATGGCAGTACGACCCGGCCAAGGAGCGCGACTGCACGCCGATCCGCGTGCAGCTTGAAGCGCTGGCCGATCTGGTGGAGGAGGGCAAGATCCGCCACGTGGGTTTGTCCAATGAGCATCCGTGGGGCGTCATGGAGTTTGTGCGCATTGCGGGCGAGACTGGCCTGCCGCGGGTCGTGACCACACAGAATGCCTACAGCCTGCTGACGCGGGTGTTCGAGTATGGTCTGGCCGAAGTCTGTTATCGAGAGCAGGTGGGGTTGCTGGCATATTCGCCGCTGGCCTTCGGGCATCTGACGGGCAAGTACCTCGCAGATCCGGCCGCAGATGGCCGCTTGAAGGCGTTCGAATCCTTCGGACAGCGCTACACGAAGCCGAATGTTCAACCCGCAGTTGCGGCCTATGCAGCGCTTGCGCGTGAGCATGGCCTGACGCCGACCGAGCTTGCGCTGTCCTTCGTATACCGCCGCAGCTGTGTGACCAGCACCATCATCGGCGCCAGTAAGTCAGCGCAACTGGCGGAGAACCTGGATGCCTGGTCGAAGCCGCTTTCCTCCGAGCTGCTTGATGCAATCGAGCTGATTCACCTGCGCTATACCAATCCTGCGCCTTGAGGCCGGATTCCAGCCCGCGTCAGTGTCCGCCGGCCTTGCCTGGCGCTGTGGGCACTGCCGGGGCGGTGGATGCGGCAGCATCGTGATCCGGCGCCTTGGGCGCGTTGGGCTGAAGCAGTGATGGAACGACCTCCAGCTTGTTTTCCATCATGTAGTCGTTCATCGACCGCCAGCCGGCGAATACGGCTGCCTTGTGTGCTGACGGGTTGAGAATGTAGCAGTCCTCCAGCGAGCGACCGGCATGGCGACAGGCGCTGCCGATAGCCTGCCCTTCCGCCTCTGCCTGTGCGGCTTCCTTTGCCGGGTTCGGAAGCTCAAGCAGTTCGACCAGCTGGTCGCACCCTGTCGTCAGCGGAAGCAGGGCCAGCAGGATCAGAAACCGAATGTTCTTGTGCATGGTCTGTTCGAATCGATTGACGTTGTGAGTGCTAACGGCAGCGTGGCCGAAATCTTGAAGCTTGTATCAAGATGTGAGCGCATGTGAGCCCTTCACGATCCTCTCACGCTCGCCGTCTATAATTTGAAACTTGTCGCACCGCTCGTGCGTTAATCCGAACACGGCTCTTTTCAGTCCTGAGATCAAGAAATCCCATGCAACCATTCGTTTCCCGATTCGGTATTCGTCGCGCACTGTGCATTGGTGCAATGTCCGCGCTGTCGGTCGCAAGCCTTGCCGCTGCCGCAGCACCAGCCAAGCCCGTTGAAGTTCAACAGATCGAACTGTTCCAGCGTCTTCCGGCAGAAGGTGCTGCGTCGCTGAAGACCTTGATCGAGCGCTTCAATGCGCAGAACAAGGAGTACCAGGTGGTGCTGTCCGAGCAGGGCTGGAAGTCGACCAGCGCACCGCACCTGATGATTCTCGAGGGCGACGACGAAGAGCGCTTTCTGGCAGGGAAGCCCCGCTTCAAGCCGCTGTACTCGGTGATGAAAGAGGCGGGCAGTGCGCTGCAGACGCTGCGTCCGCCTGCCATGATGACGCGCACCCCGGTTGATTCCAAGGGGCAGTTGCTGGCGCTGCCGATCGGGCTGTCAACGCCGGTGCTGTTCCTGAATCGCGATGCATTGCGTCGCGCGGGGATGAATCCGGAAACCACCAGCGTGGCGACGTGGTTTGATCTGCAGACCGTCCTCGGACGCCTCGCGGACAGTGGGCATACTTGCCCTTACACCGTGGCCGAACCCGGACGCGTGATGGTGGAAAACCTCAGTGCCTGGCACAACGAGCCTGTCACATCGATGCGCGGCAAAGTGTCTGCGCCCTCTTTCAATGGCATGTTCCAGATCAAGCACGTGGCCATGATGGCGAGCTGGTACCGCGCGCGCTACCTGCAGGTTTTCGAGCGCGGCAATGAAGCCGAAGAACATTTCGCCAGCGGCGAGTGTGCGGTGATCGCGGCCCCGTCCAACAGCTGGGCGGACTTCCGCAGCAAGGGCAAGATCGATGTTGGCGTGACCCGCCTGCCGTATTACGACGATTTTCCGGGTGCCCCGCAGAACACGCTCGCAGACGGCCCCGCCATGTGGGTCGCCGCCGGCAAGAAGCCAGCCGAGTACAAGGGCGTCGCAAAGTTCGTCAGCTTCTGGCTGCAACCGGAAAATCAGGTCATCTGGCAACGTGAAACGGGTTATCTGCCTCTGAACCGAGCTGGCCTGCTGGCGTCCCGCAGCGAACTGCTCGGGGACGACCTGGAGAACATCAAGGTTGCTGTCGGCCAGCTCACCAACAAACCGGTGACGGGCGACTCGGCTGCTCAGCCGGTGGTCGGGCGCGAGAAGGTGAGGCGCATCATCGACGAAGAGTTGTCAGGTGTCTGGGCTGACCGCAAGGCGGCCAAGGAAGCGCTCGACAATGCCGTGGTGCGGGCTGCCGGAAGCTGATCTCATGCAACTGTGGCCCCTGCCTCCGGTGTTGGCTCACCGTTGCGGTGGTGCGCTGGCGCCGGAGAATACACTGGCCGGGCTCGACGTGGCGGTGCGACATGGCTGCCGCGGCGTCGAGTTCGACGTCATGCTCAGCGCTGACGGTTTTCCACTTTTGATTCACGACGAAACACTTGTGCGAACGACCGGTGGGCATGGCGAGGTGAGTCATCACACCCTGGCGCAATTGCGTCGGCTCGATGCTGGCAGCTGGTTTGATCCGCGCTTTGCAGCCGAGCGACTTCCCACGCTGGACGAGGCACTCGCGCGCTGCGCGGAGCTTGGGCTGGCAGTAAATCTGGAGATCAAGCCTGCAACCGGTTTCGAGCGCCAGACCGGACGCACTGTCGCTGAGTATCTTGCTCGTGGCAGCGCCAACGGTGTGCCTGGGCTGGTCGTCTCGTCATTTTCCGAAGCGGCCATCGCTGAGGCGATGACGGTACTGCCCGATGCAATCTACGGCTTGCTGGTCGAAGACCTGCCTGCGGACTGGGCCAGCCGCGCCGAACGGCTGGGTGTGCATGCGATCCATGCCTGCGC
>JALNWS010000259.1 GCA_023230755.1 Azoarcus sp.
GCAGATTCTGGCCTTGCTGATGCTCGAGAGCATGGTGCTGGCCCTTGCCGGGATTTTCCTTGGTTTGGCTGTGGTCAGTATCGCCACTGCAGCGCTTTCCCCATGGCTTGCCGCAGAATACGGCTTGCATGTGAGCAACAGCTGGCCGTCGATGACGGAATTGAGTTTGCTCGGTGCCGTGTTTGCCGCCAGCGTGCTGGCAAGCCTGGTGCCGGGCGTGCGAGCCTATCGCTACTCTGTAGCCGATGGCATGACGATCAGGATCTGAAGATGAAATCCATGAAGTGGGCAATCGCCGCAGTGGTGGGCACGCTTGTGCTTTCCCCGCTGCCGGTGCTGGCGCAGAAGGCGGGTCAGGATGGCTATCAGGTCGGGCAGCGGCTCGGCCAGACGGGCAAGGCGGGTGCGGGGCGCTTTCGCGAGATCAGCTGGGACGATCTCATTCCGGCGGACTGGAACCCCGAAAAGTTCTTTCTTGATCTCAAGCTCGACGAACTGCAGGACAACGACCCGCGCACGACCGAGGTGATGCGGAAAATCCGCGAGGAATGGGACCGTGCGCCGCTGGTGCAGCGCTTCAACGGTGAGCGCATCCGCATTCCCGGCTTCATCGTGCCGCTGGAGACCGACGGCAAGACCATCCGCGAATTCCTGCTCGTCCCCTATTTTGGTGCTTGCGTACATGTGCCGCCGCCGCCGGCCAACCAGTTGATCCATGTCATGCCTGACAAGCCGGTCAATGCAAAGCTCGACATGTTGCCGGTGTGGGTGAATGGGGTGCTGACCGTTGCCCGCTTCGAGTCTGATCTGGGCAACGCGGGCTATCAGCTGCGTGCCATCTCCGTCGAGGAATACAAGGAGCCGATGCCGAAGTAGCGCGACGGGGCCTTTGCGGTCTAGTTTGTTGTGCCGGCGACGAGCGTGCCGAATTCACGGTTGAGCAAGTCTGCATCGCCGGCATTGAGGGCGAGCAGGCGGCGCAGATGGGTGATGCTGTCGAGGTCTATCTCGCGGCATGCCAGGCCAAGCTGCCGGCCCTCGGCGTGCGCCAGATCGCCTTCCATGCGGATGATGGCAGGTGTGTCATCGAGCCTGATTTCGAGCAGGCAGCGCTCGTTGAGCGGGAGATGTGGCGGGTTTCCGTCGAATGTCAGCAATGCGCCTTTGAGGGAGAGGTCGTGCACCGCGCACGCGAACTCGCGGTCGGCAACGAGCAGCCGCGCATCGCTGCTGAAGCGAATGCGGGAGTACTGTCGGCGTTGCTCGCTCATCATGTCTCTCCCTTGATCCACATGGCGACGGATAGATGGTGGACATTCTGGGGCGCACACGACTTGGGGACAAGCGCGGCAGCGTGCAAGAGGGCGGAATTTATCCGCCCTTTCTGTGTGGTTTTTAGCGTTGGCAGCCAAGTATCCGGTCAGCTGCGTTCAATCCTGTCTAGAATCAGCCCTCAATGAATGCCTAATCTGGGGAATGAGTGAGCGATTCAAGACAAGGTGACTCCGGCGCGAGGCCGATGACGGCGGATACGCAGGCCGGGGCTGAGGACGTTGTAGTGGAGCAGGATTCGCGTCTGGCCGACGATGCCTTGCTGGGGTGCCTGTTGCTGGTGTCGCGTGGGCATGGTGCTGCCCTGACGCCGGATGCACTGCTGTCGGGCCTGCCGCTCGAGAACGGCAAGCTCACACCCTCGCTGGTACCACGCGCGGCGCGGCGCGCGGGTCTTCACGGCCGCATCGTCGGTTGTGCGCTGGACAGGGTCAATCCCGCGCTGCTGCCTGCGATCCTGCTGCTGGATGATGAGCGCGCCTGTGTGCTTGCCGGCTGGTCGGACGATCGCAGCGAGGTCGAGGTGGTGTTCCCCGAACTCGGCGAAACCACCGTCACCATGGCGACGGCCGAGCTTGCCGCCCGCTATGCCGGTCATGCCATCTATCTGCGTCCCGGTTTCCGCTTCGACGCCCGTGCGCCCGGTGTGCGCAAGACGCGCGAGGGGCACTGGTTCTGGAGCGTGATTGCCGAGAACCGGGCGCTGTACCGCGATGTGCTGCTGGCCGCGTTCATGATCAACGTGTTTGCCGTGGCGATGCCGCTGTTCGTGATGAACGTGTACGACAGGGTCGTGCCCAATCACGCCACGGACACGCTGTGGGCCTTGTCGATCGGGGTCTTCGTCGTGGTGACGGCCGACCTGGTGCTGCGTACGATGCGCGGGCATTTCGTCGATCTTGCGGGCAGCCGCATCGATGTGCGTCTGTCCAGTTTCATCATGGAGCGGGTGCTGGGCCTGCGCATGGAAGCTCGGCCCACCTCGGCGGGCTCGTTCGCGGCCAACTTGCGTGCGTTCGAGTCGGTGCGCGATTTCATCAGTTCGGCCACGGTGGTGGCCTTCATCGATCTGCCCTTTGCCTTGCTGTTCCTGGCGGTTATTGGCTGGATCAGCTGGCAGTTGCTGATTCCGTTTGCCGTCGGCGTCGCGGTGCTGCTGGTGTACGCAATGACGGTGCAGGGGCGGATGCACGAGTTGTCTGAAACCACCTATCGTGCCGGCGCCCAGCGCAATGCCACATTGATCGAAGGCCTGGTCGGGATAGAGACGATCAAGGCGCTGGGTGGTGAGTCGGCGATCCAGCGCAAGTGGGAGACAAGCGCCGCGCTGCTGGCCCGCGTCGGCGCCCAGTTGCGCCTGTTGTCGGCGACGACGACCAACGGCGCGCTGTGGGTTCAGCAGTCGGTGAGCGTGAGCATCATCCTGATCGGTGTGTACCTCATCGATGAGCGCGTGCTCACCATGGGGGGGCTGATCGCCTGCTACATGCTGTCTTCGCGCGCGATGTCACCGATCAGTCAGGTGGCGGGTCTGCTGGTGCAATATCACACCGCCGCCACCGCACTGAGCTCACTCGATGAACTGATGCAGCGCCCGGTCGAGCGCCCGGACGACACCAGCTTTGTCAGTCGTCAGGGGCTCAAGGGCGATATCGAGTTCCGCGATGTCAGCTTTTCCTATCCCGGCGAAGATACCCTGGCCCTGCGCAACGTGTCGCTGCGGATCAAGCCGGGCGAGCATGTGGCGATTCTGGGACGCATCGGTTCCGGCAAGACCACGCTGGAAAAGCTCATTCTTGGGCTCTATCAGCCCACCTCTGGCGCAGTGCTGGTCGATGGCATCGATTTGCGCCAGCTCGACCCCGCCGAACTGCGCCGCAATATCGGCTATGTGCCGCAGGACGTGACCCTGTTCTACGGCTCGCTGCGCGACAACATCGCGCTGTCGGCCCCGCTGGCGGACGATGCGGCCATCCTGCGCGCGGCGCAGATTTCCGGTGTGCTCGATTACGCTAATGCGCATCCGCGCGGTTTCGACATGCTCGTGGGCGAGCGCGGCGAATCGCTGTCGGGCGGCCAGCGCCAGGGTGTGGCGATTGCCCGCGCGGTCATCAGCGATCCGCCCATGCTCTTGCTCGATGAACCCACTGCTTCGATGGACCACTCCAGCGAGGAGGCGGTGAAGGCGCAACTGCGCAGCTACGCCGAAGGCCGCAGCATGATCGTGATCACCCACCGCACCTCGCTGCTCGATCTGGCCGATCGCATCATCGTGATCGATGCGGGCAAGGTGGTGGCCGACGGACCCAAGGCCCAGGTGGTGGAAGCCTTGCGTCAGGGCCGCATCGGGAGGGCCTTGTGATGGCTGACAACAAACCCGCAAGTGGCGGCATGCAGGAGCGCGCGTTCAAGGGTATTGGCAAGGTGTCGGCACATGTCGACAAGCGCGCCCGGCCGCTCTCCGAGCGCCTGTTCGGCCGTTTTGCGCCGCCCGAGCGTGAAGAAAAGCTCGACTGGGCGGGGGACGCCGACTGGGCCCGTCTGCAGCAGGAGCCCTTGCGCGCGCGCATGTTGTTGCGCGGGGTGGCCGCGGTGGTTGTCATCCTGCTGGTGTGGGCCGCGTTCGCGCCCATCGACGAGGTGACCCGCGGCGAGGCAAAGGTCGTCCCGTCCTCCCAGCTGCAGGTCATTCAGACTGTCGATGGTGGTGTTGTCGAAGAGATGCCGGTGCACGAGGGGCAGATCGTCAATGCTGGCGACCTGCTGTTGCGTATCGATCCGACACGCTTCGTGTCCTCACTGCTGGAGAATCGTGCGCAGTACTTCGCCCTGCAGGTCAAGGCCGCACGCCTGAAGGCGCTCACGTCCGGTACCCCGATGACGGTCCCGGCCGAGGCGGAGCGGGACGTGCCGGATATCGTCGCACATGAACGCCGCCTGTATGACTCGACTCGTGCCGAGATGGAGGCGCAGCTGTCGATCGCGCGTCAGCAGCTCAATCAGCGCGAGCAGGAACTCAATGAAGTGCGCTCGCGCCGCGAGCAGGCTGGCCGGTCGTTTGATCTGGTGCAGCAGGAGCTGTCCGTCACCGAACCGCTGCTGGCGTCCGGCGCGGTGTCTGAAGTCGATCTGCTGCGGCTGCGTCGCGATGTCTCGCGCCTGCGTGGCGAGCGCGACCAGGCCTCGTCGCAGATCCTGCGCATCCAGTCGGCGATCAACGAGGCCAACGGCAAGATCCAGGAGGTAGAGCTCAACTTCCGCAACCAGTTGCGCAACGAGCTTTCGGACACCATGAACAAGCTCGGCAGCCTGTCTGAAGGCAGTCGAGCGCTGGAGGACAGGGTCAAGCACGCGGAAATCCGCTCGCCAGTGCGC
>JALNWS010000260.1 GCA_023230755.1 Azoarcus sp.
CAGTTTGCCGACATCGTGAAGCAAGCCGGCAATCTCGATCATCACGAGATCATCACCCCGCCGCCCCATCGACGCCGCAAGGTGACGACTGATCGCCGCGACACGGCGCGAATGATCATCGGTGTAATGGCTCTTGGCGTCGATCACCCGCGCCATCAGCTCCGCCACTTCGCGCAACGCCTGAGTCGTCACCATGACCGGCCGGCCATTGCGGCACCGGGACGACAACTCTTCATCGAGATACCCCGGCTCCATCGACAGCCAGAACGCCTCCGATGCAGCCGCACGAGCGAACGCATCCACCAGTCCGGGCGCAAAGCGATGACCGGATAGCGTCATGAGACGCGTCACGATGTGATGGCGCTCCCAGATGATGGCGTTGTGCAAATGGCCACCGCTCAAATGCGGCGCAAGCAATACGTCTACACGATCGGCCAGACAGATCAGATTGGCCTCAAGCGCCGCGTCGGGCGCCAGTCCCTCCACATCGGCCAGCTCGTTCCAGTTGCTGTGGTGGTACCGAACGACTTCCGAAAATCCGGACAAGGCCGGGCACGCCGCCAGATAGTTTGCACCCCGCTCGCAATGCGCCTCGGCACCGTCCGACCCGAGTGAATCATTCAGGTCACGGCGTTCCCTGACGTGGGAGACGCCGTAATCATGAAGCATGCCGGCATGCAACACGTGCCGGCAGCGCGCCTCCGACCACCCAAGCGTCTGGGCAATGAGACAAGCCATATGACCAACACGTTTGCCGTGCTGCATCTCATCCACCCCCACGTAATCGAGCGAGGTTGTCAGGGCCAGAATTGCACCGTGGAGATTCAGCTTGAACATCGAAAAGACCTTGTTTTACCCGCACACCCAGGCAACACGGAGCGAGGTACAGCGGAATCGGGATAGCGTTAACCTGCATTCTAGCGGCCATTCCACTGAGTGCGGTTCGCATTCTCAACGACAAAGAGGCATGTTCCACGGCAAGCGGAAACATCATTGCGGAAAAAGATCCCCGGAACCCTTCCCCTGAGAAACCGAACCCGCTAGAATGCGCGGCTTCCACGGAGAGGTGGATGAGTGGTTTAAGTCGCACGCCTGGAAAGCGTGTTTGGGATAATATCCCAACGCGGGTTCGAATCCCGCCCTCTCCGCCAAGTCTTTGTAAGCTTTTGAATTTTAAATAATTCATTGTGTATAGCCGGTGTTTTACACTCGGCTTCTACACAAAGCTTATCCGCCAAGTCGATCGCGGCGTTTATGGGCGCGAAGAAGCCGCAGTTACGTCACACCGACGAGCGCGGGGATCCACGCCGTCGAACAAGCGGTGGATGGACGGATAAAACGGACGTCAGCCCCCCCACAAGCTCGCCACAGCAATCAATAAGCTCACACCGGACCGAGCCAGTTCCAGCCTGTCCACCAGAGTGCGCGTGGCAACGGGCCGCAGGGCACTGACAAGAGCCGCCAGCTGCACGCGTGCCGGAGCGCGGCAGCTGCCAGCAAGGCAGCAAATTGATCTTTCAGCCGCAGCCTCCTCGACCGCAACGACCGCAATGTTCAGGCCGGGTTCGCCGGTTCGCGGAGGGCTTCACTCAGCTGATCGGCCAGCTCGGCCCAATCCGAATCCTCCTGCAGGGCCTCTCTGAGAAAACTGGCCTGGGCCTGCGACCAGAAGGGTGCGTCTGGCAGGTCGATGGCGTTGGGCAGCGGTGCGTGGGCCGTCAGAAACTGGCGGATGGCTGCCCCGTCGTTCGGCAAGCCCATCTGGGCGAACAATTCGCTGAAGCGGTGGATAGCGGGTTCCATTTAAATCTCCTCAGATCATTTCCAGGGCCAGGGCAATACCTTGCCCGCCCCCGATACACAGGGTGACGACGCCGCGCTTGAGACCGTCACGCTGCAACGAATGCATCAACCGCGTCGCCAGCACCGCGCCGGTAGCCCCGATGGGGTGCCCGTGAGCGATGGCGCCACCTTCGACATTGACGATATCCTCGGCAAACCCCAGCTCGCGCAAACAAGCCAGCGTGATGGCGGCAAAGGCCTCGTTGATCTCGACACGCTCCACACTTCCAATCGACCAGTTCGCCCGCTCCAGCGCCTGCCTTACGGCAGGTATCGGCCCCAGCCCGAACAAGCCCGGTTCGACCGCACCCACGCCATAGGACACCAGACGGGCCATGGGCTTGAGGTCGTGTTGCTCGGCCCAGCTACGCTCGGCCACAACCATGGCCGCAGCCCCCGAGTTCAGGCCCGGTGCGCTGCCAGCGGTGATGGTGCCGTCCTTGCGAAAGGCCGGTTTGAGCTTGGCCAGGGTTTCGGCCGTGGTTTCGGGCCGGTTGTGTTCATCTTTGGCGAACAGCGTGGGGCCCTTGCGCCCGGGCACCTCGACGGTGACGATCTCGGCGTCAAATTTGCCGGCCGACTGCGCAGCGGCAAATCGCTGCTGAGACCGCAGAGCCCAGCGATCCTGGTCGTCGCGAGAGATGTGGTTGCGCAGCACGAGGTCTTCGGTGTGCCAGCCCGAATGTTTTCCGCTGAAGGCATCGTTCAGCCCGTCGCAAAGCATGCTGTCGAACATCGTCACGTCGCCCATGCGCGCCCCCCAACGCCCCTGCGGCAACAGATAAGGGGCGCGGTCCATGTTCTCCATGCCGCCGGCAATGGCGCATTCGATCATGCCTGCGGCAAGCTCCAGCGCAGCAGTCACGACGCTCTGCGCACCAGAGCCACACACTCGATTGACGGTCAGTGCCGGCACCTCCACCGGCAAGCCCCCCGCGATGCTGGCCTGGCGAGCCGGGTTCATTTTCACCCCCGCCTGAATCACGTTACCCATCACCAGCGTCTGCACTTGCCCGGCCGACAGGCCCGAGCGCTTGAGCGTTTCGCGGATCACGCAGGCACCCAAGTCGGGCGCGGGTACGTCCTTGAGGCTGCCGCCATAGGTTCCGATAGCGGTACGAACGGGATGACACAAGACGATTTCAATGTTGTTCATTGATCTGACTCCTGTTGGTTGAGAGAGCCAAAGCCAATCACGGGATCCTGCTCAGCCCAATAGAAACCGGCAGTAAAGGCCGGCCGCTGCAAAATTTTTGAACTCAAGCCAACAACTGCTGGATTTCCTCGGCAGTGGCTACCTTGCCTTCAATGACGATCTCACCATCGATCGCCAGTGCCGGAGTGCGCATGATGCCCGCATCAATGATGGCATTGGTGTCGGTCACTTTCTCGACCTCGTATTCAAGCCCTTTGATGTTTGCCGCGTCTTCGGCGTTCGCTGTCAGCTGCTTGCACTTGGCGCAGCCGCTGCCGTAAATGGTGAATTTCATTGTTTGTCCTCGCTGTTAACTTACGTTTCGCTGAAGGAATCAACCCCAGTTGCCATAGACGAATCCGGTGATGGTGGACATCACCACGACCAAGGCACAATAGACCACGGTTTTTTGCGTACCAAGGATGGTGCGGATCACCAGCATATTCGGCAAGGACAGCGCGGGCCCTGCCAGCAGCAGCGCCAGCGCCGGCCCTTTCCCCATGCCGGATCCCATCAGCGCATCCACGATAGGCACTTCGGTCAGGGTAGAGAAGTACATCAGCGCGCCTAATACGGAAGCGATGATCGTGGAGGCCAGGGTGTTATCGCCCACTGCCGCCGCGACCCACTCGGAGGGAATGATGCCCTCATGACCCGGTCGCCCCAGCGCGAAGCCGGCAATGAATACCCCACCCAGGAGCAGAGGCAGAATCTGCTTGGCAAAATCCCAGCTCTGTACCGACCACTCGCGATCCTGCTCGCGCAATGCCGAGATCATCATCAGGCCAGCAATCCCGATGGCAAAGGGCAGTTCAGGCGCGCTCGGCACGATCACGGCCGCAATCACGACAACTGCAGCCACCATCAGCAACTGAGAAGCGGGCCAGTGCCAGCGCCAGACCAGCAGTCCCGCCAGAGCCGTGGAAAGCAGTGCCGTAATCTGCCACTTCCACGCGTAAATCTGCATCCAGGTTGCGCTGTCGGCAGCCGCCCAGTTGGCAAACACCAGCACCCCCACCATCAGTGCGAAGAAAGTCAGGATCGCACTCATCGGCTTGTCGGTGTCCCCGCCGCCAAATCCGCGACTGTTCTTGACCGTTCGCTGCGCCTCTTCCTTGCGATAGATCAGGTGCATGATCGTGCCAATGACCAGCGCAAACAGGATGGCCCCGACTGCACGCGCAATCCCCATCTCGGCCCCCAGCACCTTGGCGGTGACGACGATGGCCATGATATTGATGGCAGGGCCTGAATACAGAAATGCGATTGCCGCTCCCAGGCCCGCGCCGCGCTTGTAGATGCCGCCAAACAAGGGCAGGACCGTGCAGGAACAGACTGCCAGCAAGGTACCGGACACGGATGCCACGCTGAACGCCACCGGTTTGGACGCCTCGGGCCCCAGGTAGCGCATGACCGCTGCCTGACTGATATAGGCCGACATGGCCCCCGCAATCAGGAAGGCCGGCAGCAAACACAGAATGACGTGTTCTCTGGCGTACCAATTGGTCAGGCGAACTGCCTCAAGGACTGCATTATCGAAGCGAGTCGTTCCGGCGGGAATAAAATAGATCAGCAGAAAAGCCGCCAGCATGAAGAAAAGCAGCTTGCCTTCACGAGAGTTGCTGGTGTACAGCTCGCGCAATCGCGTGGTCATCTAAA
>JALNWS010000261.1 GCA_023230755.1 Azoarcus sp.
AAGGACGACACTCAGTGGCGCTGGTGGCAGTACTGGCACGAACTCATGACGGCCAAGAACTAATCGACATGACGCCCGACAACGACTGACTATCAGGAGATATCCATGCTGCAAGAACTTCTAGAGCCCACCCCGCTGCCGCCCTCCATCAGGAAGAACCGAATTGCCATCGGCAGTGAGATCTACAACACGGTCCTCAACTTCCTCTACGACGAAGCCGAGATGCTCGACAATCTTCGCCTCGGCGAGTGGGCCGAGTTGCTGACCAAGGATCTCGAGTACAACGCGCCCCTGCGTCACACGCGATCGACTGCCCATTTCGCACAGACCTACTCGCGAAACGTCCAGCATCTCCACGAGAACTATGGCTCGATGATGATGCGGGTGAAGCGCATTACCGACACCAAGAGTGCGTGGGGCGAAGACCCTCCGTCCCGAGTCAAGCGCATGGTCAGCAACGTCCGCGTCTACGCAACCGACAAACCCAACGAACTCAAGGTCGACAGCTACCTGCTGGTAACCCGCAGCCGTTTCGATTTCGACTATTTCGACCTGATCCCCTGCGAACGCCATGACATCCTGCGCCGCGAAGGTGACTCGCTGATGCTGGCACGCCGTGAAATTCTGCTAGATCAGGTCGTCATCGGCACGCCCAACCTCGGAATCATTCTCTAGATCAGCCCAAAGAACATGCCACGCCCCCCTGAAGCGGGGGGGTGGCTGGCTCTGTGCGTCCCTGTAAATGGCCGCACGATCGAAAAAAAACCGGAGATACGCAATGAAACTCGAAGATCTCGTCCTCGTCAGCATCGACGACCACGCAATCGAACCACCAAACGCCTTTGCGCGCCACATGCCGGCCAAATTCAAGGGTCGCGAGCCCCATATCGAGACCCTCAAGGGTCGCGATGTGTGGGTGTTCGAAGGTCGTGCCACGGGCTACATGGGCCTGAACTCGGTCGTTGGTCGCCCCAAGGAGGAGTACGGCATGGAGCCGCTCGGCTACGAACACATGCGCCGCGGCACGTGGGACGTGCAGGCCCGCGTCGACGACATGAACGCCAACGGCGTACTCGGCTCACTGTGCTTCCCCACCTTTCCGGGCTTCGCAGGCCAGCGTTTTCAACAATACCCCGATGCGCGTGACGTGTCGCTCGCGGCCATCCAGGCCTACAACGACTGGCACCTGCACGACTGGTGTAACGCTGCACCGGGCCGCTTCATCCCCATGGCGCTGATTCCGTGGTGGGACCCGCAAGCCGCCGCAGCCGAGATCAACCGCATGGCAAAAGGCGGGGTGCATGCCATCTCGCTGTCGGACAACCCCGCACTTCACGGCTTCCCCTCGATCCATGACGAATACTGGGATCCGGTATGGAAGGCATGCGCTGACAACGCGGTGGTGATCAACTGTCACATCGGCACCGGTGTGAAGGCTGACCACGCGTCCGATCTCTCGCCGATCGATGCCTGGATCACCTCGATGCCGATCTCGATCGCCAACTCGGCAGCCGACTGGATCTGGGCCCCGATGTGGAAGAAATACCCGACACTCAAGATGGCGCTGTCAGAAGGTGGCATCGGCTGGATTCCCTACCTGCTCGAGCGTGCGGACTTCACCCATCGTCACCACAAAGCATGGACCAATGCCGACTTCGGCGGCAAGAAGCCGAGCGAAGTGTTCAAGGAGCACATCATCACCTGCTTCATCGAAGACGACTTTGGCCTGCAGAACCTGAAGCACATCGGCGAGGACATGGTTGGCTGGGAGTGTGACTACCCGCACTCGGACTGCACCTGGCCCAACTCGCCGGAAGTGGTCTGGGAGAGTTTCAAGCACCTGCCCGATGCCACCATCGACAAGGTGACCCACCTCAACGTGATGCGTGAATACAGCTACGCGCCGTTCGATATCCTCGGCCGCGAAAATTGCACCGTCGGCGCGCTTCGCGCTCAAGCGGCCGCGAAAGGCGTCAATACCGCGCCCACGCAGGGCATGGGCGGCGCTGCACCGAAACGCGAAGCTGGCAAGCCGGTCACCTCGGGCGACATCAACGCGATGTTCAAGCAGGCCGACGCCGAAACCGCACTGTAAGCCCGGGGCCCGAGCTCGGGCCCATCAACATTCGATTCAATCGCAAGGTGTCGCCTCCTGCTGGAGGCGACACGCATCGTCACGCGCATTGCAACTTGCGCTTGGGGGAGATGAAAAATGAGTGAGCAATTCGATATTGTGGTTGCCGGCGGCGGCCACAATGGCTTGGTCGCGGCATGCTACCTGCAAAAAGCCGGTCTCAAGGTTTGTGTCGTAGAGAAGAATGACAAGGTCGGCGGCGGCGTAATGACCCGCGAACTGACTGTTCCGGGTTTCAAGCACGACGTATGTTCCGTCGCCCACACGCTGCTGCAGGCCAACCGCCTGCTCCGAAACGACGAGTTGGAGCTGAAGTCGAAATTCGGACTGCGCTACATCAACCCGGACAAGATGACCGCGATTTTCTATGACGATGGCACAACGCTCGAGTTCTATACCGATCTCGAGCGGACCTGTGAGGCGATCGCCAAGTTCTCGCAAAAGGACGCCGAAGCGTACCGTCGCTTCAATCATCAGGTCTTCCAGAACCTCGACATGATGGTTATGGGCATGTTCCACACGCCGCCAAGCGCAAGCACGCAGGCGGTGATGATGGAGCAGAGCGCCGTCGGGCAGGACCTGATGCGCACCCAGGCGATGAGCGCGTGGGATTTCATCTGCGAATGGTTCGAGAACGACAAGGTCAGAATCGCGCTTGCGCGCTATGCGTCCGAAGCGATGATGAACCCGTTCAACAATGGCACCGGCTTCGGCTTTTACATCATCCTGCCCTTCATGCACCGCTACGGCGTCGGCATCCCGGTAGGCGGATCGGGCGCGTTTGCCGACAAGCTGCGCGAGTGCCTCGAGTCTCATGGTGGCGTGGTGCGCACCAATGCCCCGGTCAAGCAGATGCGCATGCAGGGCAGCAAGGCTACCGGTGTCGTGCTCGAATCGGGCGAAGAGATTGTCGCGCGCAAGGCGGTCATCTCGACCATGCACGTGCAACAGGTGTTCCCCGCCATGGTTCCCGGTGCAACGCTGCCCGAAGGCTTCGAGCGCCGCATCCACGGTCTGAAGCGCAACAGCTTCCAGCCTTTCAACCTTCATCTCGCGCTGCACGAGGCCCCGCAGTACAAGGTCGGCCCGGCGGTCGACGACTTCTTCTGGGTCGAGCGTTCGCACTCGAACTGGGAAGACTTCGCGCGCGCCTTCTCCGATCTCGAATACGGCATCCCACGGCGGGATTTCATTGCCTACGTGATGCAGGACGTCTTTGACAAGACACGTGCGCCCGAAGGCAAGCGCGTGCTCAACATGTACGGCTTTGCTCCGTATAACGTCAAGGGCGGGGCGAAAAAATGGGACGAGATCGGCAAGGAGGTCGCTCATGGGTTCCTCGACGACCTGCGCAAGCTCACCACCAACATGAGCGACGACAACATCATCGGATTCTCATGGATGACCCCGCTTGATATCGAGCGTCACAACAACGCCATGATCGGTGCCGACATCCTGCACTTCGGATCCTACAACTGGCAGATTGGCGGCAACCGTCCAGCACCGGGCTTCGGTCAATACGCGTCACCCGTGGAAGGCCTGTACCTCTCTGGGGCCAGTACTCACCCGGGTGGCGGCGTCACCGCATCGTCCGGACGCAACGTCGCACGCGTGCTCATGGAAAACCTCGGCATGGACTTCGACAAACTGATCGACGCCTGACGAACCTGCCGGAGGCGCATCGCAACGCCCCTCCGGCACGTTCGGAGCGAACGGAAACGCTCGGAATCACGGGAACACACCATGAAGATGTTCAGCAAGGACGGGATCGAGATGATGGAAGTCAAGTCGATCCAGCGCGACGGGGAGACCCTGATCATGAAGGGCAAGATCATGGGTTCGATGACCACTACCATACTGATCAAGCCCGAGGACTGCTGGCAGGCGCTCAAGCTGATTGGCTGGAGCACCCTGCTCCGCATGCCTGGTCTGCTGTTCAGGGGTTATCTGCAGAGTCGTCACCGTACCAAGGCAGCGAAACCGGCCACATGAATCAATCAGCCGGGGACATGCGCGACGCAGCAGCTACGCCGATAGTTGCGCACAGCAAAAGGCCCGCTGCGCCGTAAGCCAGTGAGATCAGCGAGTCCCACAGCGCAGGGGCGAGTACCGAAGCGATGATCGCATTGAACCCGGTCTGCACGAATAGCTGGACAGACGATGCCATGCCCCGCCTGTCCGGCACACAATCGAGTCCGCGCAGCGTGACCGTTGGAATTGCCAGCGACATTCCCAGATTGAACATCAGGATGTAAGCCACGTACCAGCCCGCCCCGACCGGCTCGACCAGGCATACCGCGATGTTCAGGACAACTGCGGCGCTCATGATCATGAAGGCGCGCCGGATCGTCGCGCCACGCGACCAGCGTTGCGTCATCTTGCCGGACAGGGCCGAACCCAGCACCATCCCCGCAGTTGCAGGGCCGAACAGCCACAGAAAGTCCGTTTCTCCAAGCCCGAGATGCGACATGAGAAAGACCGGTGCGGAGAGCACATAGATGAAGGACGCGCCGAACATGGACGCATACGACAGCGACCACGTCATGAAG
>JALNWS010000262.1 GCA_023230755.1 Azoarcus sp.
AGCCGGCTGTCGCGATCAGCTCCGTACCATGCTCGATGGCGAGGGGCATCGCCTGTTCGAGGTTCGCGCAGGGCAGGCGGTGCTGGAGGCCATTGTCGAACTGCAGCCACACATGATGGTGATCGATTGCGGGGCGTTCGGCGCCGAGAGCGAACGCCTGATTCGTGCCGTGCGTGCTACCCGGGTCGGGCGCCGCATGTACATTCTGTTGCTCGCACCGAATGACGACGACGATCGCCTGATCGATGCGTTCGAGTCGGGGGTCGACGATTTCCTGCTCAAGCCGTTTCGACCCAAGGCGCTTCCCGCCCGCTTTCATGCCGGGCAGCGCGTCGTCCGTCTGCAGCAGGAGCTCGAACGCGACCGTGAGGAAGTCCGGCATTTCGCAGCCGAGCTTGCGATCTCGAACAGACGGCTGCAGGAAGTGGCGCTCACCGATGCGCTCACCGGTTTCCCGAACCGACGCTATGCCATCGACCGCATGGGGCAGGAGTGGGCCACCGCCACCCGCAACCGCAGGCCGCTGTCGTGCATGATCATTGATCTCGATGGTTTCAAGATCATCAACGATACGCACGGGCACGACGTCGGTGACATGGTTCTGCGCCAGGCGGCGGAGGCGCTGCGCGGTGCCCTGCGAGGGCAGGACGTGATCTGCCGCACCGGCGGCGACGAGTTTCTGGTGATCTGTCCGGAAACCGGCTTGGCCGCCGCAATGGTTTGTGCCGAGCGTTTGCGCGCTTCGGTTGATGCGATGCTGATCGACACTGGCGGTCCTGCGCTGGAACTGACGGTGAGCATCGGAGTGGCGATGCGCGACGGTGCAATGGCCGATCTCGATGCGCTCATCAAACAGGCTGACCGCGGCGCCTATCTGGCAAAGCGGCAAGGTCGCAATCGAGTGGCCTCCATGCAGCAACCGGAAACCCCGGCCTGATTTTTTTGCCCATCTGGCATGGTGCGCTCAGGCGCCGTGTTGCCTGTTTGCAACAGTATTGACCCCCATGTCAGCAGGGGAACGCTTGCGGATGTTCAGAAATTACTTTAACTTCAAACCCGCTTGTCCCTGAAAGGGAGTCATTTTTCATGAAACGCCCCGATTTTCAGGCAGAGATTCGCGAACTGAACCTGGCCTATCTGATGCTTGCGCAGCAGATGCTGCGCAGCGATCGCGAAACCGCGATGTTCAGGCTTGGCGTGGGCGAGGCGTTTGCCGACCTGATCGAGGGTCTTTCGGCGGCGAAGCTCGTGCGCATGTCCAACAACCAGATGTTGATGCCGCAGTTCCGATTCAACGATGAGCAACTTGGCCGCCTGATGGCGGGCGAGGGCCGCGATCAGGCCACCTCCAGTCTGCATGCAGCGATCATCGCTGCCGGCAAGGCTGCCGAGGAAGCTGCCTGAGGAGACGAGAAAATGAAGAACAAACGGATTATCGACGAAGCGGACGACATTCGTCGTGCGGTAGAAATGGTGCAGCTTGGCGCGCGCATGCAGATGCTCGAGGTCGAAACCCGGCTCAGCCGCGAGAAGCTGCTCAAGATCTACAAGGAAGTGCGTGGTGTGTCGCCACCGAAGGGCATGCTGCCGTTTTCGACTGACTGGTTCATGACCTGGCAGCCCAATGTGCATTCATCGCTGTTCATGGGCTTTCATCGCTTCTTCGAAAGTAAGGCCGGCGTCAGCGGTCTCGACGCCATCCTGAAGTCCTATCATCTCTATCTTGATCAGATCGAAGCCGAGCGGATGGAGCCGGTGCTCAGTCTGACCCGGGCGTGGACGCTGGTGCGTTTCTTTGACGCCGATCTGCTGCACATGACGAGCTGCACCTGTTGCGGCGGGCATTACGTGACGCATGCCTACGACCCGACGAGCGCCTATGTGTGTGGCCTGTGCAACATGCCTTCGCGTGCAGGCAAGACCAAGCGGGCCGCGGTGCGCAAGACCAAGGTCCGGGACGCAGTTACGGTGTGAGCCCTTCCGCTCCAGATAGCAAGGCTGCCCGATCCGGAGGCAGCCTTTTTTTCGTGCGCGGAAATTCAAGTTTTGCCTTCACGGGCCGTTACAATTCGGCATCCTCTACAGACCCGTGCCTCTTGCCTGGAGTAAGCAGTGTTTCTGATCATCGGCTACGTCATCATTCTCGCCGCGTCGATCGGTACCTATTCGGTGCACGGCAGCTTGCTCGCACTGTGGGTTCCGCTCGAATACATGGCCATTTTCGGTCTGATGATCGGCGGCTTCGTGGCCGGAAACGGGTCGAAGGCGCTCAAGGCCACGCTTGGCTCGCTGAGCATGGCGGTCAAGGGCTCCAAATACAACAAGGCTCTTTACGTCGACCTGCTGGCCATGCTGTTCGAGATCCTGGCCAAGGTGCGCAAGGAAGGCCTGATGTCGATCGAGAATGACATCGAGAACCCGGATTCGAGTCCGATTTTTTCGAAGTATCCGGGCGTGACGGCGGACCACCACGTGGTCGAGTTCCTGTGCGACTACCTGCGCATGATGGTTGGCGGCAACCTCAATGCCTTCGAGATCGAGAACCTGATGGACATGGAGATCGAAACCCACCACCAGGAAGCGCATACGGCGCCCCATGTCGTGTCAAAGGTCGCGGACGCGGTGCCGGCCTTTGGTATCGTGGTTGCGGTGATGGGCGTGGTGAACGTGATGGGGTCGGTCGGCGAACCGCCCGCGGTGCTGGGCAAGATGATTGGCGGTGCGCTGGTCGGTACCTTCCTCGGTATTCTGGTTTCCTACGGCTTTGTGGCACCAATCGCGAGCCAGCTCGAGCAGAAGGTCGAAGAGGGCGGCAAGATCTACCAGGTGATGAAAGTGGTGCTGCTGGCGAGCATGAACGGTTATGCGCCGCAGGTCGCGGTCGAGTTCGGACGCAAGGTGCTGTACTCGACCGAGCGCCCGACCTTTGTCGAGCTTGAAGAAGAAATCAAGAACCGCAAGGGCTGAGGCACGGCATGGCGGAAACAGGCTTCGTGTCGGTGCGTTGTGATCCGGACCCGGCTCCGGTCAGGGGGGCCCCGTGAGCGACGATAGCCAGCAACCAATCATTGTCAAACGCATCAAGAAGGGCGGCGGCGGCGCGCATGGTGGCGCGTGGAAGATTGCCTATGCCGACTTCGTGACGGCGATGATGGCTTTCTTCCTGCTGATGTGGCTGCTCGGCTCCACCGCGCAGGGCGACCTCGAAGGCATTGCCGACCACTTTCAGAATCCGCTCAAGCTGGCGATGTCTGGCGGTGAGGGCTCGGGTGACAGTGCCAGCATCCTCAAGGGAGGGGGCGAGGATCTGTCGCGCAAGGTGGGGCAGGTCAAGCGTGGCGATACCCCGAGTACCCGGGCGATCAACGTGGACGCCGCACGCGACCACACACCATCCAGCCCTGCCGATGGTGGTGCGGAAGAGGCCGAATTGCGCAACGAACGTGCCCGCCTGGTTGACCTCAAGGGGCGCATCGAAGCCATCATCGAAGCCGACCCGCAGCTCAGGCAGTTCAAGGAGCAGATTCTGATGGACATCACGGCTGAGGGCTTGCGCATCCAGCTGGTGGATGAGCAGCACCGTCCGATGTTCACGTCTGCAAGCGCGAATCTTCAGCCCTACACGCGCGATCTGCTGCGTTCGATCGGGCGTGCGCTCAACGATGTGGACAATCGCATCAGCCTCTCGGGTCATACCGACGCTGCGCGTTATGCAGGCGGTGACCGTGGCTTCTCCAACTGGGAGCTGTCGAGTAATCGCGCGAACGCTTCGCGTCGCGAGCTCGTCGCCGGCGGGCTCGATGTGGCCAAGGTGGTGCGCGTAGTGGGGCTCGCCGACACCATTCCGCTCAAGAAAGAAGACCCGCTTGATCCGATCAACCGCCGGATCAGCATCATCGTGCTCAACAAGCGCACCGAAGCTGCGATTCGCAGTGAGGGGGGTAAGCTCGAAGTCAGTGCGTTGGCGCCACTCGATCCATCGGCACTGACTCGTGGCGGCAATGGCAATGGCAATGGCAATGGCAATGGCAGCGGGAAAGGCGGGGCGGTGCAGGGGGTCATCCCCGATATCCGGCCGGCGCTGGGGCGATAACGAACAACTGCATGTGAGCGCCAGGTATGCGTTCATTGCGCGCACCTGAAGAGGTTCCTGCATGGTTTTTGATCCTCCGCCGCGGCGGCCACTGTCGCCGGCAGGCACGTCAATGGATTCACCGCGGCGCGCGCTATTTCCGCCCGGCGCCGCTGCGGCCACCGCCTCCGGCCTGCCTGCGCGCGATCGCGAGTTCGAGTTTACGTCGGCCGATTTCGAGCGCATCCGTACCCTGATTCACCAGCATGCAGGCATTGCGCTGTCGTCGGCCAAGCAGGACATGGTCTATAGCCGCCTCGCCCGCCGTCTGCGCAGTTGCGGCGATCGCACGTTTGCGCAGTACCTGGCCAGACTCGAACGCGACCGGGGCGAGTGGGAGATCTTCGTCAATTCCCTGACCACCAATCTCACCTCGTTCTTTCGTGAAGCACACCACTTCGACATCCTCGCCGATCAGCTGCGGCAGATCGGTGAGAAGCGGACGATCCGGATCTGGTGCAGCGCGGCTTCGACCGGGGAGGAGCCCTATTCGCTGGCGATGACTGC
>JALNWS010000263.1 GCA_023230755.1 Azoarcus sp.
ACGAACAAGCTCTTCGACGCTTTCAACTTCATTTTCGAGAAGACCGAGCACGGCTGGTTCCAGGCTCACGTCTACAAGTTTGACGACAACACCACGACCTTCATCGTCGAGTGCCCGGAGCATGTCTGGCTTGCGCACGGTCTGGACAAGGCGGATCAGGACGCGTCGATCGCGTTCTGCGAAAAGCTGTTCGAGAAGCATCTCGATGGCTTTCCCCTGATGACCAATGCCCGCCACCTGCGCGGTTCGGCCTGGCTCAACTTCCAGCGCGTCACCTGCGAGAAGTGGCACCACAATAACGGCAACAGCCATGTGGTACTGATGGGCGACGCCGTGCATACCGCGCACTTCGCGATCGGCTCCGGCACCAAGCTTGCGCTTGAGGATGCGATCGAGCTCACCCGCCTGTTCAAGGAGTCCGGCGATACGCCGGAGCACATCCCCGAGGTGCTGGCGCGCTATCAGGAAGTGCGCAATGTGGATGTCCTCCGTTTGCAGAATGCGGCGTGGAACGCGATGGCGTGGTTCGAGGTTTGCGGTGAGCGCTATTGCGATACGCTCGAGCCCGAGCAGTTCATGTATTCGATGCTCACCCGTTCGCAGCGCATCTCGCACGAAAACCTGCGCCTTCGCGATGCGGGCTGGCTCGAGGGCTATGAGCGCTGGTTTGCGGAGAAGGCCGGGGTGACGGTTGACGCCGACAAGGCTCCGCCGCCGCCGATGTTCACGCCGTTCAAGCTGCGTGGCCTGACCGTTCCCAACCGCATGATCATGTCGCCGATGGCAATGTATTCGGCCGACGACGGTGTGGCCGGTGATTTCCATCTGGTGCACTTCGGCGCACGTGCCCTTGGCGGCACCGGCCTGCTCTACACCGAGATGAGCTGTGTCTCGCCCGATGCACGCATTACGCCGGGATGTGCCGGCATGTACAAGCCGGAACACGTGAATGCATGGAAACGCATCGTCGATTTCGTGCATTCGAATTCGTCGGCAAAGATGGGTATCCAGCTTGGTCACGCTGGGCGCAAGGGTGCAACCAAGGTCGCCTGGGAAGGTATCGACCAACCGCTCGAATCGGGCGCCTGGGAGCTGATTTCGGCCTCGCCGCTGCCATACCTGCCGCATTCGCAGGTGCCGCGCGAGATGAACCGTGATGACATGGACCGGGTGAAGGCCGACTTCGTGCGTTCGACCAAGATGGCTGCTGAAGCGGGTTTCGATATCCTCGAGTACCACTGCGCACACGGCTACCTGATGTCGAGCTTCCTGTCGCCGCTGACCAACCAGCGCAAGGACGATTACGGCGGCAGCATCGAGAACCGCGCCCGCTATCCGCTGGAAGTGTTCATGGCCATGCGTGCCGTGTGGCCGGCGGACAAGCCGATGTCGGTGCGTCTGTCCTGCCACGACTGGTTCCCGGGCGGCAACACGGATGATGATGCGGTAGAGATTGCACGCCTGTTCAAGGCTGCCGGTGCGGACATCATCGACTGCTCGTCGGGTCAGGTGTGGAAGGGCGAGAAGCCGGTGTTCGGGCGCATGTTCCAGACGCCGTTCGCCGACCGTATCCGCAATGAGGTCGGTATCCCGACCATCGCTGTGGGTGCGATCTTCGAGGCTGACCACGCCAACAGCATTCTCGCAGCCGGGCGTGCAGACCTGTGCGCAGTGGCTCGTCCGCACCTCGCCGACCCGGCATGGACGCTGCATGAAGCGGCGAAGATCGAGTTCAAGGGCGTGGCATGGCCGAAGCAGTACATTTCGGGGCGGTCGCAGTACGAGAACAACCTCAAGCGCAGTTACGCTGCGCCAGGTAAGTAAAGTAAGTATCTGGTTTGGATTGTTTCTTTGTTCCCGGTATGCGTGCCGGGGGAGTGGGGCGGAGGTATTTGCTCCGAGGGCTGCGGAACTCGCTGCGCTCGGACAGTCCTCGCCCTCTCCACAAACACCTCGACCCCACTCCTGAATCAGAGGTACGGGAGTTGAGGTCCGGCAGCAGCGGAAACGGATATGTCAATTGGGGGCGTGATGAGCAGTACTTCTGACACCAGCAGCGGTTCAACCTTGCCCTTGTCCGGACGCCACGCAGTGGTGACCGGCGCCGGGAGCGGGATCGGCGAGGCCATCGCACAGGAACTGGCACGACTGGGTGCGACACTGACCCTGGTCGGCCGCCGTGCCGAGCCGCTTGAAGCCGCTCGGGTGAAGCTCGCAGGGCAGGGGCACGGCCTTGTGGTGGCAGACATCACGGACCATGCTGGTATCACAAAGGCATTTGCCGGTGCAGCAGCCGAGCGCGGCCCGATCGCCATTCTGGTGAATAACGCCGGTGCGGCGAAGAGTGCCCCTGTAGGCAAGACCACGTCCGAACTGTGGAACGAAATGCTGACGGTGAACCTCACGGGCACCTTCAACTGCACTCAAGCCGTGCTGGCCGGCATGCAGGCGGTGCGCTGGGGAAGGATCGTAAACATCGCCAGCACGGCTGGTCTGGTCGGCTATGCCTATGTATCCGCATACTCGGCAGCCAAGCACGGCGTGATTGGCTTTACCCGCTCACTGGCGCTGGAAGTGGCGAAGCAGGGCATTACCGTGAATGCGGTGTGCCCCGGCTATACCGACACCCCGCTGCTGGGCGGTGCGGTGGACAACATCGTGGCCAAGACCGGTCGCAGCAGCGATGAAGCCAAGACCACGCTGGCGGCAAGCAATCCCCAAGGCCGCCTGGTACAGCCTGAGGATGTTGCAAGAACCGTGGGCTGGTTGTGCCTGCCCGGATCGGAAGCGATTCACGGCCAGTCGATCCCGGTGGCCGGCGGCGAAGTGATGGCGGGATAGACAGGCAAAGAACACGTACGGAACAAGGTGAGTGCGCTGTGTGTTTGTGCAGCGGCGAGGACTGTCCGAGCAAGCGCAGCGCAGCGAGTTCCGCTGCCGCGGAGCAAACACACGGTGTGCTCACCGTCAGCGCAGGCAATGGGCGGCGACAAGGCACTACGGCAGTCACTACTAACAGTCAGCAGGCTGGACCTGCACAGACCGAGAGAGAAGAGGGAGAGAGGCCATGGCAGAACTTTCGATGAATGACCACAAACGTCCGTTCAAGGACTATCCGGCACGCCACTTCAAGTGGGAATGTTCCGACGACGGGCGGGTGGCGACGATCACCCTGAACCGCCCCGACAAGAAGAACCCGCTCACCTTCGACTCCTACGCCGAACTGCGTAACCTCTTCCGGGACCTGACCTACGCCAGCGACGTTCGCACGGTGGTCATCCACGGCGCCGGCAACAACTTCTGCTCCGGTGGCGATGTGTTCGAGATCATCGAACCGCTGACCAAGATGAGCATGCCCGAACTGCTCGAATTCACCCGCATGACCGGTGATCTCGTCAAAGCCATGCGCCGTGCGCCGCAACAGATCGTCGCCGCCATCGACGGCATCTGCGCCGGTGCGGGCGCCATGCTTGCCCTTGCCGCGGACTTCCGCATCGGCACGCCGGAGGCGAAGACGGCCTACCTCTTCACCCGCGTCGGCCTCGCCGGTGCGGACATGGGCGCCTGCGGCCTGCTGCCGCGGATGATCGGGCAGGGTCGTGCCACCGAACTGCTGATGACCGGCCGCGCGATGAGTGCTGACGAAGGCCTTGCGTGGGGATTCTTCAGCGCACTGCACCCGTCCGCCGATCTGCTTGCACAGGCGCAAGGGCTTGCACACAAGCTTGCAGACGGCCCCTGGTTCGCCCACACCGTTACCAAGACCATGATCAACCAGGAATGGGCAATGGGCATCGAGGAAATGATCGAATCCGAAGCCCAGGCCCAGGCCATCTGCATGATGACCGGCGACTTCCGGCGCGCCTTCGAGGCCTTTGCCTCGAAGCAGAAGCCGAAGTTCGAAGGCAACTGAGGGCGGCACGCATGGACCGTTCAATACTCGACCTGCCGTTCTACGGCGCCGAACATCGTCAGCTCTCCGACGCGATTTTCGACTGGGCGTCGAACGCGATGCCCGCTATCGACCACCACGACACCGACAACGCGTGCCGCAAGCTGGTGGCTGCGCTCGGCAAAGCGGGTTTCCTGCGCTACGCGGTGCCGGCGGCCTACGGCGGCGCGCTCGACGAACTCGATTCACGTTCGCTGTGCATCGCGCGCGAAACGCTCGCCTACCACGACGGTCTCGCCGACTTCGCGTTTGCCATGCAGGGCCTGGGCACCGGTGCCATCACCCTGTCGGGCAGCGAAGCGCTCAAGCAACACGTGCTGCCGAAGGTGGCCAGTGGTGAATGGATCTCTGCCTTCGCACTGACCGAGCCGGACGCCGGCTCGGACGTGGGCGCAATGGCCTGCGAAGCCCGGCTGGAGGGCGATCACTACGTCCTCAACGGCGAGAAGACCTGGATCTCCAACGGCGGCATCGCCGATGTGTATTGCGTGTTTGCGCGCACCGGAGAAGCACCGGGCACGCGCGGCATTTCGGCCTTTGTTGTCTATCCCGACATGCCAGGCTTTGAAGTGGCCGAACGCATGGAAGTGATCGCGCCGCACCCGCTCGCACGCCTGCGCTTTACCGAC
>JALNWS010000264.1 GCA_023230755.1 Azoarcus sp.
AGCCTCGAGTGCGCCAAAAATGGCAGCATGACGAAAACGCTTGGCAACGCCACGCGCGTCAAATGAATGAACGGAGGTATCGAACATCGTGGTCTCTTCCATCAGATTTTGGTCCGGACTTTCCTTGCGGCCGGCAACGCATTGACCCGCATCGTGCCCCTGCCTGCGACAACAATCCTTGAGCAAAAACAAGAAACGACCCGCGTCCCGAGACCGGATCGTCTGCTACTTCTGCACCGTTGCGTCCGACATCCCCGATCGACTGCTTTATACTTCGGGCCAACGCACACGGACGGAACACTTCCGACAGGCTGATTTCGCCGGGACACGGTCGCCACGGCAAACGTCCGCGACCGGGCTTCGCCTTCATGGTCGCGCCCGACCGCCGCCCCCGGAACTGCTGCACTACATCGATTTACCGGCCTCGCGGCACCGTGCTGCCAACAGGCCATCCACCGGAGTTTCACCAGCATGATCACCCTCAAGAGCGTCACCCTGCGCCGCAGCGCCAAGGTGCTGCTCGACAACGCCTCCGTCACCTTGAACCCGGGCGAGAAAGTCGGCCTGGTCGGACGTAACGGCGCCGGCAAATCCACCCTTTTTGCCCTGCTCAACGGCACCCTGCACGAAGACGCGGGCGATTTCAGCGTCCCCGCTCACTGGCGCATGGCGCAGGTCGCGCAGGACATGCCCGAAACCGACCAGTCCGCCACCGATTTCGTCATCGAGGGCGACGTCGCCCTGCTCGCCGCACAGAAGGAAGTGACTGCGGCCGAAGCCAGTGATGATGGCGAGCGCATGGCCTATGCCTACATGGCCCTGCATGACGCCGGAGCGCACGACGCGCAGGCGCGTGCTCAGGCGCTGATCCTCGGCCTCGGCTTCAAGACCACCGAACTGTGCAGTCCGGTCAACAGCTTCTCGGGTGGCTGGCGCATGCGCCTGCAACTGGCACGCGCGCTGATGTGCCCATCCGACCTGCTGCTGCTCGACGAACCGACCAACCACCTCGACCTCGACGCACTGGTGTGGCTCGAAGCCTGGCTCAAGCGCTACGACGGCACCCTGGTGGTGATCAGCCACGACCGCGAGTTTCTGGATGCGATCACCGACGTCACGCTGCACATCGACAACTGCAAGCTCACGCGCTATGGCGGCAACTACAGCACCTTCGAGGAGACCCGCGCGCAGCAGATGGAACTGCAGCAGAACGCCTACGCCAAGCAGCAGGACAAGATCGCCCACCTGCAGAAGTTCATCCAGCGCTTCAAGGCCAAGGCGAGCAAGGCCAAGCAGGCGCAGAGCCGGGTCAAGGCACTCGACCGTATGGAACGCCTGGCGCCGGTGCTGGCCAGCGCCGACTTCACCTTCGAGTTCAAGGAACCGGCCAGCCTGCCCAACCCCATGCTGACCATGGAGCACGCCTGCTTCGGCTATCCGCCGCCGGAAGACGCGCCTGCCGGCACGCCGCCCACTGTCATCGTGCGCAATGTCAGCAAGTCGGTGATGGCGGGCCAGCGTATCGGCATTCTCGGTGCCAACGGCCAGGGCAAGTCGACCGTGGTCAAGACTGTTGCGCGTGCGCTGAAGGCGACCGCCGGCGAGATCACGGAAGGCAAAGGCCTCAACATTGGCTATTTTGCACAGCAGGAACTCGACGTGCTGCGCCCGCAGGACAACCCGCTCGAGCACATGGTACGCATGGCCAGGGCAGGACTGCCCGCGGGCCAGAGCGGGCGCGAACAGGATCTGCGCACCTTCCTCGGCACCTTCAACTTCAGCGGCGACATGGTCAAGCAGGCCGTCGGCACCATGAGCGGCGGCGAGAAAGCCCGCCTGGTGCTATGCATGCTGGTGTGGCAGCGCCCCAACCTGCTGCTGCTCGATGAGCCGACCAACCACCTCGACCTCGCCACGCGCGAGGCGCTGGCGATGGCGCTCAACGAGTTCGAAGGCACGGTGATGCTGGTCAGCCACGACCGTTCGCTGCTGCGCTCGGTGTGTGACGAATTCTGGCTGGTTTCGCACGGCGGCATCGAGCCCTTCGACGGCGACCTCGACGACTACCAGCGCTACCTGCTCGACGAAGCCAAGCGCGCCCGCGAAGAATTGAAGGAGTCGCTGAAGAACCCGGCGAAAGAGGCCGCGCCGGTCGCCGCCCCGGTCAAGACAGCAGCAAAGCCGAACCCGGAGGCCATCAAGGTGCTGCGGCGCGATCTGGGCAAGGTCGAGCAGCGCATTCTCGAACTGCAGGCGCAAAAGCACGTACTCGAAGCCCGCCTCGCCGCCCCGTTACCGCCACAGGAAATCGGCGAGATCGGTATCCAGGTGCAGAAGCTGACCGAAGAACTCGACGCCCAGGAGGAAACCTGGCTCGACCTCTCAACCCGGATCGAAGACGCAACAAAATAGGCACGCAACGGGTACCAGGATACTCGCCCCCACCCCTGGCACGAGAGGTCTTCCGACATCGGCAGCGCGCCCAGCGCTGCGTGCATTCGGCGTGTTCATTGACACCATCGGGACCGAGCGCCAGATACCGTGCATGCGCTTGCGGCAAGCCTGCAAGCGCATGACTGCACTCAGAAACGGGGCGGCACGATCGCCAACCCGATGCCTGTCACACCCTTGCGATCACCGCATCTGACAGCGTCTTGAGCGCGGACATCGGTGCTGCCGAGCGCAGACGGATCATGCCGGTAGGCACGCGCGCAAACTCCTCGGGCAATGTCTCGACCACCAGGCCGGGAAAATGCGGGGATTGCTCGACGACGCGACGCGGCATCAGCGTCCACCCGAGGCCGACGGCAACACAGCCGAGAATGCCCTCCAGCGTGCCGAACTCCATTGCATCGGCCATCGCGTTGCCGGTTGCCCGCTGCCACGACAAGGCGCGCGTCCGGTAGGCACAGCCCTCGCGAAAGATGATCAGTGGCTGACTGACCGGATTGAAGCCCGACGCGCTGACCTGAACCAGTTCTTCTACCAGCAGTTCGTCGAAGTGAAGGTCTGCATGCATGACCGGCCCCGCGACAAAGGCGCAATCGAGCTTGTGCTCGATCACCATCTCGGCCAGTGCCGCGCTGGTCTGCGTCTGCACCCGCAGCACCAGTCCCGGATGGGCGGCCCGCACGGCTCTCAGCGCGGCGGGCAGATGCAGGGCCGCAAACGTCTCCATCGAGCCCACCCGCAGTTCGCCGGTGCTCTCACCGACCTGACGGACTGCGGCGCTGGTCTGGCGTTCGAGCTGAAGCATCTGGCGCGCGTAATCGAGCAGCACCCGTCCCGATGGCGCCAGCTCCATGCCACGCCCCTTGCGAAAGAACAACTCTGCACCAAGCTCCTGCTCAAGACGCTGAATGCGGTTGGTGACGTTGGACTGCACCGTGTTGAGTTTGCGCGAGGCGGCGAGGATACCGCCCTCTTCGACCACCGCCTGAAAGGTGCGTAACGCGACGAGCTCCATATCAATATCTCCAATACAGAACACTCAGTTCTAAACAAATCATTTGCACAGATAGATTACCCTGTTTAAGGTAGCGCCACAAAGAACCATGGATGCATACCATGAGCGATCAGAGACAACGCCTCAAAGTACTCAGCGCCGGCATTTTCAGCCTCATTCTCGTGTTGGGAGTCGCCCGCTTTTCCTATACGCCGCTGCTGCCATTGATGCAGCAACAGGCCGGACTCGGCGTTGCCGAGGCGGGCTGGCTCGCGGCCATCAACTATGCCGGCTACCTCAGTGGCGCGATCATCGCCTCACTGATCAGCGACCTGGTGCTCAAGGACAAGCTGTACCGCATCGGCATGGTGGTCGCGATTCTCAGCACCGCGATGATGGGAATGAGCACTGATGTCACGGTGTGGGCGGTGTCGCGCTTCGTTGCCGGGCTCAGCAGTGCGGCAGGCATGTTGCTTGGCACCGGCCTCATCCTCAACTGGCTGATCCGCCACAATCATCGCAGCGAACTCGGCATCCACTTCGCCGGCATCGGCATTGGCATCGCCGGCTGCGCACTCGCAGTGGCCCTGATGAGCCAATGGCTCGACTGGCGCGGGCAATGGTTCGCCTTTACCGTCATCGGCTGCCTGCTGCTGTACCCTGCACTGCGCTGGTTGCCTCCGCCCGACAGCAGCGGCCTGACCAAGACCGGGCAGAAGCTGGTCGACAAGCCGCCCAGCGCGCTGTTCATGCGCATTTTCATGGCGGCCTATTTCTGTGCCGGTTTCGGCTACGTGGTCAGCGCCACCTTCATCGTCGCCATCGTCGACCGGCTACCCGGCCTCGGTGGCCAGGGTACGCTGGTGTTCATGGCCATCGGCATTGCGGCAACACCGGCCTGCTTCAACTGGGATCTGATCGCCCGTCGCACGGGCGATCTGAATGCGCTGATCCTGGCTGCCGTGCTGCAGATCGTCGGCATCCTGCTGCCAGTCGTGGTCGGCGGGCTCGTGGTTACGATTTTCGGCGCCCTGCTGTTCGGCGGCACCTTCATCGGCATGGTGAGCCTGGTGCTGACCATGGCTGGCCGCTACTACCCGACGCGCCCCGCCAAGATGATGGGCAAGATGAC
>JALNWS010000265.1 GCA_023230755.1 Azoarcus sp.
CTCAGCCCGATCGGAGTGGTTAACGCCCCCAAGGCCGACAACGCCACCCTCGATCCGACTGCCACCGCAGTGCGGCGCAACAAGCAGGGGCGTCCACTGCCCGGCGTAGAGTTGGCCATCCTCGACGAGGACGACAGCCCGCTGCCACATGACGGCGCCTCCTTCGGCGAGCTCGTGGTGCGGTCGCCATGGGCGGTACGGCAGTACTTCGGGCGCGCGCCGGGGGAGGGCTTCACCGCCGACGGCTGGTTCCGGACCGGCGACGTCGCCACCATCGACCCGGCCGGATACATGCAGATCACCGATCGCGCCAAGGACGTGATCAAGTCGGGTGGCGAATGGATCAGTTCGATTGAACTGGAGAACATCCTGTCGGCCCACCCGGCCGTACTTGAAGCCGCAGCGATTGCCGTACCGCACCCGAAGTGGGACGAGCGTCCACTGATGGCCGTGGTGCTCAAGCCGGGCAGCACGCTCGAACGCAACGAGATGCATGCTCACTTCAGCGGCAAGGTGGCCAGATGGTGGATTCCCGAGGATCTGGCCATCATCGCGGCCATCCCCCACACCGCAACCGGCAAGATCGACAAGCGCCGCCTGCGCGACCAGTTTAGCGAACACCGCTGGCCAACTTGAGCTGACAGCTTGAATTCAGGGGTTTTATCCGACGCTGAGCTGCCCTCTGCCGCGTTGATTTGCATTCCTCAAATCCTTATTTCAAAAGACCTTGAGCGACGGCCATACTCGAATCGAATGCGGGGCTACATCACACGAGCCACTCAGCGTTCGATTCAATTACCTGCAGAATTCCGGCTTGACACGCCGCCTCAACCGCCACTCGGGAGTCCTCCATGTCGCTCAGCAACGATCATTTCGCTTCGCTCCGTCAGCACGCCATCATCAGTAGCGCGTTTGCGATCGCACAGGCAAACCTCACCGCGATCGAGCAAATCGCCAGCCTCAACATCGACGCGGCACGCACACTGGTCAGAGACAGCCTTTCCGGCACCCTTTCCCTTGTCCTGGCACGCGGGCCAGCCGAGATTTCCTCGGTGGGACAGTCGTTCGTGCTGCCGCGTCTGGAACACGCAATCGACTGGTCGCATCACCTGCAAGAGATTTCGTCCCGCACCCGGAATGAACTCTCTCGCCACGGAGAGACCTACTTCAGGGAGCTTGCCCAATCAGTGATCGGGTTGTTCGATCCTGAGGGGCGATATCAATCTGTTGCGGAGCTGGCCGAGACCGGAGCGAGCGCCGAATCCGACCACGAAAGTGATACCTCCTCGCTCACCTCGCGTAGCCGGCGCAAAGCTGCCTGATTGTCATCCATGGGGCCCCGCACATTTTCCGGGTAACACGAAACGTACGCGCCTGCAGTCGGGTGAAGCATGGATTCAGCGAGGCGTCACCCGACCACGCCCCAGCCACAGTCCACCAACCCACAGACCACCAAGCAGGGCCGGCACCAGGACCAGTGCCGGCCCATAGCCCAGACCAAGTCCGACAATGGCCGGCCCGGGGCAGAGACCGGCCAGACCCCAGCCGACGCCAAACACCACGCTCCCACCCACCAGGCGCCGATCGACCTCGGTCTGTCGGGGCAACTGTATGGGCGCGCCGGTGATGGTTTCGCCGCGCCTTGCGGCAAGCACGAAACACAAACGTGAGGTCCCGATCGCACTCAGCATCACCAAGGCCAGCGAGGGATCCCACTCACCGGCAAGATCGAGGAACGCGAGCATCTTCTGCGGATCGCTCATGCCCGACAGCAGCAGACCGATACCGAAGATGATGCCCGAGACCAGCGCAGCAAACGCGTTCACCATGGTCCGCCCCCCAACACGTGCCGAACGAGATATACGGTCAGGAATCCGGACGCCATGAACAGCAGGGTGGCGACAAGCGAACGCCACGACAGGCGCGCCAGCCCGCACACGCCATGCCCACTGGTGCAGCCATTGGCAAGCCGCCCTCCGAAGCCGACCAGAAAGCCCGCCACCACCGCCAGCACACCCCAGCCGTACGGGGCCAGGTCGACGGAGGGCGCTGGCACACCCACGCCGAGAAAGTAGGCATGTAGGGCCCAGGGCGACAGAAGCAGTCCGGCCAGGAAGGCGATTCGCCAGACGGCTCGACCCGAGCTGTGCAACAAGCAGTTGACGATGCCGCTAACCCCTGCAATCCGTCCGTTGACGAGCAGCAGCAGTCCAGCCGCCGCGCCGATCAGCACACCAGCGCCCAGTGCCTGGACGGGGGGTGAACGCGGTCCATGCGATGTTCATTGCGAACCACTCCCCTCGACCCGGGCACACCGCAACGAAGTCGATCCATCGGTATTGAATTCGATGGTCAAGCGCTCCTCCGGGATCAAGTTGAGTTCATCCGTGACTCATACGAAGGAGCGACGCAGCGACGTCCAATGGGATCACAGACGCTGCCGTCCAAACAGTTGCCGACTATGCAGGTGCAACATCACAGGCACAAACAAACAATTCGGATAAGCAAATCGCCCTACTACATAAAAAGCTACCCGCGCGCGCCTGACTGAACTCTCGGAGCGTTCCTCAGCAAAAAACAGGGAAAGCAAAGCAGAAAGCATTCGTTTTGCACTGCACCAACGATTGCTACAGTGGGTTGCTTCAAGGACACACGAAGACAATCTCATGGGCACACTTTCTCCTTTCGGAACCGCCATCCGCCTGCACGGCGTGAGCAAGCGCTTTGCCGGTATCGATGGCATCGAGGTCGGTGTCGAGCCAACCGACCTCGACGTTGCCCAGGGCGAGATCCACGGCATCATTGGCTTCTCGGGCGCGGGCAAGTCCACCCTGCTGCGGCTGATCAATCTTCTCGAGCAGCCAGACGCAGGCCAGGTTGTCGTTCATGGCGAAGATCTCACGACCCTTTCGCCCGATCGCCTGAGGGCCGCACGCCGGCGGATCGGCATGATCTTTCAGCACTTCAACCTGCTGCATAACCGCAGCGTGGCTGACAACGTCGCCTTTCCGCTGCGCATTGCAGGCGAGTCGGCGGCCCGAATCCGCGATCGCGTGGACGCCTGCCTCGCGTTCGTCGGCCTGTCGGACAAGGCAAGCGCCTATCCCGCGCAGCTCTCGGGTGGGCAGAAGCAGCGCGTCGCCATTGCCCGCGCGCTGGCACCCGAGCCACACGTGCTCCTCGCCGACGAACCGACATCGGCGCTCGACCCGCGCACCACACAATCGCTGCTCGACGTGCTCGCCGATGTGAATCGCCGCTTCGGCGTGACCATCGTGCTGGTCAGCCACGAGATGAGCGTGGTCCGTCGACTGTGTCACCGGGTGTCGGTGATGGAGGCCGGCCGCGTCATCGAGCGCGTGTCGCTCGATGCCGGACACATTCCGCCGGATTCGCAACTGGCGCGCTGGCTGAACGAGTTTGGCGGCGGCAGCGAGAGTGCAGCACCGCAAGGCTATGCCCCCCATGCCCTCGCACGGGAGGCCGCCCATGTTTGACAACATCATCGAGCTCCTGCCCGAGATCGCCAAGGCCATCAACGAGACCCTGCTGATGATGGCGATCTGCCTCACTGCCGCAGTGTTGATCGGGGGCAGCCTGGGGATCGTGGTCTTCCTCACCAGCCGTGGTCAGGTGCTGGCGCGGTACCGCCATTTCAATCTGGTGGCCAACGCGCTGATCAACGTCTTCCGCTCCTTCCCCTTCATCATCCTGCTGGTCGCGGTATCCCCCTTCACCCGCCACATCGTCGGCACCTCGATCGGCCCGCTGGCGGCGAGCGTGCCCCTGTCGCTGGCGGCAATCTTCTACTTTGCCCGCCTGATCGAGCAAACCCTGCGCGACGTGCCCCGCGGCGTCATCGAGGCCGCCGAAGCAATGGGCGCCACCCCGCGGCAGATCGTCACCCAGGTGTTGCTGGTCGAGGCCCGCTCCGGGCTGGTGCTGGCGATGACCGTACTCGCAGTGAGCTTCCTGTCGTATTCGGCGGTCGCAGGCGTGGTCGGCGGTGGCGGCATCGGCGACCTTGCAATCCGCTACGGCTACTACCGTTTTCAGACCGACGTCATGATCGCCACCATCGTCCTGCTGGTGATCATGGTGCAGGGCATCCAGTTACTCGGGCAGTGGCTGGCCCGGCATGTCGACAAGCGCTGAGCGCGCATCCACCCCATTTCTGCCATCCACTCCCAAAAGGTCTCACCATGAAATTGCTCCGCACCCTCGCCTTCGCCACGCTCGCCATCGGCATCGTCGCCGCCCAGCCGGGGGCCTTTGCCCAGGACAAGAAGGCACTGACCCTCGGCGCCACCGCCGGCCCCAACTTCGACCAGCTCAAGCTCGGCATCAAGCCGATCCTGGAGAGCAAGGGCTACACGGTGAAGCTGGTCGAATTCAACGACTACGTCCAACCCAATCTTGCCCTCGCCCAGGGCTCGCTCAACGCCAACCTGTTCCAGCACGTGATCTACCTGCGCAAGTTTTCCGCGGACAAAGGTCTGGATCTGAGCGATGTGATCAAGGCCCCGATCGCACCGCTCGGCCTTTACTCCAAGTC